>PMIQ01000039.1:29783-34859 GCA_003157175.1 Chloroflexota bacterium
GAGCGGGATCATGATCTCCGGTCGTGGATCCTTCTTGGCCTTCTTCACGGCAACGGCCGCGTTGAGGATGGCGCGGGTCTGGATCTTGACGAAGTCGGGGATCATCAGCCCGAGGCGGCAGCCGCGCAGCCCGAGCATCGGGTTCTGCTCGTGCATCGACTTGATCGTGGCCAGCAGCTCCAGGTCCTTGGCGGTCGCCCTGGAGCCGGCCTTGGTGACCTTGACCAGCTGGTCGTCCAGGTTCGGAAGGAACTCGTGGAGCGGCGGGTCGATCAGGCGGATCACGACCGGCAGTCCGGACATGGCGGTGAGGATGCCCTCGAAGTCGCCCTGCTGGAGCGCCTCGAGCTTGGCCATCGCCGCGTCGAACTGCTTGACCTCGGACTTCTCCTGCGCGGTCAGCTTCTCGCCCGCGGCGAGCTTTGCCTTGGCGCGCGTCGCCGCGTTGGCGACCAGGATCGCGCTGCGCACGATCGCCAGGCGCGGACCCTCGCGGAACATGTGCTCGGTGCGGCAGAGACCGATGCCCTGGGCGCCGTAGGATCGAGCTTGAGCGGCTTCCTCGGGCTTGTCGGCGTTGGTCCAGATCATCAGGCGGCGGATCTTGTCCGCCCACTCGAGGATCTTCTGCAGATCCTTTTGATCCTCGAACCGGGCGGGGACCGTCGGCAGCGCGCCGAGGAAGACCTCGCCCGTCGAGCCGTCGAGGCTGACGAAGTCGCCTTCCTTGATCGTCACGCCATTTGCCGTCGCGGACTTGGTCGAGTAATTGACTTCGAGCTCGGCGCAGCCCGAGACGCACGGCTTGCCGATCTGGCGGGCGACGACCGCGGCGTGCGAGGTCGCGCCGCCCTTGGCGGTCAGGATGCCCTGAGCTACGGCCATGCCGTGGAAGTCGTCCGGAGACGTCTCCTCGCGAACGAGGACGACCTTCTGGCCCTTCTCGACGGCGGCCACAGCGGCATCCGCGCTGAAGACGACCTTGCCGACGGCGGCGCCGGGCGAGGCGTTGAGGCCCTTGGCCACCCGCTTGGCGGCCTTGCGGGCGTCGCGGTCGAACTGGTCGCGCAGGAGCTGGTCCACCTGGGCGGGCTCGATGCGAGCGACTGCCTCTTCCTTGGTGATCAGCTTCTCGCTGACCATGTCGATCGCGATCCGCACCGCCGCGTCTGCCGTTCGCTTGGCGCTGCGGGTCTGGAGCATGTAGAGGCGGCCGCGCTCGATCGTGAACTCGAGGTCTTGGACGTCGCGGTAATGCTTCTCGAGCTTCTCGGCGATCTTCTTGAACTCGGCGTAGGCCTTGGGCATGTCCTGGGCCAGCGCCGCGATCGGGGACGGAGTGCGGATGCCCGCGACGACGTCCTCGCCCTGGGCGTTGACCAGGTACTCGCCAAAGAGGACCTTCTCGCCGGTGTTGGGGTTGCGGGTGAAGGCGACGCCGGTGCCCGAGTCGTCGCCCATGTTGCCGAAGACCATGGTCACGACGTTGACGGCGGTGCCGAGGTCGTGGGCGATCTTCTGGCTGTTGCGGTAGTCGTTGGCGCGCTTGCCGAACCAGGACGCGAAGACGGCCTTGATGGCCAGGTCCAGCTGCTCGTTCGGGTCGTCCGGGAAGGCGCGGCCCATCTGGTCCTTGACGATCTTCTTGTACGTGGCGACGAGCTTCTTGAGGTCGGCGACGTTGAGATCGGTGTCCTTGGCATCCTTGCCGTGGGTGGCTTTGGCGGCGTCGAGCGCCTCGTCGAACCGGTTGTACTCGACTTCCTTGCCGTCCTTGTCCTTGGACAGGCGCGGCGGGACGTTGAGGACGATGCGGCCGAACATCGAGATGAAGCGACGGTACGCATCCCAGCCGAAGCGCTCGTTGCCGGTGAAGACGACGAGGCCCTGGAGGGTCGTTTCGTTGAGCCCGAGGTTAAGGACGGTGTCCATCATGCCCGGCATTGAGAACTTGGCGCCGGAACGGACGGAGACCAGCAGCGGGTTCTTGGCATCGCCGAAGCCCTTGCCGGTCTGCCGCTCGACGACCTTGACCGCTGCAAGGACGTCGTCCCAGAGTCCGGCCGGGAGCTTCTTGCCGGCCGCGAAGTAATCGTTACAGGCTTCGGTGGTGATGGTGAATCCGGGGGGGGTAGGAAGACCCGCGTTGGTCATCTCCGCCAGTCCGGCGCCCTTGCCGCCCAGCAGATCCTTCATCCCGCCGTTGCCATCGGCCCGGCCGCCGCCCCATGCGTAGATGTAACGCTTGGCAGCCATCTGGGGCTTAGCAGTTTCGGCCATACGGGATCTCTCTCCTTGATTGCGGGAGGCTGGTCGCGCCGCGGGCGGCGGGGGAAGCGCCCGAGCGACGGGATCGCACAACGTCCGTGCGATTGTACCTTCGCGCGAGACCAGGCCTCGCGTCCGAGAGGCACCGGGGACCGGGACGATGGGTCCCTGGATGGCATCCCTTCGGCCCCAAATGGCGGGACTCTCGGCCCGCCGCCAAGATTCTGGCCACGACCCGCCTTCGGAAAGCGCCTTCGACCAATCGTCGAGCCGGGCCCGCGCCGCCCCGTCCGCGCGCCGCGGTTGCGACGAGCGGCGTGCGGTAGTCTTCGCCCGTGATACGCCGTCGCCCCGCCTCGTTCCGTTTGCTGTTAGGGGTAGCGGCCCTGGCGGTCATCTGCAGCGCGACCCTGGGCGCTCTTGCCGCCCTCGGGCCGGCGGCGTCCGAGAGCACCGACGCCCCGTCCGACGCCCCGCCGCCGACGCCTCCAGGATCGGCCTCGCCAAGCGCCACGCCCATAGCCCAGCTCGTGACTCCCGCCCCGACGGTCTCACCGCAGAGCCAGCCGTTCCCGGTGCCGCTGGTCCCCATCGTGAACTACTGGTCGCCCGAGCGGTCGATCTCGCGCGTCCAGCTCGCAGCGCTGATCGGCGGCGGGAGCCTCTCGGCCGTCGATGGACCGGCGCCCACCTCAGCGGTTCTGGCCGTCAGCTCCGCAGACATCGGGCCGCTCGCGTCTCTCCTAGGAGTGGAACCGCACGGGGTCACGGAGCTCGCGCCGGCGCAGGTGAGAGACCTGGTCAGGGGCTCCCCAAATACGATCGGCGTGGTCCGCGCCGACGACGTCACGGCCGATGTCCGGGCCCTGGCGATCGACGACCTCCAGCTGTTCGGCGCAGCTCGCATCCACGACCCGCTGATGTGGCCGCTGCTGGTCGACGAGCCGGGAGTCACCTCGGCATTTCTCACGACTCCGGAGTGGACGATCGCCGCGGGCGGCGACGTCATGCTCGACAAGGCCGTCTTCTACCAGTCGATCAGCAAGCATCAGGGCGTCGATTACGCCTGGGCTGGCGGCACGGCGATCATCGAGCGGCGCTACTGCTGCGGCTCGGGCGGCAAGTCCCTGGTCGCCGGCACTCGGACCGGAGACGCGGGCGCCGTCGGAGACCTCTTCCGGAGCGCGGACCTGGGCATCGTCAACCTCGAATCGCCCGAACCTGACAGATACAGGTATCACGCGAGCGGCTTCACATTTACGGGCGATCCAGCGCTCCTCGTGGGGCTGCAGGATGCCGGCATCGACCTGGCGGGTCTGGCCAACAACCACATCGGCAACGGCGGCACGAAGGGCGTGCTCGACACGATTCGCCACCTGGATCAACTCGGGATCGCCCATGCCGGCGCCGGCACCAACCAGGCGACCGCCCGCAAAGCGGCCTGGCTGGAGGCTGGGAGCCTGCGCATCGCCGTGCTGGCCTACGACCTTGTCGACCCGTACAGCTACTGGGCGGCACCGGGCCATCCCGGATCGGCGGCGTTTTCCTTGTCCACGGTCCTGCGCGACATCAAGGCAGCCAAGAAGGCCGGGGCAAACATCGTCATCGTCATGCCGCACTGGGGCATCGAATACACGGACTCGGTGCTGCCGGTCCAGCGCAGCGACGCGCGCCGCATGATCGCCGCCGGAGCCGACCTGATCCTCGGCAGCCACTCCCACTGGGTCGGGCCTTTCGAGCAGATAACCCCCGGCCACTTCGTGTTCTACTCGCTCGGCGACCTCGTCTTCGACTGGACTCACGACGAGCGGACCCAGGAAGGCGTCGTGGCCGACCTGACGTACGTCGGTAGCAGGCTCGTCCAGATAGACCTCCACCCGACGCTTATCATCCAGGGGCAACCGAACCTGCTCGATCCGGGCGGCGACGGGAGCAGGCTCCTGAACGCCATCCGTCGCACCTCGGAACCGGGCCTGCGCTGGTAGTCCGGCCCGGCGAGCCCGGGGTCGCGTGGCTACCCGTCCGGACTCCCACGATATGACCTTCGGCCCGACGCTTGGGGCAGACTGGGCGTGTGTCTTGGGGCCGATCGCGGACACGATATCTATAATTCATACTGGATCACAAAACATTCCCGCGAAACCATCCATTCCGGAGTGAGATGCACCCGATAGTCGCCAAAGCGCAGTTGTCGCCGAACGTAACTCGCCTCGTCGTCGAGGCTCCCCGAATTGCCGAGATCCGCCGGCCCGGGCAGTTCGTCATCGTTCGCCGCGGGCCGGGCGCGGAGCGCATCCCGCTGACGATCGCCGACGTGGACAGGTCGGCCGGGACGATCACCCTGGTGATCCAGGCGATCGGCAAGAGCACCCACGACCTGACCGCTCTGACAGTCGGGGACGCCATCACGGACATCGCTGGGCCGCTGGGCAATCCCACCCATCTCCTGGAGAGCGGCCATGCTGTCTGCGTCGGCGGCGGCGTCGGAACGGCCGTCATTTACCCCATCGCCCAGGCCCTCGCCGCGAATGGCGTGAAGGTCACGAGCGTCATCGGCGGGCGATCTCGGGAGTGGGTCATCTACGAGGACGAGCTGCGCGCCACGGGCGAAGTGATCGTTTGCACGGACGACGGCAGTTACGGCCGCCCGGGCTTCGTGACGGAGGCACTCAAGGAACTGTGCGAGGCCGGTGGCATCGACGAGGTCTTCGCCATCGGCCCGGTGCCGATGATGCGGGCCTGCTCCGAGCTCACTCGCCCGTATGGCGTCAAGACCACGGTCTCGCTGAACTCGATCATGATCGACGG
>PMIQ01000066.1 GCA_003157175.1 Chloroflexota bacterium
GAGATCGCCAGCCGCAAGGTGATGTCGCTCTTCTTCGCCTGCCACGAGCACCACGTCGAGTTCCAGCCGATCGTGGACCTCGAGACGTTGAAGGCGCACGAGTGGGAGTGCCTCTTCCGCCTGAGCCCCGGGATGGGCTGCCAGACCATCGGCGATGTCGTGGAATCGGCGCTCAAGGCCAACCGCCCCATCGAGCTCGACAATTTCATCGTCGACGCAACGCTGAGTCGGATCGCCGCGGTCGCCGCAGCGGGTCCCTCGGGCGACATGATGAGGTTCGGGGTCAACCTCCTGCCGATCAGCCTGCTGTCACCGCAATTCGAGGCCGCGGCGTTCGCCGAGCGGGTTCGAGCGGCAGGCCTTTCGCCCAACCAGATCATCGTCGAGTGCACCGAGCAGCAGGCCTTCGACGATGTTCCTCGGCTCAAGAAGCAGGTCCGAGCACTTCGGCGCCTCGGTTTCGGCTTCGCCATAGACGACGCCGGCGCGGGCTACGCGAGCTTCACCGTCATCGCGGCCCTGGAGCCGACGATCATCAAGATCGACAAGGAGATAGTCCAGGGCATCGGCAACAAGGACGCGGAGGCGAAGAAGGCTCTGGTCGAGGCGTTCGTCTCGTTCAGCCGCCGCATCGGAGCCAAGACCATCGCGGAAGGGATCGAGAACCGCCGCGACCTGCTGGCCCTCCAGGATCGAGAGGTCGACTTCGGCCAGGGCTACCTGCTCGGCCGGTCCGCCCGCACTCCGCTTCAGCCGCGGCACTTCTGCGATGCGGACAGGCTGACGCTGGTGGTCTCGAAGGCGGCCGGCTGGGACGCGGCCGTCAACCCGCGAGCGGCCTCGAGTCGCTAGTAGCGGAGCGGCGCCGCCTGCGGTCGCCGCGCCCGGGCGTTTCCGGCGTTCGACGGCGGTCGGCGCTACCATCGAGGCGACCCAGGCCCGTAGCGCACGAGACCGATGACCGCCCTCGACCCGCCCACTTCGCCCTCCCCCACTCTTTCGCCGGCCGCCCGCCGATTCCTCGAGGCGCCCCGGCTTGCCGTGGTCGCCACTATCAACGCCGACGGCAGCCCATTCCAGGCGGTCGTCTGGTATCGGCTCGAAGACGACACGATCGTCTTCAACAGCCGGGTCGGGCGGCATTGGCCGAGCAACCTGGCGCGCGACCGCCGTGTCTCGATCATCGTGGTGGACGGCGAAGACTACGTCGACCTGCGCGGCGAGGTGGAGATCGACGACGATCCGGAGGTCGGCCAGGCGGTCATTACCGCCCTGGCGAAGCGCTACGAGCCCGACCAGGCGGCAGCAGAGAGACAGATCGCCGGCTTCGCCGCCCAACGCCGGGTGACCTTCCGGCTTCGCCCGAGCAAGGTGTTCGAGCGGTTCGGGGGAGACTAGCGGAGCGGTCGACCGCGGCGGTCGAGCGAAGGAGACGAGATGGCGCAGGCGAAGATCGGATACGCGGCGATGCTCGAGCAGTTCGGGCCGGCGGAGATCCTGGAGCTGTGCGCTCGGGCCGACGCCGCCGGCTTCTCGGGCGTCATGGCGGCCGATCACTTCCAGCCGTGGATCCCGCGCCAGGGCCAGGCTTCGTTCGTGTGGGAAGTTCTGGCGGTCGCGGGCGCGCGGACCAGGGGCGACCTGGGGCCGGGCGTGACGTGCCCGTCATTTCGGATGCATCCGGCCATCGTGGCCCAGGCCGCGGCGACTCTAGAGGTCATGTACCCCGGCCGCACGTGGTTGGGACTGGGATCCGGCGAGGCCCTCAGCGAGCACGTCGTGGCCGGCTACTGGCCCGAGGCGCCGGAGCGCATCAACCGCATGTTCGAGGCGATCGAGATCATCTCCAAGCTCTTTGGCGGCAAGGACGTCAAGCACGACGGCCGCTTCTTCAAGATGGAGACCTGCCGCCTGTGGACCCTGCCGGAGAAGGCGCCGCCCATCTACATCGCCACGGCCGGTCCGGTGACAGCGAAGCGGACGGGCCAGTTCGCCGACGGGATCATCACCGTCGGGGCCCCGGAAGAGAAGATCGAGGGCATCTTCGCCAAGTTCGCCGAGGGAGCGCGCGAGGCCGGCAAAGACCCCGCGACGATGCCGAAGATCATGCAGCTCCACCTCTCCTGGGCCGAAACCGACGCCGAGGCGGTGGCGAACGCCGTCGCAGAATGGCCCAACGGCGGGATGCGGTTCCCAAAGCAAGACATTCGCTCGCCCAAGGACTTCGAGCAGATCGCGACTCTCGTCCGGCCCGAGGACTTCAGCGGCAGGATGCTGATGTCGGCCGACCCCGAGGTCCACCGTCGTGAGATCCAGAAGTTCCTCGACCTGGGCTTCGACCAGATCTACCTGCACAACGCCGGCCGGAACCAGGCGGCCTGGATCGACCTCTTCGGTCGCGAGGTGCTGCCCGGGCTCACGGCCTGACCGGGCCGCGTGACGGGCGCCCGCTTGGCGGGCCAACCCAAGCGCCGCCACTCGCCTGAATCGGAAGGCCCCGGCGTTTGCCGGGGCCTTCGCGTATGCGGCTGGTGGCGTGCCTACTGCACGAAGAAGCCGGTGACGTCGAAGATGGCGTCGCAGGTCATCGTCGAGGGCGATGCTCCGTACACGATCCCGAGCTTGCCTCCGCCGAGCGGCACCGTGACTCCCGTGGCCCGGTTGTCGCCCTTGGGGAAGTTGAGTGTCGAGGTTTTCGGGCTATTGGTCGCGGTCTTGGTCAGCGACAGATAGCCGAGAGCCTTCTGGTTCGTGACCGTGAGCGTGCCCGTGACGGCGACCGCGCTGGCCGGAACGCCGCCCTTGCCGGCGACCTGGAAGCTGACGCCCCTGAAGGCGATCAGCGACCCCGGCAGGCCGAGCTTCTTGCGGGTGTCCAGGATCCGGTAGGGAGTGAGCGGCACGTACATGGCGCCGGCGGTGCCCGGCACGAAGAAGCCGGTGACATCGAAGATGACGTTCGCGGTTGCTCCCGCCGTCGAGGAGGTGTACGTGACCGACAGAGTCTTCTGGCCCGCGCCGTTGAGGCCGTTGCTGAGCTTGATCGTGAGACCCGTGGCGCGGTTGTCATTGACTGGGAAGTACAGCGAAGCCGTGGGCGGCGCGCCGAGCAATTCGGGGCCAAGCGTGAGGAAGCCCGGCTTGGTCTGACCGGTGACGGTCAGCGTGCCGGTGACGGCGACGGCCGCCGAGGGCACGTTCGTGCCCGCCAGCCCCGTCACCTGGAAGGCAAAAGCCGTGCCGGCCACCGCCGGAGACTTGTGACCGCCGGTCGCGGTTCGGGTGTCGAGGATTCGGCCGGGGGTCAACGTGAAGTACGTCGCGTACGACGTGCCCACGACGAAGTAGCCGGTGACGTCGAAGGTGAAGTCGGCCGTGCCGCTGGTGGCGCCGTAGAGCACGCCCAGCCCTCCGGTCGAGCTGAGCGGGACGGTTACGCCGGTGGACCGGGCGTCTCCGATCGGGAAGTTGATGGTGCTGGTGAGGGAGACGTTCGCGGCGACCGGCATCAAGGCCAGGAAGCCAGCCGTCGTCTCGTTCGAGACACTCAGGACGCCGGTGACGGCCGAGGCGCCCGTGGGGACGTTGATGGTCGGGTCGCTCGGGTTGAGGCCGGTGACCTGGAAGTTGACGCCGAGGTTGGCAGTCAGAGGAGTCGGTGTCGCGCCGGGGCAGTCCAGACCGGTGACGGTGTTGATTATTCGGTTGGGCGTCAGCGCGACGTAGGTGGCACCGTTGCGCGGGACGACCTTCGCCGAGGCGGCGGAGGCCGGGCCGGTGAGGTTCGCGACGGCAGTCACGGTGAAGGTGTAGGGGGTGTAGTTAACGAGGCCGGTGACCTTGCAGGTGAGGGTGCCGCTCGTCCAGACCGGGTTGCAGTGCTTGCTGCCCGGAGTGCTGGTGACGATGTAGGAGGTGATGGGGCTGCCGCCGTCGCTGGTCGGCGCCTTCCAGCTGATCTGGGCCGCGGTGTCGAGCCCGACGCCGGATACGGTGAGGGGCGCGGTCGGCGCGACCGCGGTGACGGTCTGGGTGACTACGCTGCTCGTGCTTGCGCCGTAAGCCGAGTCGCTCGAGTACACGGCGGTTATCGAGTTGTTGCCGGCGCGCAGAGTCGAGGTCTGGTAGGTGGCCACGCCTGCCACGAGGGTTACGGGCGAGCCAAGCGGCGTAGATCCATCGAGGAACTGGACCGTTCCGGTCGGGGTGCCGCCGGCACCGCTCACGGTCGCAGTGAAGGTGACCGAGGTGCCGTAGGTCGATGGGCTGCCAGAGGTGCCGAGGCTGGTGTGGCTGGTGGCTCCGCCACTGACAACCTGGCTGAGGCTGTTATTGCTGGCGGCGTAGTTGCCATCGCCACCGTAGTTGGCGTGGATGGTATGGCTCCCGACAGTCAGAGTCGAGGTCTGGTAGGTGGCCACGCCTGCCACGAGGGTTACGGGCGAGCCAAGCGGCGTAGATCCATCGAGGAACTGGACCGTTCCGGTCGGGGTGCCGCCGGCACCGCTCACGGTCGCAGTGAAGGTCAGCGAGTCGCCGAAC
>PMIQ01000043.1 GCA_003157175.1 Chloroflexota bacterium
GCCATGTGGCCGCCGATCGAGGGGTCCTTCTCGACGAGGTAGACCTTGAAGCCGGCGTCGGCGATCTCGAGGGTGGCGCTGATGCCGGCGATGCCGCCGCCCACGACCAGGGTGGCCGGGTTGATGTCCACTCTTATCGGCGAGAGCGGCTCGTTGCGGCGGACCCGCTCGACGCCGCCGGCCAGGATGGCCTTGGCCTTGGCGGTGGCGGCGGCCTTGTCGGTGTGGACCCACGAGTCCTGCTCGCGGATCGAGACCAACTCGCATAGGTACGGGTTCAGGCCGGCCCGGGCGGTGGCCGTTCGGAACGTGTTCTCGTGGAGGTGCGGTGAGCAGGCGGCGACCACGATGCGGTTGAGGCCGAGGTTCTTGATGTCGTCGGTCACGAGCTCCTGGCCGGGGCTGGAGCACATGAACTTGTAGTCGCGAGCGACGACCACGCCCTGGTCGCGCAGGTTCTCGGCCGCCCATCGGGTGACCTCGGTCACGTCCACCACGCCCGCGATGTTGCTGCCGCAGTGGCAGACGTAGACGCCGATCCGGATCTCGCCCTCGATCGGCAGGTGATTGTGCTCGGCGGTCATTCCTCGACCTCGCTGTCGGCCATCCGCGGCATCGGCAGAGCCCGCTTGTCGGGCCTGGGCTTGCGCGCGGCAGGTGCGACCCCGGCGGCTGCGAGCGTCAGCTCGGGGGCCGCCTTCAGGGCCTGAACCAGGGTCTTCTTCGCGTTGGTGTATTCGCGCCCGACTCCCGCCTTGCCCGGCTCGACGCCGAAGGCCACAGCCATGAGCTGGGTGAAGAACACGATCGGCATCTTGTAATGGGTGTGGAACATGGCGTTCATCTCGCCCTGGTAGGCGTCGATGTTGATCTGGCACATCGGGCAGACCGTGACCATCATCACGGCTTCGCGCTTCTCGGCTTCCGCCACCAGGCGCCGGATCAGCTCCAGGCCTACCTTGGGGGCGACCTGGGTCATGTGGCCGCCGCAGCACTCGGTCTTGAGCGGGTAGTCCACGACGTCGGCGCCGAGGGCCCGAAGCAGGCGGTCGAGATCGTTCGGCTGCTCGTGGTTGGTGTAGGCGCCGTCCACGTCCGGACGGGGAACCATGCAGCCAAGGTAGGGTGCGACCTTGAGGCCGGTGAGAGGCTTCTTGACCGCGGCTTTGACCTTGTCCAGGCCGACGTCGTTGAGGATCACTTCGAGGAGGTGGCGGACCTTGATCGTGCCCGGGTCGTAGTGCAGCCCGCCGGCGCCGAGCGCGTCATTGATGCGGGCGTTGAGGGCGGGCTGCTGGCCCATGTAGTGATCCGTCTTGGCCAGGTTGAGATAGCAGGCGCTGCAGGCGGCCACGAGGGGCTCGGTGCCCTTCTTCTCGCCGGCGGCGATGGCCAGGTTGCGAGCGATCATGGCGTACGCCGGAGTCGTGCTCAGGCTCACGTACTCGGTGGCCCCGCAGCAGTTCCAGTCGTTTATCTCTTCGAAGGTGATCCCGAGGGGCTCGCAGATCCCTTCGAGCGACTCACGATAGGAGCGACCGCTGCCCTCCATGGAGCAGCCCGGGTAGTAGAGGTAGTTGGTCATCGGGCTCGCTCCAGCTCATCGGCGCGCCGAAGGATCGCCTGCAGCTGCTTCTTCTGGTGGATCTGGTGCGGCAGGAGCCCGATCCGACCGTGACGGAAGAGGCCCAGGGCCATCGGCGTCATCCGCGGCAGCCGCAGGATGTAATGGCGCAGGTAGTGGCGCGCTGTGAGGCCCATCTCCCAGCTGCGCCCGAAGCGCCTGGCCTGGCCGACGAAGACGCCCGCGAAATCCGGGGCGACATTGTTCGGATAGGTGTGCTCCTCCTCGGCGATGACCTTGAGGGCGTACATCACATCCGTGATGAGAATGTCCTGCGGGCAGCGAACCACGCAGTGGTAGCAGGAGAGGCACATCCACGGTGTGTTGCTGTGGAGGACCTCGTCGCGCTCGCCGGCGCGGATGAGTGCGAACAGCCCGCGCGGCGTGTGATCCATGGCATCGGCGGAGGGACACGAACCTCCGCAGGAGCCGCACTGGATGCACATCTCGAGGCGCGAGACGCCTGCGGTCTTCGCGCCCACCTCGGCGAGGAAGCGAGCGCCCGCGTCCGCTACCTCGGGAGATGAGACCTGAGCCACGACCATCCAAATGCCCCTTTGGTTACCGGTTTGGCCCGGGATGTCCTGGCGCCGGTCGCGCGCTGCGGCGGACGTACGCGCCTACCTCGTGCGCGAGCGTCCGGTGACAGCGGAACCGTTCAGCCACGACCGTCCAGAGTTTGGCCGGGGGTTGCGGGATATGAATTGGAGACGCCACTGCGCTCTGGCCGGAGCGCTCCGGGCCGGGCTTACGGCGGCAACGAACCGAAGACCGACTCTGCGAACCGCGTGAGGCGGGACCCACCTGTTGCCTTGTACCTATTTTCGGAAGCTAGATGGGGGGCCGATAGGGCCGCATGACCCCGCCCATCGGGGGCCAACCCGCCCGCCTTTCCCGTCCTTTTGGGGCTGGGGCCACCGACACGGCACGACCCAAACGAGGGGTATCGGGTCGTTCGGGCCGAATCGTCGGGCGGCCGGTCGACTCAGGCGCAGAAGCGGGAGACGGCGTCCCAGAGCACCGGCAGGCCAAAACGCAGCGCCTCGACGCTGACGCGCTCGTCGTCGGCGTGCATCAGGTTCAGCAGCCCTTCGTCCCGGGCGAGCCGCAGTGGCGAGAAGCCATACGTCGGGACGCCGATGCGGGCCAGGTGCTTGGCATCGGTGGCGAACGGAGCCAGGAACGGCAGCGGTACCGCGCCGGCATCGTGGTCGCGCAGGACCTGCTCGAGGAGCGGGTAGAGCGGCCCGTCGAGCGGCGCCGAGACGGACGGCCCGACCTGCTCGCATTCGATCTCGAGGCGGGCCCAGAGCTCCTCGCCGATCCGCCGCCGCAGTTCCTCGCGCATGGCCGCCTCGTCGGTTCCGGGCAGCGTCCGGCAGTCGATCTCGATGTAGGCAGTGCCCGGAATGACGTTGTACTTCACGCCGGCCGCGATGATGCCGACGGAAACGGTGTCGTGGATCATGGCCGAGACGGTGCGAGCCAAGACCGGGTCGCACAGGTCTCGGAGCGTGGCCTCGATCGCGCTCGGCTCCGGTGCGGTCGGGCCGTTGGGGCCATCCGGGCGCGGCATGAGGCCGCGGATCGCGCCGGCAGCGCGGGCCGTCAGATGCGGGATTGCCCGCGCCAGCGAAACCGCGATGGGCTCGGTGAGGCGCACCGGCCCCGGCTCCGCCAGCCGCGTCACGATCTGAGCGGCCAGGACCGCGGCGTTGTCCGGGGTCGGGACGGAGCCGTGGCCCCAGCGACCCTTGACGTGGATCTTGTAGACGACGAAGCCCTTCTCCGCCACCTGGATCGGATAGAAGCGGACGCCGCCGTAGGCTGTCGAGATGCCGCCGGCCTCGTTCAGCGCGCCTGCGGCTTGCAGCCAATCGGGGTGCTCGTTGACCAGCCAGTCGGCGCCGTGCCAGCCGCCCGCCTCCTCGTCTGCGGAGGAGCAGAAGATGACGTCGCGACGGAGGCCGGGGATCGGATCCGAGGCGGGATCGCGGCCCGCCTCGCGGGCGGCGCGGGCCAGGCGGCGCATGACCTGCACCTCCATCGCCACCATGCTCTTCATGTCGATCGCGCCACGGCCCCAGACGTAACCGTCCACCAGATCGCCGCCGAACGGGTCGTGGGTCCAGCCGGCCGGCTCCGCGGGCACGACGTCGAGGTGCGAGAGAAGCAGCAGCGGATCGCCGCCGGTGCCGTCGCCGCGGACGCGGGCGACGATCGAGCCCCGGCCGGGGAACGGCTCGACGACCGTGGACGGGATGCCCTCATCGGCGAGCAGTTGCTCCAGGTACCGCGCCGCGATTATCTCGTCGCCGGGCGGGTTGACGCTCCTGATCCGAATGAGAGCACGGAGCAGCTCGATCAGCTCCGACAACTCAGCCTCGGAAAGTCCAGCCTCGCCTGTCCCGACTTCGCCTGTCACTCGTACCTCCGCGCCGAATTGAACGTCCGCCCGAATGATGACCGAGATACCCGGGACGCGCCATCGAGGCAGAGCTATCTGGCCCAATTCCCATCACCCGGGAATTGGGTGGCCCGTTCGGCGCGTGGACGAGATTGGATGCGGCGTTGGCGCCGGCCGGTGAGCGGGCCACGCTCGCCCGGGCCGTCGAACGCGCGACCAGCCGCGGAGGGGAGCCCGAAGCCAAGCCAGGGCGGGCCCAATTCCCGCCCGGCGGGGATTGGGCGAAATACCCGAGCGGCCCTCGATCGCGGGAACGCAGCGCGGAGTCGCGCGGCCGCCGCCCGCGCGGCTCGCTACTGCGCCTTTGTCGCCCGTCCCAGCTGCTCCGCCAGGCGTTCGCCCGTGGTGACGGCGCCGAGTGACGCGGACGAGACCAGGGCCGCGTACTTTGCCATGACGCCGGTCTTGTAGCGGGGCGCCGGCGCGGTCCAGCGGGCGCGGCGCGCCGCCAGCACGTCGGCCGGGACGTTTAGGTCCAGGGCGTGGCGATCGACGTCGATCACGATCTCGTCGCCTTCTTCGACCAGCGCGATCGGGCCGCCCAGCGCCGCTTCCGGCGCCACGTGGCCGATCATCAGCCCGTGGGTGCCGCCGGAGAAGCGGCCGTCGGTGAGGAGCGCGACATGCTCGCCCATGCCCTCGCCGGAGAGCGCCGCCGTCACCGACAGCATCTCCTGCATGCCCGGGCCGCCGACCGGACCCTCGTAGCGGATGACGATCACGTCGCCCTTGTTGATCTTCTGGTCGCGCACGGCCGCGTAGCAGGCGTTCTCGTTGTCGAATACCCGAGCCGGGCCCTTGTGGAAGCGGCGTTCGTGGCCGGCCAGCTTGATCACGCAGCCGTCCGGAGCCAGTGTTCCGTGCAGGATCGACAGACCGCCGGTGGCCTTGAGCGGTGTCTCGATCGGCACGACGACCTTCTGGCCCTCGGTTTCGACCGTCGCCGCGGCGGCGCTGGCGATCGTTCCGCCGTCGACATTCGGCGCGCTCCCGTCGATCAGCCCTTTCTTGAGCAGCTCGCGGGTGACCAGGGAGAGGCCGCCAGCCTCGAACAGATCGGCTGCGGCGTAGCGCCCGCCGGGGATCATGTCGCCCACGATCGGGGTCCGGTCGGCGATGTCCCCGAAGTCGTCGATATCGAGCTTCAGGCCGTATTCGTGGGCGATGGCCAGCAGGTGCAGGACCGCGTTGGTCGAGCCGCCGGTGGCGGCGACGCATGCGATCGCGTTGTCGATCGACGCCCGCGTGACGAACTCCTTGGGCCGGACGTCGCGCCGGATCAGATCCATGACGATCTCACCGCAGCGGCGGGCAGCCATGTCCTTGTCCGGATGCTCGGCCGGGATGCCGTTCAGGCCGGCCGGCGAGAGGCCCAGGATCTCCAGGACCATCGACATCGTGTTGGCCGTGTACTGCCCGCCGCACGCCCCCGCGCCGGGGCAGCTGACCGACTCGATCTCGTACAGGTCTTCGGCGGACATCTTGCCGGCGCGGTAGGCGCCGATCGCCTCGAAGATCGTGACGATCGTGGCGTCGCGCTTGCCCTTGTATACGCCCGGGTAGATCGAGCCGTTGTAGAGGATCAGGCTCGGCCGGTCGAGGCGGCCGAGAGCGATGACGGCGCCCGGGATCGTCTTGTCGCAGCCCACCAGGCAGACCACGCCGTCGAGCATGTGGCCGCGGACGCACAGCTCGATCGAATCGGCGATGACCTCACGGCTGATGAGGCTGGCCTTCATCCCTTCGGTGCCCATCGATGTCCCGTCCGAGACGGCGATCGTACTGAACTCCATCGGCGTCCCGCCCGCCGCCCGGATGCCCGCCTTGACGTGCTCGGCCAGCCGGCGCTGGTTGTAGTTGCAGGGCATCGTCTCGATCCAGGTCGTGGCCACGCCGATCAGCGGGCGGGCCAGCGCCTGGTCGTCGAAACCGATGGCCTTGAGCATGCCGCGGGCGGCGGCGCGATCCGGGCCGTCGGTCAGGGCGGCGCTGTGGCGCTTGTCCGGGTTGCTCGGCAGGTCGTAGGGCAAGGGGCGAGGGGTGTCGTTCGACATCGTGGGTAATCTCCGCGGGGCTGAGCGGGTGCGATTTCGTCGTCGACAAGTTTAGAGCCTGGGGGCCCGCCAAAGAGCGGCGGCTACAGCTTCGAGATCAGCCAGCCCAGAGCGCTGCTCAATCTTGGCGAGGCGCCCGTCTGAATGACCACGTCCAGAGCCGTCCGCTGGCCGTTCGGTCCCGTCTCCACCGCCACGACCCACCACTGCCGGAAAGGAGGCAGTTTCGTGAGGTCGACCGACTGGGCGCCGGCCGGGGCGACGGTGTCGTCCGACCCGGGGACGCCGGCCTTGACGCTGATCGTGGCCTCGGTCGCGGACAGATCGACCACGATGAAAGGGCCCTCCGTCGCAGCCGGCCACAACTCGACCGTGAAGACCCCGTTTCCGGTGGACTGTGGCAGCCCGTACTCGTAGGCCCCGGTGTCCGTTTCGAACACGGTCATCGGGACGGAGCCGCCCTGGGCGAGCGGCGTCCCCGGCGTCGCGTTCGGGTCATAGGCGAACATCCGGCCGAACGGCAGCCACGTGGCGATGGCCAGCAGGAGGATTGCCGCCGCCGCGCCTCGCGGCGAGTACCCGTGCTCGTTGGCGTGCTGGGGCCGAAGCGTGCCGGCCACGAAGGCCAAAGGTGCGAGCAGAAGGGTCGCGACCGTCAGGGCGTCCTGGTAGCCGGGCAGGAGCAGAGCCACGACGAGCACACCCGCGGCCCCGCCGACCGCCCAAGGCTTTCGAAGCGTGGCGTCCCCATGGCGGCTGATCCGGGCCAGAAGACCCATGCTTAGGCGCCCCGCGGCGAACGCCCCAAGACACACCATTGCCGCCACCTGATTGGTGGCCCATTCGGCGGACTCGAGGACGGCAAGGTGGATACCCGCCAGACGGCCTGCCGCGACGACCGCGTCAGTGACGCCGGGCGCCACGACCAGCACCGCGACGGATAGGAACAACCAAAGCACGAGCTCGGCCACGAGGACGAGAACTCCGCGGCGGATGGCGCGGCGCAGCCGGGCCGGCGTCTGCTCAGCCTGCTCGATGAGAGCGGCCTGGTCGCTCGGCGAGCCCAGCCGGCTCATGGCGTCTGCCGCTGCCGCCTCCGAGCCGTAACCATGGAGCTCCAGAGCCCCGGCCGAATCGACCAGATGATCCGCGATCTCCTGGCGGACCCGGTCGCACTCCAACCGGGGCAGGTCCAGGCGGGCGCCGAGATCGTCCGCATAGGCGGCGATGGCGACCCTGCCGGGCCGCCCGGCTTCGCCGGAGGTCGCGGCGGGTGAATCGGCCGGGGGCGCACCGGCCGGAGGGCCAGCCGCAGCCATGGCCGGGTGCTCGGGGTGCGACGCAGCCGCAGCCCTGGGCGGCGGCGCGGGCCGGCGCGTGGGCGGCGCCATTTCCCGGGGCATGAACCATGAGCCGGCCTCGGGGTCGGGGCTGACGGGCCGGCGGTCCTCGCCGGCGGGCGTTCCGAACTGGCCCTGATTGGCGCGGGACGCGTCCGGAGGCCCGGCCGGTTCATCGTCGCGCTCCGAGGCGAGCGCGGTCGGGCGGTACCTGCGCCTGGTTCGTTCGCCCTCGTGCCAGTCGCTCTGGAGCAAACCCTCCGCTTCGAGGCGGTAGAGAGTGGCGTAGAGGCGGGCTTCGGTGAGCCGGCCGGGAATGCTCTGCGCCGACCCGAGCCAGCGCCAGAGCTCGAAACCCGAGAGGTCCTGCCCGCGCAGTGCGTCGACGACGGCGCGACCGATCCTGTCGTCCGCGATCATGGGACCGTCCCGGCCCGCCTCGTCCATCGAACACCACCGTACCGATGCGGCTCAGACGCGGCGAGTTGGCCGCGCCCAGGAGTGTAGCCCGGGCGCGCCCGGAGGCGTGGGAGCTCGGGTCGCGCCGCTGGCCTCGTTATCTGCGCGGTTGAGCCTACCGCGCGGCGGCGCCCGCGCGGGTGTCGACGCGGGCCGGGTGGCCGGCCTCCCAGGCTTCGATCGCCGGTAGCTTCGAGCGGACGTAGCCGATCTCGTCGGTGCCGGCCAGGATCATCGTTCGGGCGAACGGGTCGATCTCGAAGCCGAACGAGTCGCCGTCGGGCAGCGTGACCTTCTGGGCCTCGAGGTCCACGGTCCATCGGCCGTCCGGGTTGGTGGCGATCAGTGCCTGCAGCGCGGCGAGCCGCCCGGCCGACACGACGACCGGTAGCAGCGCGTTCTTCAGCGCGTTGCCGCTGAAGATGTCGGCGAAGCTTGTTGAGAAGATGGCCCGGATGCCCCACGCCCGCAGCGCCCAGGGCGCGTGCTCGCGCGAGGAGCCGGCGCCGAAGTTGTCGCCCACGATCAGGATCTGGCGGCCGGCGTTGTGTGGTTCGTCGATGAAGGAGGGCGGCACACGTCGCGCGCCATCGGGCGTGAAGCGCCAGTCGAAGAAGAGCGCGTCGGCCAGCCCGTCCTTGTCGGTGATCTTGAGGAAGCGGGCCGGGCAGATCTGGTCCGTGTCGATGTTGGCGCGCGGGATCGAGATGACGGCGCTGGTGACTTTGACGAAAGGCTCGGGCATGTCAGTGGGCCTCCACGGCCGAGGTCTTGGTGGCGGGGCCGGCCGCGGTGGCGGCCATCGTTCGCGGATCGGTGACGACGCCGGTAACGGCGCTCGCGGCGGCGGTCAGCGGCGAGGCGAGGAACGTTCGCCCGCCCTTGCCCTGGCGACCCTGGAAGTTGCGGTTCGAGGTGCTGATGCCGTACTGGCCGGGCTCGAGCTGGTCGCCGTTCATGGCGATGCACATCGAGCAGCCCGACTCGCGCCACTCGGCGCCGGCCGAGCGGAAGACCTCATCGAGGCCTTCGCTCTCCGCTTGCTTCTTGACCTGCTGGCTCCCCGGGACGACCAGCACTCGGAGGCCCGCGGCCACCTTCCGGCCGCGCAGGACCGAAGCCGCGGCGCGCATGTCCTCGATCCGGCCGTTGGTGCA
>PMIQ01000187.1 GCA_003157175.1 Chloroflexota bacterium
CGTGGCGCCTCGACCCGGCTGCAGAAGGAACCCGGCTCGGGACCCGGCTTCGCGTGGTCTACGACTGGCACAAACCGGCGGCGGCCCTTCTTTCGGTCTTCCTGATCGAGTTCGGCGACTTCGTCATGATGCGCCGCATGCTCAAAGGGATCAGGCGCCGGGCGGAGACCCGGACGGAGCACCAGCTCTGAGCCGCTCGACGACCTGCGCCGCCGTCGGCACTCCTGCGAGCCCCGCGCCCTCGACGGCGCACGATCCCGCAGCCGCGGCGAAGCGCAGCGCCCGCGACGTGGCCACGTCCCCGCGGAGCAGCCACATGACCATGAGAGCGGCCAGAAGCACGTCCCCCGCGCCGGTCGGATCGACGACATGCGGAGCCGGGATCCCCGGATAGCGGACGAGGCGCGAGTCGCGCATGGCCAGCCCTCCGCGATCGCCTGCCGTCAGGACGATCGTCGCGAAAGGCGCGAATGCGCGCAACTCGGTCAGGCCCATGCCGGGTGCCACATCGTCAACGCTGGCACATACGAGGCCGCACGCCTCCAACAACGGCGACCGCGCCGGGTCCACCTGCTTCACCCAGCCATCGTCGGCAAATTCACGCAGCAGCCCCTGCCAGCCAACCGCCACGCGGCTGTCCGTCTCGGGAACGGTAGCCCACTCCCCGCCCACCTCGCCTGCCACCGGCCCGAGCAGCCAGCCTGGCGTCCGGCGCCACTCAGCCGGAAGTGCCGCGGCGGGCACCGCATCGCTCCTGGAGAGCCACCGCTGGCGGCGACGCCCGTCTCGCTCGATGTTCTCGAAAACCGGCCCATGCTCGAGTGGCACACGCCTCACCAGGACGCCAGCCGCCTCGAGCAAGTCCAGCTCGGTGGCGCCCGCGGCTGGTCCGTCGACGCCAATCACGCAGCCCACGCGCAGACCCAACCTCGCCGCGGCCAGCGACGCGTATGCCACGGCGCCACCCAGCCGCCAGCCGCGCGCATCGTCCAGGGCGACGTCCCGCGAGGCGGCCCCGACGACGACCAAATCGAGACGCTCGGCCGAGTCGAAACTATCGGCCGAACCGTCGGCCGACCCGTCGTATACTCCGTCCGCTTCCGACATGCACCCTTCCCTGGAGTCGAACCGTGTTCTTCTACGAGCTTCGCGAAGGCGACGACAACATCTTCGCCGACGTGCTCCTGGTTCGCGAGGAGGAAATGGACGCGGACGACTTCTTCGAGCTGGTGCAGGAGATCCGGCTGCGAATCCAGGATTCGTTCGTCCAGGACACGCTGATCGAGGCCATCGCCGAGGAGCTCGAGCGAGACCACGCCTTCATCCCGATCTCCGACGACCGGCTCTCGGCTTCGGTCAATGTCTCGAAGGTGGACGACGAGAACTACCTGGCCAGCATCGACTCGGACGATGACGACGACCCAGACGGGCCGGACTACCGCGGCATCTTCGTCGACCTCCCCCGGGACGGGTTCCTGCCGAACTAGCCCGGTCAGGCGGACGGGGCGCCGAACTGAGCCTGGGCCGGCTGGCGGGCGGCCGCGCCTCGCTCGTCGAGGCGCCGTTCTTGCCCAACTTCAGCCCCGGAGATGCAAGGTGAGGACGCCGCGGGCTGGAAGGCGGCGGCGCGGCCAGCCACCGGCCGATCCACGCTGCGTTTGTGTGCGGAAAGCTGCAGCGCGGGGACTTCCGGGCCGCGGGCGGACCGCTCTTCTCCCTTACCATCGCCCCGGGCGAAGATGGGCAACGACGATCTGCCGGCGGGCCGGAGAAAACGGCCGGCGGGCCGGCGGGCGGGGGACCACGGCCGGCGGGCTGGGGACCCCGGCCGGCGGGTCGCCAACACGCGGCGCCGGGCTGGGGACCACGGCCGAGCGCGTCGCCACCACGCGGCGCCCTACTTGCTGAACAGGATCTCGACCACGTCCCCGTCGTGAACCAGGTATGTCTTGCCTTCCGAGCGCAGCTTGCCGTGCTTGCGGGCCTCGGCCATCGCCTTGAGCGCCAGCAGATCTTGGTACTGCACGACCTCGGCGCGGATGAAGCCATGGGCCAGATCCGTGTGGATCGCGCCGGCCGCGTCCACCGCGTTCGAGCCGTCGGGGATGGGCCAGGCCCGCACCTCATCCGGACCGGCGGTCAGGAACGAGATCAGGCCGAGCAGCCGGTAGCTGAGCCGGATCACCCGGTCCAGGCTCGACTCCTTGAGGCCCAGCTCGTCCATGAACACGGCCGCCTCTTCGGGCTCGAGCTCGCCCAGCTCCATCTCGATCTTCGCCGACAGTGCGTCGACCAGCGCTCCGGCTTGCCCGTAGCGCCCCGCGATCCCGGCCACGATCTCCGCCTCGCGCGGCAGATCGGCCTCGCCGACGTTGAGCAAGACGAGGACCGGCTTCTGTGTCAGGAAACGGAAGCCACGGATCGACTTTTCCTCGTCGGGCGTCAGGCCCTCGCCGCGCAGCGGCCGGCCGGCCGCCAACGGCTCATGCAGCCGCTCCAGCAACGCCAGCTCGCGATCGTTCGCGTCGCGCTCCGCAGCCGTCCCGTGGTGGCCGCTCGNNAGGTCGAGCCGTTCAAGATCGCGCCAGGCATCGACCGAGCCCTCCGGGTGCGGCACAGCCGGGTCTTCGAACGCCCGGACCACGTGCAGGAGGGCGTCGGCCTCGCGCAGGCGGGCGAGCTGGTCGGCTGGCAACTCTTCGGTCCCGACCCGGCCCTCGGTCGNNTTGAAGATCTCGGCCAGCCGATCGAGCCGCTCGTCGGGGACTTTCACGGTCCCGACGTGCAGCTCCATGCCGCCGTAGCCGCCGGTCTGGGCGTGGCCCCGGGTCAGAGTGTTGAACACGGTCGTCTTGCCCGAGCCCGCTAGCCCGACGATGGCGATCTGCATGTGGTCCTGGCCTCCTCCGCGTGGCGCTGTCGCGCCGCACACATGCTACCGGACGGCCGCCGCTCAGTCGCCTCGCTCAGTAGCCCGCCGCCGGGTCCACCACGTAGTTGAGTGGCGCGCCCGCGCAATAGCGGCGCAGGTTGTCGCAGAAGACGTCGAGCGCGCGGTCGAGGACAGCCTTGCTCGACCAGCTGGTGTGGGGCGTCACGATGCAGTTGGGCAAGCGGTAGAACGGCGAGCTCTCGGGCAGCGGCTCCTCGCGGAAGGAGTCGAGAATCGCGCCGCCGAGCGGCCCGTCGCGCAGCGCCCGGAGCAGCGCCCGGTCGTCGACAAGCGCGCCTCGGGCGACGTTGATGAGCCAGCTGCCGGGCCTGGCGTTCGAGAGCGCCACGTCGTCGATCGCGCAGTTCGTCTCGGCGGTAAGCGGCAGCGCCAGCACGACGAAATCGGAGAGGGTGAGAAGCTCCGGCAGCGCCTCGAGCCCGCCCAGGACCTGGACTCCGGCCGGCTCGTCCGCTGCGCCGGCCCGGCGTCGAATGGCGACGATCCTGGGCCCGAAGGGAGCCGCCAGCCTGGCGACCTCCCGGCCGATCCCGCCCAGGCCCACCAGGCCGATGGTCGTCTCGGCCAGCTCGACCGCCTGGATCGGCTGCCAGGTCCGCTCCCGCTGCAACTCGAGAAGCGCGGGCAGACGCCGGCAGGTCGACAGGATCATCGTCATCACGTATTCGCCGATCGGCTGGTCGAAGACGCCGCGGCCGTTGGTGATAGCAAGTCCGCGCAGCAGGATGACCGGCGTCAGGACCGACTCGACGCCGACCGACACCGAATGGACCCAGCGCAACTTCGATGCCCGACCCACGAACCGATCGAGGGCGTCACCGCCGAGCGACCAGCCGCGCAGA
Organism: Chloroflexota bacterium; assembly: GCA_003157175.1. Classification (GTDB taxonomy): domain Bacteria; phylum Chloroflexota; class Limnocylindria; order Limnocylindrales; family CSP1-4; genus Fen-1039. The sequence continues at coordinate 3,796 of PMIQ01000187.1, forward strand.
AGGACCTCGACGTCGTCTACCGGCTCGTCGGCGATTCCCTCGGCCGAGACGGGGACCAGGCGCGACCCGGGTGCGGCATCGAGGATCTTGCGGCGCATCGCGTCGAAGGCATCGCGACCGGTAAGCACCGGGCTGATGGCGATGGCCAGCGGCGAACCGCCTGGACCGCGGCCGGGCCCGACGACCCTGGTGACGTTCTGCGCGCCCATTCCCGCCTCCCCTATGCCGGAGCTACCTGGCAGCCTGCCGGAGCCCCGGCGCATCCTCCGTCAATCATGTCGCGCGGCCCGACCCCTGCGCCGGCAAGACCCTGGCCACCCACAGTGACGGCAGATCTATCTCGTCGGGCCGGGGCAACGTCTCGGGACCGAGCCACAGAGTCCGCAGAGCCTCGGCACCGCGAGCTCGAGCGATGGCGGCCACGAAAGCCTCGCCCTGCCTGTACTGCTCCATCTTGAGGTCCAGACCCGTGACTCGCATCATTGCCCGCTCGGCTGCCGTCGACTGGGCACGCCGGGCGTGGAAGCGTTCGCTGATGCGCTCGACCTCCGGGACCAGGTCGCGGCCGACCTCATCCATAACGTAGTCGCCGAAGCCCTCCAGCAGGCTCATGACGGCCTGGATCTCGCGGAACTCGCGCCGCTGCTCCTCGCCCATCAGCCCCTCCATCCAGTGCTCGCCCGGGCTCTTGCCGCGGAGGGAGCGACCCAGCCGCGTTATCGCGTCGCGGCTCAGCAGCGACGCGCCCGACGAGAGCGACGTCAGCTGCCGCTCCAGGCGCTCGGCCAGATAGGGCCGGAGCCACGGATGCGCCTCGAACTCGAAGGCGTGGGTTGTCTCGTGCAGGGCGATCCAGGTCCGAAACGGATTGAGGGGCACGCTTAGGCTCTCCGCGGTCCGTCTGATGTTCTCGTCCAGGAAAAGCAGGCGTCCGGGCGTCGACTCGGCCGAGATTATCGCCAGGTCGTACTGGCCCAGGACCCGCTGGCCGAGAAAACCGAGCAGGTAGCCGAACTGCCGCGTCGAAACGGCTCGATTGGCGACCGCCATGGACGCCTTCACCAGACCGGAGCCGGGAGGCAGAACCTGGTCGAGGAGGTCGCCTTCTATCTTGCCGATCAAAGCGGCGAAGGTCGCGACGTTGGCGCGCACCCACTCTTCGCGGGCAACGACGGCGCTGCGCTCGACGACGCCGGGCAGCTCCGTCCCGAGGGCGGCCCCCAGGGCGGGCACGATCTCTCTCATCGCCGCCGCGTACACCGGCTCGGCGACGGCAAGCTCGGACGGGCTGAGGGTTCCCTGGGCGTTGCGGACGCGATCGACGGCGATGCGCTCCGCCACTCGCCAGTCGATGAGACCGCGCCGGGCCGAACGCTCCATGCGACGGCCCATCACGGTGGCGGCGGCCCCCAGCGCGGCTCCGATCAGGAAGCCGGCCTGCAGAAATGCGTCCCGTCGCCAGCCCGACCGGCCCGCCGAGCTTCGCCGCGACGGAGCCGGCTCCCGCGGTTTGTCGGGCCGGGATCTCACGACGCCTCGATCCGGCCCGCCCCTGCGGCTCCGAGATCGACCGCTTCTATCTCCGGGAACTCCTCACCGAACATCCGCTCCGCGACCGCCCGGAAAGCAGCCACGTCGCCGCTGGTCAGCTGCCGATGCGTGGCCGNNATCGCCACGCCGTCGCCCACGCAGCCGCGCAGCACTCCCGACAGCAGCGGGTAGTGAGTGCAGCCCAGCAAGAGGGTATCGATGCGAGCGGATGGCGGCAGTGGGAAGATGAACTCGCCATCCTCGTTGCGCTCGCCAAGGAGCGGGGCGAGCGCCAGGCGAACCGCCTCCACGACTTCCGGGCCGGAGAGTCGTCCGGCCTCCACGAGCGGCACCAGCGACGGAGTGGCGTGCTCGTAGACTTCGACGGCCGGGTTCTCGTCCTTTATGGCGTTGAAGTAAGCGCGCGAGCGGACCGTCGCCGGCGTGGCGATCACGCCGACCCGGCGCGTTCGCGTGGCCAGAGCCGCGGCCGACGCTCCCGGCCGAACGACGCCCAGGACCGGCAGGTCGTAGCGGCGCCGGAAATCG
>PMIQ01000240.1 GCA_003157175.1 Chloroflexota bacterium
ACACCGGTCAGCATCTCCAACTCGTGCTTATGACCCTACCGCCCGGTGGGGAGATCGGCTCGGAGGTGCACAAGGATCGCGACCAGTTCTTCCGGTTCGAGGCCGGCGACGGCGAGATCACAATCGACGGCACGACGCACCGCGTGACGGCCGACTTCGCGATGATCGTGCCCGCCGGCGCCCGTCACAACGTGCGCAGCGTCGGCTCCGCGCCGCTCAAGCTGTACACGCTCTACGGCCCGCCCAATCATCTTGATGGTGTCGTGCGCCGGACGAAGGCAGACGCCGACGCCGAGCCCGAACACTTCGACGGCAAAACCACCGAGTAGCGCCCGAAACCACGACGTGGTGGCGACGTTCACCTCCGCCGGCGAAGCTCATCCGCGCTTCACCGGCAGGCGCAAGAAACTTCGAGTTTCTCCTCGCCTAACTTGGCATCCGTGAAGCGAACGGAGCCTGTGTAACCGATGTCGCGACTCAAGATATTGGCGCGCCCGGAGGGGTCCGAACACACTCCACCAACCATCGTGATTGAGGGCCTCGACGAGCTGGTCGAGACCCTCTTGGCCGCATAGCACGCGGGAACGGAGGCACGGGATGGTCGAACGTGGTCGGGGCGAGAGTGTCGGGGCGAGAGGAGTCGGGCCGGCGGTTCCCAAGTGCCGGATCACGGTGCCGCAGTGGGTCGTTGAGGCTCTCGCCGGAGCCGCGTGAGGAAACCGATGCCAGCGGTCTTCCTACGCCAGATACGTCCGCGAGCATCAGCCTCGATCTATGCTCGCGGCCCCGTACGAGTTCGCCAGCAGAACGCCGCGTGGCATGACCAGGAAGCCGTTGCCGCCGTACCAGGTACCGGTGGGATCGCCGCCGGTCCAGGCGATCGACGACCAGTGCCGGCCGTCGTAGCTCAACCAGGCCTGCTTGCCGCCGTTCCTCACCGCCACGAAGTAGGTGCCGTTGGCGCCGATCACACCATCCTCGTTGTTGCCGCATGCGCCCTGACAGGTGGATGGTCCGAGCGGACCGTAGTTCGTCTCCTCGTGCCAGGTCTGGCCGCCGTCGTTCGAGTAAGCCATCCCGGTCGCGCCAGGAGCGGCGCCATAGGCATTTGTGTGGAGGATCATCCCGTCGCGGCCGAAGTCGATGTAGTCGGCGTCGAGGCCCCCGCGCGCTGTAGCCACCCGCGCGGCCATGCCCGTCGTTTCGTGGCCCAGGCGTTTGCCGAATGCGGTCCGGCTCCGAAGGCGCATCCGCAACGCTCGGAGACCTTCGTCCAGTACTAGGTCGGGCGACCCAAAGAAAGAACCCGACGGGCGGAACCGTCGGGGTTGCGGAGCAATTCTAGCGACCCGCGTTTCAAGCCCTCCGGCGCATTCGCAACGCGCAACCGGCCGTTGACGCTCGTTGCCTGGCAAACGGCGCTTCTCTTGCGAATGCTAGAGTCGCCGCGATGAGCGACACGCTAAGTGCCGGGGCGTACAAGTGGGAATTCAAGCCGCGATTCCGCCGCCACGCGTTCGGGTGGAGGTCGCAGCCCGCGATCGGGCGCATCAAGCAAGCACAGGCCGAGATCAGGAAGGTCGCGCGGAAGGACCCCGTGCTCGCCGCCGAGGGCGCAGTCTCCTTGATCGAGCGCCTCTCGCCCGCAATCGAGCAGGTCGACAGCTCGTCCGGCGCCATCGGCACGGCGGTGAACCACGCGCTTGTCGATCTCATCCCGATGATTGCCGGCGCGCCAGTAGAAGCGAGTGTGCGCGACGCCTGGCTGGAGAGGCTCTGGGCGGCGCACGAAGAGGACGAGATGCCGTACATCGAGGCGATGGGCGACTACTGGGGCGATCTCTGTGCGTCGGCAGAGGTGGCGTCGAGTTGGGCCGATCGACTCACCGGCATCACGCGCCTGGCCCTCAGCCCCGACCCGAACCTCCGTGGCTACTTCCACGGCACCTCGGCATGTCTGAGCGCGCTGTATCGGGCCGAGCGGTACCAGGAGCTCATCGAACTCGTCAGCGGTGAACGGGTCATCTGGCCGTACAAACGCTGGGCCGTCAAGGCGCTCATCGCGATGGGCCAGAAGCGGGAAGCCATCAAGTACGCCGAGTCGTGCCGCAGTCNNGCGACTTTCCGCGCCGTCGCGAAGGCGTACCCGCACAAGCAGTCGAGCGAGATCCTCGCCGACCTGGTCGAGACAACGCCCGGCGATGAGGGCAAGTGGTTCGCCGCAGCCAAGGACGCGGGCCTGTTCGACGAAGCACTGGAGCTCGCGGGCCGTGCGCCCTGCGATCCCAAGACCCTCACCCGGGCGGCGCGCGATCTCACCGCCGACCGACCGGCCTTCGCGGTTGAAGCGGGGCTGCTGGCCCTCCAATGGCTCGCCGAGGGCTATGGCTACGAGATCACTGGGGCCGACGTCTGGGCTGCTTACGACTACACGATCAAGGCCGCGGAGAAGCGAGACGCCGCAGCCGATGTGCGTGCCCGAATCCGGCAGGTCGTCAGCGACAGGCCTGGTGGCATGGTTCTCCAGGTCCTCGGACGGGAGCTCGACCTGTAGAGAGCGAGCTCGCATCCACATCGACTGCCCGAACGAGCAGGCAAGCGACTGAGAAATGTAAACTCGAGCAAGTCAGCACTACTCGAATGGACGGGGCGAGAGGAAGCCGCTCGCACTGGCGTTGAAGAAGGCCGGTTGAGAACGTTGGCTTCCCTGGCTCCAAATCCAAGGTTATCGGCCTAACCTTGAATTGCCAGACAGCCCGAGTGCCGCCGCTGAACTCGGGTGCATGGTCATTGCGCTGCCACCGAGCGGTAGCATTGAAAATAGCCACCGATCGGTCGCAATACGTGATTGACACCGAACGGTGTCACCAGCACAATGGAACCGATCGGTAGCATTGGTGAGGGCAAGAACGTGCTTGTGAGATCCATCGGCGAGGCAGCCGCCCAAGTCCGCGGTCGGCGGCTGCAGCTGCGACTCAGCCAGGACGGGCTCGCACAGCGAGCGGGCGTAAGCCGGAAGTGGGTATACGAGTTCGAAGCCGGTAAACCGCACGCCGAGCTGGGGCATCTCTTGCGCGTGCTCGACGCCCTCGATCTCCAACTCGATGTCTTGCCGCGGAGCGCTTCGTCGGCGTCGGCGAAGGGAGCGGCCAACCTCGACGCGATCATCGAGCGGCACCGCGATGGCTAGGACGAGCGAACTTCCGGACACGTTGGTCGTGGTCCTCGGCGGCGCCGTCGTGGGCACCCTCATGCGGCAGGCGAACGCGACACTTCGATTCGACTACGACCAGTCCTATCAGGCCGACCCCGAGGCGACTCCCGTGTCGCTCTCGATGCCCCTCGCTGTGCGGACGCACCAGGATGGCCGCGGCCGGCGTATCGTCACCAACTTCCTCTGGGGGCTCCTGCCAGAGAACGACGCCGTGCTGGCGCGCTGGGGCCGCCACTATCAGGTGCCCATCTCGTCTCCGTACCCGCTCCTCTCGACGCCTGTCGGCGAGGATTGCGCGGGCGCCGTCGCGTTCTGCCCGCTTGACCAGCTCCCGCACTTGCTCGAGCGACCTGGGCACATCGACTGGCTCACGGACTCGGATGTCGCCGGTCGGATCCGGGAGCTTCGCCGTGATCAGACGGCCTGGCTAGGACGGACGTTCACGGGCCAGTTCAGCCTCGCGGGAGCGCAGGCCAAGACGGCGCTTCTGTACCGCGACGGACGCTGGGGCGTGCCGTCGGGCGGGGCCGCGACGACCCACATCCTCAAGCCCGCCGTTGCCGGGCTCGACGATCACGATCTCAATGAGCATCTCTGCCTCGCCGCCGCTCGCCATGCCGGGCTCGTGGCTGCGCGCTCCTGGGTCGGCACGTTTGAGGATCAGTCGGCCATCGTGGTCGAACGATACGACCGGATCGTCGAGGGAGATCTCGTGGTCCGCATCCACCAGGAGGACGTCTGCCAGGCTCTCGGAATCGCGCCTTCGGCGAAGTACCAGCGCGACGGCGGTCCCGCTCCGGCGGACATCGCGGGACTTCTCCGCCGCTGGGTTACACCTGCCGCCGCTGGGGACGACGCAGTTCGAAGGTTCGCCGACGCGCTCATCTGGAACTGGATCATCGCTGGCACGGACGCGCACGCGAAGAACTATTCAGTCCTTCTNNAACCGCTGGCCGGCGGTGGCGAGGGAGCTTGGGCTGGATCCCGACCGGCTGGTCGATCGCGTGCGCGAGCTTGTCGCGGCTGCGCCGGTCGCGTTCTCGGCCGCAGCTGCCGAGCCCGATGTCAAGGCGCTCGCGCGCCCGTTCCCGACGAAGCTCGTCAACATCGTTGCCGATCGTGCCCGGCGGTGCGGCGCGCTCGTCTCGGCGAGCCCGGTCTAGTCGTCGTTCCAGCCGGTGCGGTGCCGCGTCGGGTAGTCAGGACCTACCTGAATGGTCGGGGCGAGAGGATTTGAACCTCCGACCTCATCGTCCCGAACGATGCGCGCTACCAAGCTGCGCCACGCCCCGACCG
>PMIQ01000139.1 GCA_003157175.1 Chloroflexota bacterium
CGCCACGGATCGGCCGGCTGGCCGTCCGGTCGATCGTCGGCCGGGCCGCTCACTCCTGCTCCTCGGCGAAGCGGTAGCCGACGCCGTAGACCGTCTGAACGTAGCGCGGGCGGCTCGGGTCGGGCTCGAGCTTGTGGCGCAGGTTCTTGACGTGGGCGTCGATAGCCCGCTCGTACGATTCGAAGGCGAGCCCGTGGATGGCGTCGAGCAGCTGCGATCGGGTGAAGATGCGACCGGGCTGACGAGCCAGGGCAACCAGGAGCTGGAATTCGGTCGGAGTCAACTCGACCGTCCGCCCGTCGGCTTCGACGCGCATTCGGCCGATGTCGATCGAGACGCCGGAGACCTCGATTCGATCGCCCGGTTCGGTCTCGCGGTCGACGCGGCGCAGGATCGCCCGAATCCTCGCCACCAGCTCGCGCGGGCTGAACGGCTTGGTAACGTAGTCGTCCGCGCCGATCTCCAGGCCGAGGACGCGGTCCAGCTCGTCGTCGCGGGCGGTGAGCATCACGATCGGCACCGATGACTCGCGGCGCAAGGTGCGGGCGACGTCGAGGCCGTCCATCCCCGGCAAGCCAAGGTCGAGGACGAGGATGTCGGGCTTGCGAGTGCGTGCGGCCCTCAGCGCGGACGGTCCGTCGATGGCGGTCAGCACGGCGAATCCGGCGTGCTCGAGGTAGTCGCGAGCAAGCTCCACGATGCGTGGTTCGTCGTCAACGACCAGGACGGTCTTCACGGTGACCTCATGCTAAGCCCGAAAGGCGAAGGCTTGGCGGCTCCGCCCTCCGGCCCGGGTTCTCGAACGCTCAGCTCTGGACGCCGCCTGTTCGGGTGCCGCCGGTTGGGGTGCCGCCGGTTCCAGCGCCGCCTGGCGTCTGGCCGGGCTGCTCGTCATGGGCTCGGCGATGCCACTCGTCGAATGCGGCCTGGCGGTTCGAGCGCCACTGCTCTGCGCGCCAGCCCCAGGGTCCGCCCGGCCCTCCGGGTCCGTGGCGATCCCAGTCGCTGTGGGCGTGGCCCCAGAACGCGAACCGCATCACCCGGAAGACCACCACCAGGATGAGGACCGTGACGATGAGGCCGACGATTCCAGAGGCGCCGAAGGCGCCGCCGTAGACCCACGGCGAGACGTTCGTCGCGCTGGTCCCGGCGCCGGCCACATACCCAGCACTGTAGGCGCCTGCCGTCAGCGCGGCGACCACGCCGACAACCAGCAGGGCGCCGAGAAGGCGAAATCCGCCTCCATGTCTCATTTCATCTCCCACCACACGCTCCCGATTCGCAGGATCGGTTGGCCGGAAGCGTCTGGCCAACTTCAACGCCCAAGCTGACGATCGGCTGTGAAGGACTCGTGAACACGGCCCGGAGGAGTGGTGTGGGCGTGGCCCGGTCTAGCTGGAATCGGCTACCGCGCGAAATACCCCGTAACGTCGAACACGACGTCGGTCCTGGCTCCGGCCAGGCCGACGAAGGTGACCCACAGCGTCCCCGTCGGGCTGAGGGCGGCGACGACCGCGTTGGCGCGGTCGTCGCCCTTCGGGAAGTTGAGGCTCGATGTCTCGGGCGCCCCGGCCGGATCGTCCGGCGTCAGGCTCAGGAAGCCGCCGCTGGTCTGGTTCGCGACGGTCAGGTTGCCCGTGACCGCCACCGCGCCCGCGGGGACGTCAAGCGTCATGTCGAGCGACCGTTCGATCACCGTGAACTCGGCAGGCGCGCCCGAGCGCAGCGGGGCGCCCAGGCCGATGGCGGTGCGCGAGTCGACCAGCCGGTTCGGCGTGAGCGGGACATAGGTGGCACCGGTCGTATCGCCGACGAAGTAGCCCGTGACATCGAAAACGACGTCGGCGCTCGCGCCCGGGGTCCCGACGAACGTGACCCACAGTCGCCCGTCGGTCAGCGGAACCGTCACCGCGTTGGCGCGATTGTCGCCGGTCGGGAAGTTGAGCGTCGACGTAGCGGGCGTGCCAGAAGGCCTGGTGGGCGTCAGAGACAGGTAGCCCGCCGAGCGCTGTTTGGTGACCGTCAGGTTGCCGGTAACCGCGGTTGCCTCCAGGGGCACGTTGCGCGTGGTGTCCGATGGGTCGCGATCGACGACCGTGAACCAGACGGGCGTCCCCGCTCTCAGCGAAGCGTTGAGCCCCAGGCGCGTGCCCGCTCTCGAGTCGACCAGCCGGGTTGGTGTCAGCGCGACGTAGGTAGATCCCGAGCTATCGGCCACGAAGTAGCCGGTCACGTCGAAGACGATGTCGGCCGTCGTCCCGGGTTTCCCGACGTACGTCACCCACAGCGTTCCCGTGTCGCTCAACGAGACTGTGACCGCGTTGGCTCGGTTGTCGCCCTGCGGGAAGTTGAGCGTCGAGGTGGCGGGCGCGCCGACCGGTTCGCCCGGCGTCAGGGCGAGGTAGCCGCCCGAGCCCTGCTTCGTCACGGTCAGATTGCCGGTGACCGCTATGGCAGCGACCGGAACGTTGAGGTTGGGGTCGCCGGAGCGGTTGACGACGGCGAAATGGGCCGGCGTCCCAGAGCGGAGCGATGCGCTCAGGCCCAGTCGCGTACCGAAGCGCGAGTCCACGATTCGGTTCGGCGTGACCGGCATGTACGTCGCGCCGAACAGGGGCGTGGCCGTCGCAGAAGCGGCCGCCCCCGTCCCCTCGACGTTCGTGGCCGTGACGCTGAACGTGTACGAGGAGCGATTGGTCAGGCCGCTGAAGGAGCATGTCAACGCCGCAGGGAGGGTCACGACGCATGTGGTCGTCGGCGGGGAAGAGGTCACCGTGTAGCTCGTGATCGCCGGTCCGCCATTGGAGATCGGGGCCGCCCATGTGACGACCGACGTCGTGTCGGAGGCGACGGCCGAGACGGAGGTCGGCGCGCCCGGAACCGGGTTGGCGCTCACGACCAGCGTCAGGTCCTGCGTCGCGGCTGGGGCGATGCCGTTGTCGGCGGTCACGCTGAAGGAGTAGCTCCCCGGAGTAAGTGCGGTGCCGGACAGTTGCCCCGCGGCAGAGAGAGTGAAACCGGCCGGCAGGCTCCCCGAGGTGATCGTGAAGGCAGGCGCGGGAACGACGGCGGTGGCCAGGACGATGTCCGTCGCGTAGGGGTAGCCTTCGCCGGCTACTGGAAGCGAACTCGTGGCGAACAGCGGGATGCTCTGCCCGTCCGTGTTGCCACCCCAGCACTGGATCGAGACGGCGAGGTAGCCGCATCCATGGATGTCGCCGAGCGCCACGCGGGAAGCGGTGACGGCCGGAGGCGAGGTCTCGCCCGCGCTGTTGTCGCCCCAGCACGCTACCTGGCCCTGCAGTCCAACGGCGCACGCGCCGTTGGTCCCCGCGTCGAGGTCGATGAACTTGCCGGCCGGGTGGTTGAGCTGGCCCAGGCTGTCGTCCCCCCAGCAGCTGATGGCGGCGGCGCCCGTCAGGGCGCAGGTGTGGTACCGGCCCGCGGACACCGCGGTGAACGTCCCGGACGGCGGGGCGGCCTGGCCGTGCGTGTTGTCGCCCCAGCAGACGAGACCCTCGCTCGTGTCGATGGCGCAGGCGTGGTACGTCCCGACCGTGACCGCCTCGTAAGTACCGGCCGGCGGGCTCGTGACTCCCTGGCCGCTGTCGCCCCAGCAGTGGATGGCCCCGCCCGTGTCGATGGCGCACGTGTCGGCCCCGCCGGCGCTGACAGTCACGTATGAGCCGGCCGGCGGGCTGCTCTCGCCGTTGCTGTCGACTCCCCAGCAATGCAGCGCCCCGTCGGTGTCGATGGCGCAACTGTGGGAGTCGCCCGTGGCGAGCGACACGTAGGATCCGGCGGGCGCATCCGCCTCGCCATGGCCGTCGTAGCCCCAACAGGAGATCGCGCCCTCGCTCGTCAGGGCGCAGCTGGTGCGGCCCCCGGCTCCCAGGTCCAGCACGTCCGGGGCGAGGGCAGCGATGCCGTGCGGTGTCCCAAGGCCGGTCGGACCGTCATAGCCGACGGCACCCTGGCACAGGTAATTGCCGCACGAGCCGTTGTGGCCGCTGGTCACGTCCCAGAGGTCGGCGGCGTGGTCGTACAGGAGGCGGCTCGGATACGACCCCACGGCGGGCCGACCAGCCAGGGCAAGCGCGGCCGCGACCAGCGGAGCCGCGACGCTCGTGCCGCCGAACACCTGCCAGCCGCCCGAGGTAGAGTCGAAGACCTCGACGCCTGTTGTCGGGTCGGCCACAGCGGATATGTCGGCGGTGGTCTTGTGGGTGCATCCGGCGTCGGTCTGCCAATAGGGCTTGAGCTCGTAGGCGGAACAGCCGCTGCCGGTGCCGAGGGTAGGGCTCGTCCCCCAGACAGTCTCAGTCCAGCCGCGTGCATTTGCGGCGCGTTTGAGCGAGGTTCCGCCAACGGACATCACGTACGGAGAAGATGCCGGGTATTCGACTCCATCCGCATATCCGTAGTCACCGGTAGACGCCGTGATCGCCACGCCGGGATGGTCGTAGTGCGTGTCCTGGCCCGCCTCTGTGGGCCACTCGTATCCGCCGTAGCTGTTGGATACCGCGACCGCTCCGAGACTGACGGCAGTGTCGACGGCGGCCGCCAGATCCGCCAGATTGTCGGTGTCGGCCTCGACCAGTAGGATCTTGCAGTCGGGGCAGATGGCCGACACCATGTCCATGTCCAGCTCGATCTCCCCGTCCCAGCCGATGTTCACCTTGGGGTAGGCGGTCCCGCCGCGCTGGTCCACTTTCTTGAAGCAGCCGCTGGCAACGGTGCACGGCGGCAGGCCGAACTGGGCGCGGTAGATCGCCACGTCGGAGGCCGCGCTCATCAGGTCATAGGCGTCGACGATAGCCACGATCCGGCCGTTCCCGCCGCTCGACGGCAGGCCGTACGCGGAGCGCAGATCCGACGGGACGTAACCGTTGGTAGCGGCTGGTGACGCGCCGCCGGCGTCGGCGGCCCTGGCAGGCGTCAGGGTGGGTTGCACCGCGATGTCCGTGCGGCGCAGGGCGGCGCACCGGGCGAACGGCGCGGGCACGGGTCCGCACACGGCCTCGTACGAAGGCGCGCTCGCCGGGCCAGCGCTGGCTCCGGCTGAGCCGGCCGCCGTGGCGGCCGGCGCGGCGAGCCCGGCGGCGATCATCAGGGCCGCCAGCGCAAGTCGTGCCCTCCGGCGCGGCGACATGTGGGTGAGAATGCGAGGCATCGACTCTTCCTGAGCGGTCGACCGGGATGTGTCGGCCCATGATGCCGAACCGGGCGCCGCGATGCCAGCCCCACTTTCTCCGCGTGGTCTCTGGGCCGGGTGGAGAACCGCCCGCCAGAGAGTGGTCGGCGGTCAGTCCACGTCGCGCCGGGTCATGCCCCAGCCACCGAGCAGCACCCCGCCGACCGCCAGAACCAGGCACGCCGCGACCCCGGCCGGATCCCAGATGCCGACCAGCGGCGCTCCGAAATGGGCCGTCAGGGCCAGCTGGTGAACCCAATCGGGCAGGTTGAGAGCCGGCGCAAGGAAGTCGACGAGGAAGGTTGCGATGACCAGGACTGCCGTGACCTCGCCGGCGAACGTATTGCGCAGCAGGCCACCCACGGCGATGCCGACCCCTGCCGCCGCGGCTGCATAAAGCCCGACGATCGCCGTGCCCGCGACCGGTGTGAGAACGTCGCCGCCGGCCGCCACCACTCCGATCGCGATCCCGAGCATTGCCACGGCGGTCATGGCGGCGATTGCCCCAAAGACGCCGACCCCGCCCGAGATCGCCCAGCGAGCCCGCCCCAGCGGGCTGGCGAGGAGCATCTCGAGCCGGCGGCCGCTCTCGTCGGAGGCCCAACCGGATACGAGTGTCGAGGCGGCGAGCCCGGCGACGATGAAGCCGAGGTAGGCGAAGAGAAGCTGAAGGAAACCCGCCCCGGTGCCGATGTCGTGGCCGGGGAAGATCCTCTTGAAGAGATCGAGAGTGTCGGGCGACTTCACCAACTCGGAAGCGAAGGAGGCGCTCGAGGCCCCGATCAGGAGGCCGTACACGCCCAGGCCGAGCCCCCACGCCAGGGCCATCGGCAGCCGCTCGCCGAACGAGCGGCCGGCGGGTCCGCGAACGCCGAGCAGGGCGGCGGGCATGGCCGGCAGCGGGATGGCGCTCGTGGAGCCGAGGTCGCGCCGGTCGAAAGCCACGATGCCGACGGCGAACAACACGGCGGCGACGACGACCGTGGGAACGAGCGACAGCCAGTCGTATTGACCCGCTAAGGGCAGGTGACCGGCCATCCAATAGAAGAAGCTGAGGTCCGCGGGCAGCGTGAGAGCCGGCACGTAGGGTTGGTACCCGCTCACGATGAACCCGAAGGCCAGCAGTGCGCCGGCGACGCCCGCAGCGCTGGCGCGTCCCACGAACGGAGCGATGGCCCAGGCGACGGAGCCGTAGGCCAGGCCGATGAGGCCGACCCAGACGGCGAAGCCCACGGCCGCCAGGATCGGGATCTCATCGCCCGGCTGTGTGGCGGAAGCCTTGCCCCCAAGCCAGGTGACGACCGCTAGGAACCCCACCGCGATGGCCATTCCGGTCACGTGCGNNAGAGTTCCCGAAAGCGCGACGATCGACCATACCGCCGCGATCGCGCCGAACATGGGGCCGTACTTCCACGACACGGCCCCGCCGAGCGTCACCGCGTTCACCGGCCGGTTGTACAGCCCGGCGATCGCGGGCGGGATGCTATCGATGACGCTCTGCAGGTCCAGGCGCGACGCGGCCGTCGGGTATGAGGCGCCGATGGCTTTGAGGCCGGTAAGCATCAGACCGCCGAGCAGCCCCGCCACGATGATGAAGGCCAGGCGCGAGTCGCGGATCGTCTTGGCGTAGATGCTGCCGAAGCCGTATAGCCGGCTCCACAGCGAAACGGTCGCCATCTGCCCGATCGGCGGGCGGCCGGCTTCTACGGCCATCACTTCACCTCGGCCGACTCGCGGCCGTACTGAGCCAGGAACGTCTCCTCCAGGCTGGGCTCGCGGCTCAGGAAGTCGGTCACGCCAAGGCGGGCGGCGGCCTGGACTACGGGCGTGATCGGACCGAAGACCCGCAGCCGCAGCAGGTGATCCTCGACCTGGACATCGCTGACGCCCTCCAGCTTCTTGAACTCCGCGGCTGGCGGATCTCCCGCAAATCGGAGCTCGACCTGGTGGTGGGCCAGGTCGCGGAGCGCGTCGACGCGATCGACTCGGGCAATGCGACCTTCGCGAATGATGGCCACGCGATCGCAGCTCCTCTCCACCTCGCTCAGGATGTGGCTGGAGAGGAAGACCGTCCCGCCGTCCTTGACGGACTCACGCAGCAGCGAGAAGAACGTCTGCTGGACGAGCGGATCGAGGCCGGAGGTCGGCTCGTCGAGAAGGAGGAGCTCCGGCTTGTTCTGGAGCGCCGCGACCAGGCCGACCTTCTGCTTGTTGCCTTTCGAGTACTCGCGGAAGCGCCGGCTCGGGTCGAGGTCGAAACGCTCGATCAGCTGGGCCTGGTAGGCCCGATCGACACCGCCGCGCAGGTTGCCGAAGTATTCGAGCGTTTGTCCGCCGGTCAGTCGGTCGTAGAGGGCGAACTCGCCGGGCAGGTAGCCGAGCCGCCGGTGGATCGCCGCTGGGTCGGCCGACGACTCGATGTCGAAGACGTATGCCTTGCCGCTGGTCGGCCGGATCAGGTCGAGCAGAGTCCGGATCGTCGTCGTCTTGCCAGCGCCATTCGGCCCGAGGAAACCGAAGACCTCGCCCTTCTGGACATCGAGGTCCACTTCGACAATCCCGCGGTGCGACCCGTAGGACTTGGTGAGCTTCTCGGTCCGAATGACGGCGGTCATGAGCTCTCTCCGAACGACGACTCGACGGCCGTATTGTAACCACTTCTGCGTGGCAGTCGCTACCGAATGGCAGTCACTTCCGTATTATTGGACAACCGTTCGGGCGTCGGGCCGGCGGACGGCCTGCCAGTGTCCGCCGCCCGTCCTCGCGCCGGCCGTCAGCTGGCGACCATCGTTCCGCACGTGGCGTCGCCGCTGACATGGATCGTGTGCGCTTTCGCGCCCTTGGCGACGTTCTGCTCCAACAGGTCGGCGTCGACATGTGCGCCGGTCGGCGTCAGGGTCGCCACGGCCGTGGCGGTGTTCCGGAAGAACCCGTCTCCGGACAACGAAACGCTCAGAGTGCCGGGAGAGACATACACCACCGCCAAAGTGGGAGTCGAGCCGACCTGGATCAGGCCGAGAATGGAGACGCTCGATCCGTATGTGGTGGTCACGCACTCAACGTTGACCGGGTTCAGCCCTGCGCCGAGGGTGCCCTTGGGTGTGGGCCCGCTGAACGTGAGGGTCGAGGAGCCGGGCATCTGATTGCCGCAGTCGACACTGCCGCTGATCGAGGTCAGGACGCCGAGGTTGCCGTGAGCGTCGCCGGTCGCGACTTCGGTCAGGGGCGAGTCGATCTGGGCGCCCGTGGCGGCCTCGAAGTTGGTGACGCCGGCGCCGGCGAAGTCGCGCTCGACGTATGTCGCGCCTGAGCCCGAGTCGTACCTGACGGTGACGCTGCCCGACTGAACGAACACGTAGACGGACAGGTTCGGGTCGGCCGGCTGGCCCAGGACGCTGATCTGCAGACCACCGGTCGACGGCAGATTGCATCGGACCTGGGCGTTGCTCACCGCTCCGGCCGCACCCGCCGGGCCGGCGACCGTCAGATGCTGCGTGGCCGGTCCCAGGGTCGGCGCCGGCGTGGCCGCAGGCATCGAAGTGCCGCTGGGAACCGTGGTCGCGCCGGCGACGGTAGCGGCCGGACCCGACGTGGCGCTCGAGCCCGAGCAGGCCGCCACGAGCAGGCCGGCCGCCAGGGCCGGCATGAGGGCTCGCCGCAACCGGGCGGCTGAGCGGAACCCACTGGGAGCCATGGATCCTCCTGTCGGCCGGCGCTGCGCCGGGTTGGTGCGAATCAATCGAGTGGCCCCCTGTCTACTCCTGCTGGCAGGTAGGTCCTCTCGCCGGCGCCCTGTGCTGCGCGAGGTGCAACGGCAACGGGCGGACCTGCCCGAACGGGTTGGTGACCGTTCCGACACCCAAGCCTTGTCCCGCGCCGGTGCGCGAATGCGCCGGAGAATCGGCGCTCGTGCCCGGCTGCCCCGCTGCGCCGGCGGCCGTCGATCCCCGCCCGGCCCCTCGTCCCCCTTGAAGTGGCACGGCAACGGCGTAGGATAAAACTGCGGACGCGTTGAGGTAGACGCGTCCTTGTTCGTGTCCTGGCGGGAGGAGTCGGCGTGATCTTAGGGGACGGCAAGGCGGGCTGGCGGTCCCGGCTGGCGACCGACATCAGTCTGATCGACAGAAGGGCTTTCTATGGCGGCGGCGCGGGCCTGTTGGTCGTCGCTGTCCTGGGGACCGCCGCCAACGCGTTCGACCTGGCGATAGCGGGTGCCGCGTCGACGCTCGTGACCGTCGCGGCGGTGGATGCCGGCCTCGCGCTGTTGGCCGTCGGGTGGTTGGCTCCGTCCGAACCTGGGACGCCGTCGCCCTCGGGCGAGATTGCGGCACCTGCGGACGAGACGCCGACCGCGACCTCTTCCTCCGACGTCCATCCGATCGCGCAGCCCTTCGCCGTCCGCCGGAAGGCAGACGGTCGCGCCGCCGCCCGGCTGGCGCCGGCCGACGAGAAGCGGTATCGAGAGCTTGCCGTGTTTGCCGGGCGCGGCCCGGTCCCGCACTCCGCGCTCGAAGCGCTCTGGGGATCGCAGGGCCTGTCGTCCGACGAAATCGCGCGCTTCGCCAGCCAGCTTGTCGACCGCTCTCTCGTCCAAGCGGGAGCCGATGGCGAGCTCATCGTCGGTGAGCAGCCCGACGCGTCCGGTCCGGGTTCGGTCGCCGGCGGGAGAGGCTTTGCGGCTGTCAACGGCCGGCTCGTCGACGGCTATCGATCCCAATGTTCGGACGGATCTTGGTCGCAGGGTCCGAACGATGGTTACTTCTTCGAGAACATCGCCTACCACATGGCGCAAGCCAATCGCGCCCAGGAACTGAACCGCCTGCTCCTGGACTACGACTGGCTCCGCAGGAAGCTCGCGATCGGCGGCATCATCCGCCTGCTGGCCGACTTCACCTGCCAGCCCCTACCGCCCGACGTCGCGGCGGTGGACAGGGCGCTCGTGCTCTCGTCGGTATGTCTGGCCGCTCGTCCGGATCGGCTGGCCCCTCAACTGGCCGGCCGGCTCGGCGGCGTTTCCAGCCCCGGGATCGATCGCCTGCTCGATCAGGTCCGCGACCGCGCCCCCAGGCCCTGGATCTGCCCGCTCACGCCAGCCCCAACCTCGAAGGGCAAGTCTCTGGAGCGTGCGGTGCCCCGCCACGACGGCGCGGTTCGGGCCCTGGCGGTCACGCCGGATGGCCGCCGGCTCGTGACCGGCGGCGACGACCGCACCATCAGAATCTGGGACCTGGCAACTGGCCGGCTGGAGCGGACGCTGCGGGGACACCTCGATTCTGTGCGGGCGGTCGCGGTCACTCCCGACGGTCGCCGCATCCTCTCCGGCGGCACCTACGACGTCGTCCGTGTCTGGGATCTCGCGAGCGGACAATTCGAGCACACGATCGCGGGCCAGGGTGGAGTCCGCGCGGTGTACGCGGTGGCCGTCACTCCGGCGGGCGAGCGGGCCGTCTGGGGCGGCGCAGGCTCCGCGGTGCAG
This sequence comes from Chloroflexota bacterium, assembly GCA_003157175.1. GTDB lineage: Bacteria > Chloroflexota > Limnocylindria > Limnocylindrales > CSP1-4 > Fen-1039. Next base: position 10,671 of record PMIQ01000139.1, read on the forward strand.
GTCTGGGACCTCGCCCACGGCCGCGCCGAGCACACGCTCAGGAGCCAGGATCCCAACGTGCGAACCGTGGCTATCACGCCGAATGGCAAGCTGGCCCTCTCCGGCGGCGACGGCGGCACCGTCCAGGTTTGGGACCTCGAGACCGGCCTGCTCGTGCGCGCCATGAACGGCCACACCAGCCCCGTGCCGGCAATCGCAGTCACGCCCGACGGAAGCCGGGTCGTCTCGGGCGGTCACGACAGCACCGTTCAAGTCTGGGACCTGGAAAGCGGCCGGCTGGAACGGACGCTGTGGGGTCATACCGGAGCGGTCGGCACGGTGGCGGTCACTCCGGACGGAAAGCGGATCGTTTCCGGAGGCCTGGACAGGACGGTGCGGGTCTGGGACATGTCCGATGGGCAGGAGATCGCCAGGTGGACATCCGAAACCGGCCCCGAATCTGACCCCGACCCCGCGATGTTGGCCTTCTGCCCGATCCCAACCGATGCGGCGCGGGTCGTATGTGGGAATTCGGCCGGCTCCGTGCAGGTCCTCCGGCTGCTGGAGGCCTAGGTCTGCCGGGCCGCTTCGCGTACGGTAGTTATCCACTTTCCGCTGCCTTCCGCGCAACGCGGCCGAAAACGCGCCGCTCGAAGGGGTGGCGCGACATCCCCCGACCCGTTCGAAGGTCACGCTGGAGCTTCGTCGTTATCGGATCGGCGACCGAATCGGGGCTGCGTGAGCCTCCGGCGCCCGCTCCGCGCGCTGCCGGGCCATCCGCTCGGCGCCGCCGTCCACACGGCGCGGCTACCATGAGCGAGTCGGAGCGGCCAGCTGGAGAGAGGCATGATCGACGAGTCCACCGCCCTCGGGGCGCGGGTCCTGGAGCGGCTGAGCCGGGATCGAGTCATCTGGATGACCACCGTGGATCGGGGCGCGCCTCAGCCGGCGCCCGTCTGGTTCCTGTACGAGCGCGGCGAAGCAGGCGAGCGGATCATCGTCTACAGCAAGACGAGCGCCCGGCGCATCGCCAACATCATGGCGGACCCCAAGGTCGCCTTGAACTTCAACTGCACCCCGGGCGGCGGAGAGGTGCACGTGATTCGCGGTTCGGCGCGGATAGCGCTGGAGCTGCCGCCGGTGCCCCAGTTCGAGGCCTACATCGCCCGCTACCGCGATTGGATCGAGGAGGACCAGTCCTGGGGTGGAACCTTCGAAGGCTTCGCCGCACAGTACGCGGTACCGATCGAAATCACGGAGCTCTCCATCTGGGGTTGGTAGCCGCACTTGTCCGCGCGGCCGCGCGGTCCCGGCCAGACTTTCCCACCAGGCGACAAGCCACCTCTCGACACGCCGCGTTTCGCGTGGCACCTTGCTCAATGGTCCGCCCGAGACCCCTGAATGCTTCGCGGACGAGATGACGACGAAGGCTTCGCACCGCCCACTCCTGTCGCGGCTCAGGACGATTGCGCTCCTCGTGCCGCTGGCGCTGCCGGCCCTGTCGGGTTGCGGCGGCGCCGCTCCGACGTGCGGTCCGAGCGACAGTTCGTGTCTGCGGGTTCTCTTCGTCGGGAACAGCTACACATACGTGAATGACCTGCCCGGGACCCTCGCCAGCCTGGCTCAGGCCGGCGGCCACACGGTCCAAACCGACTCGCTCGCCAGCGGCGGAGCGACGCTCGCCGACCACATCGCGGACCCGGCCACGACGCCCAAGCTCGACGCCGTCAAGTGGGACTTCGTCGTCCTGCAAGAGCAGAGCGAGATCCCGTCCATCGAGGCATCGCGCGCATACACGATGTATCCGGCGGTGAGGACGCTCGTGGAGATGATCCGGCAGAGGGGCGAGACGCCGATCCTCTTCGTGACCTGGGCCCATCGGGACGGCTTGCCCGACAACGGCATGCCCGATTACGAGTCCATGCAGCAGTCCATCGACCGTGGCTACCTCGCGATCGCGGCGGAGTTGCTGGCGCCGGTGGCACCCGTGGGGGTCACCTGGTTCGTCGTGCGGCGCCAGAACCCGGACATCGGCCTGTGGCAGGACGACGGCAGCCATCCATCGACCGCCGGGACTTATCTGGGGGCATGCGTCTTCTACGCTGCCATCTTCCGCCAGTCTCCCGAGGGCCTCGGATTCACCGATGGGTTGTCCACCGCGACGGCCGCGGTTCTGCAGAAAGCCGCCGCCGTGAACGTACTGTCGGACCCGGCTCAGTGGTGGCTGCCGTAGATATATCTCGCAAACCTCGGGCCGAGCTCGCCGTCCTCGTGCAGGCGGAGGCCAACCCGGGCCCGGTTCGCCCGCACCCCGGTCCGGATTTGTCGGGCGGTCCGATCGGGCGTAGGCTGCCTTGGCTGCCGATCTGGCAGCAGCGCTGCACGTGGTCGATCCTGTCCCGGAACGGCCTCGTGCCAGCTCAGCCTCGACGGGAGGCGGGTCATTCCCAGGACCGCGTTCGTCTCGACTTATCCGCCGCGCAGGTGCGGCATCGCCAAGCTCGGCCGGCTTGCCTATCGGCGCACCCGATCGATGCTCTGGCCGCAGGTCGCCGAACGTTACCGGGCCATCTTCGCCAGAGTGACGGCGGCCGCGCCGCCTGCCTCCGCGGCCGGCCGGGTAGGGGCGCTCGGTGGCTGAGCGACCGCTCTATCCGGTCTGCCGGATTCACATCGACGAGCTCGCAGACGAGATCGGCGTGTGGCAGCACGCTATCGGAGCGCGACCGAACCCGGCCTTCGGCTACTGCACCGATGACGTCGCGCGTGCGCTCGAGGTCGACATCCTCCACTCGCGCATCCTGGGCTGGAGCGCCGTCGAGGCCAGTGCGCGGCGATCGATGGCGTTCCTCGCGGCTGCCTTCAACGCGCGCCAGGGCCGCTTTCGCAACTTTCGATCGGCCGGCGGAAAGTGGCTCGACGAGGTTGGCTCGGAGGACTGCCACGCTCGGGCGCTGCTCGCGCTGGGGATCGCCATGGCAGATGCCCCCGATCCCACGCTTGCCGACGAAGCCGCCCGCCTCTTTCGTGAGGCCCTGCCTGCGGCCGGCACCCTGACCGGACTGCGGCCCATCGCCTCGGTGCTCCTCGCGTATGACGCAGCCCTTCGAGGAGGCGCGAACGGCGAATTGCCGGCGGCGTTCCGGGCGCTCGCCGCTCGGCTGGCGGGTGCCTTCACCGAGCTGAGCTCCGATTGGCCCTGGCCGGAGCCGGTCGTTACCTACGAGAACGCACTCCTGCCTCTGGCCTTGATCGCGGCCGGCAGCAGCCAGAACGACCAAGCCATGCTGCGGACCGGGTGCAGGGTGCTCGACTGGCTGACGTCGGCTCAGACGAGCGACTCGGGCCGGCTCTCCCTGGTGGGCAACGAGCACTGGTGGCGGCCCGGCGAAAAGCCCGCGCGGTTCGACCAGCAGCCGATCGACGCCGCCACACTGTTGCTGGCGGCCGAGGCGGCGTACGTCGCGACGTCAGCGGAAAGCTACCGGCGTCTGGCCGAGATGGCGTACGGCTGGTTTCTGGGCGACAATGACATGAGCGTGCCGGTCGCCATTCCCGCCACCGGCGGCTGTCATGATGGGCTGACCCAGAACGGGGTGAACTTGAACCAGGGCGCGGAGTCGACGCTGATGTGGCTGATCGCGCTCGAGCACATACGCCGGCTGAGGGCTGCCAGCCGGCCTTCGGAGGTTGCCATCTCAGGCCTGACGTCTTCCGTACCGCAGGTAGGCACATGACCGATCCGGGCGGCGAGCCGCTCTTCGTCCGCGCCGCGGCCAATCCCATCATCAGCCCGCGCGACCTCCCCTATAACGCCAACGCCGTTTTCAACCCGGGCGCCGCCACGGTCGACGGAGAGACGGTCCTGCTACTTCGGGTCGAGGATCTGCGGGGCATCTCGTTGCTCTACGTGGCCCGCAGCGATGACGGCATATCGAACTGGCGCTTCGACGAAAAGCCGCTGCTGGCGCCCGATTCGGGTCACCCTGAGGAAGTGTGGGGCTGCGAGGACCCACGCCTGACGTGGCTGCCCGAGCGTGAGGAATGGGCCATCACCTACACCGCGTACAGCGCCAGAGGCCCGCTCGTGTCGTTGGCAATGACCAGCGACTTCCGCGAAGTAAGACGCCTGGGGCCGGTGATGCCGCCCGAGGACAAGGACGCGGCTCTGCTGCCCACGCGCTTCGACGGCCGCTGGGCGATGATCCACCGTCCATCTCCGCTGCGCGGCGGAGCCCACATGTGGATCTCCTTCTCGCCCGACCTGCGCCACTGGGGCGACCACACGCTGCTGATCGAGGCCCGCGATGGGGCATGGTGGGACGCCGGCAAGATCGGCCTGGGACCGCCGCCGGCGGCCGTCCCCGGCGGCTGGTTGGTCATGTATCACGGAGCCCACGTAACTGCATCGGGGCCGATCTACCGCGTCGGGCTGGCCCTGCTGGATCGGGCCGATCCGACCATCCTGCTGCGCCGCTCCGAAGAATGGATCCTCGGGCCGGCGGCTCCGTACGAGCGCGTCGGGGACGTCAGCAAGGTCCTCTTCCCGAACGGTTGGGTCGTCGACGAGGAGGGCGACCGACTGGTGCTGTACTACGGCGCGGCCGACTCGGTCGTAGCGATGGCCACCGCCAGCCTGTCCACCCTGCTCGCCCACGTCGACGCCATGCCTGAGCCACAGCACCGTCGTGTCTCGGACGCCCACCGGGCTCCCTGGCGCTGACCCGCGGATTTCGAGCAGCCGACGGGCCGCCGCAGTGGCCCGTCGATCGATGGATGGGGCTACGACCTGGGCACGAGCTGCCCGCCGCCGGCCAGGCTGTAGGTCTTTCCGCCAAGGGCGGGAGTGGCAGACAGGCTGGGGTCGTAGGTGACGGTGTGGCCGTTGCCGTGGATGTTCGTGATCGTCGTGCCGAAGATTACCCTCGAGCCGGTGGATCCAGGCTCTGCCCACCCCGCGCTACCGAGCCTCCGACTTCCGGCGCCCCTCCGGCCCCGGCGGTAGGATGCTCTCATCGAACCGACCGACCGGTCGGTCGGTTCGTGACACAGCCGAGCCGACCCCATGCTGCCAGGAGCCCGCCGATGCGCCGCCAGCGCTCGCAACCAGCGGATCACGGTCGCGCCAGCCGCGAGACGATCCTCGACGGGGCGTTCCAGGCGTTCACGAAGGGCGGCTACCGGGACACCGCCATCGACGACATCGCTGCCGCGGCCGAGATCTCGAAGGGCGGCATCTACTTCCATTTCCCGACGAAGGAGGCCATCTTCCGCGAGCTGATGAGGACGACGGCCGACAAGCTGGTCGGCAAGGTCGAGGCTGCGGTCGCGTCCGAGCCGGATCCGATCCGCAAGGCGGAGGTCGCGCTGGCGACGGTGCTCGAAGTGTTCGCCGGCCATCGGACGATGGCCAGGCTCTTCTTCGAAGCCGGCAGCGGCGGTCGGGGCTTCCAGGCCGAGACGAACGCCCTGCACGAGCGATTCGCCTGCCTGATCCAGTCGTACCTGGACGAGGCCATCAGCCAGAGCACGATCCCTCCGATCGACACACGCGTCACCAGCGTCGTCTGGTTCGGAGCACTCGATGAGGTCGTGGCGCGCTGGCTGCAGGCGGAGCGGCCGGGCCGCCTGGAAGATGCGTACCCGACTTTGCGGGCGCTGCTGCTGAGGAGCGTCGGCGTGGCCGCGGAGACCATCGCCGCTGGCCCCGCTCCGGCGTCCCTCGCAACGTTCCCGGAGCAGCCGAAGTGATGGCACCGGACCGCGAGGGCGTGGGCGTCGACGCGGCCGGGCTGGTCGCCGAAAGTGTCGCGATCGAACCATTCGATCCGATCGCCCTCTATTCCGCCGCCGTCGAAGCCGGCCTGGAGGCGACGCTCTGGCTTCGGCCGAGCGAGCAGTTCGCGCTTGTCGGCATCGGTCGCGCGTGGTCGGTCGAGGCTTTGGGTCCGGAGCGTTTCCGCGAAGCCGACGCCGCCTGGCGATCGCTCGTGGCCGGCGCCCGTGTCTCACGGCCGGCCGAGGTTCGCGGGCTCGGGCCGATTCTGCTGGGGGGCATGGGATTCGCAGGGCGGACGCCCGAGCTGCAGGGCGAGTGGGCGCCGTTCGGAGCCGGATCGATGGTCATGCCGTCGCTGACGGCGCTCCAATCCGGGGGCGGCGCGTGGCTGACGACGACGGCGATCGGCAACTCCGCTGCCGGCGCGGAGGCGAACGGACTGGAACGAACGTGGGCGCGACTCGCCCGGCGCGCCGCCGAGCTCGCGCCGCCTGCCGGCTCCTCCGCCACGCCCCCACCCGACGCCCCGCTCGCGATCGACGGGGAGTGGCCAACGGCGCAACAGTGGCGCCATATCGTCGGTCTCGCGACGGGCGCCGTGGGCCGCGGCCGGCTCGACAAGGTCGTGTTCGCCCGCCGCGTCGACATGTCGTCGCCGGCCGCGCTGGACGTTCCGAACGCCCTTCGCCGCCTCGCCGCCAGCGCCCCCGAGAGCACCGTCTTTGCCTTCCGGCGCGGAACCGCAACGTTTGTCGGAGCCACTCCGGAGCGGCTTGTCCGCGCCGAAGGGCGGACGTATCGCACCGCTGCCGTCGCCGGCTCGATCCGGCGCGGCGCCGATCCCGCGGAGGACGCCGCGCTCGCCGCCGAGCTGCTGGCTTCGGAGAAGGAGCGCGAGGAGCACGCCGTCGTCGTTCGGGCCATCCGCCGCCAGCTCGCGCCCATCTCCGAGCGCATCGAGATCGCGCCCGAGCCGAGCGTCCTGGTCCTTCGCCACGTCCAGCACCTCGTCACGGAGGTTGCCGGGACGCTGCGGGTCCAGGAGGGATTGCTGGCCCTGGCCGGCCGGCTGCATCCGACGCCGGCCGNNCGGCGGCGAGCCGCGCGACCTGGCCCTGGCCATGATCGACGAGAACGAAGGATTCGATCGGGGCTGGTACGCCGGCCCGGTCGGATGGCTGAGCGCGGATGGCGACGGCGAGCTGATGGTCGCCCTCCGCTGCGGCATGGTCGAGGATCGGCGCGTGACGCTCTACGCCGGGTGCGGGATCGTGGCCGACTCAGACCCCGACTGCGAATGGGAGGAATCGAGGATCAAGATGCGAGCAGTGGCGGCGGCCCTCGGTCGGGCGGGAGACGAGCCATGAGCGCGGGTGGCAGCCGGCCGAGCCAGCTCCGCGCCTTCGTCGAAGAGCTGGCCCGGGCCGGCGTTCGCGACGCGGTCGTGTGTCCCGGCTCTCGATCGACCCCTCTCGCGCTGGCACTTCGAGCGCACGACGGAATCCGAGTCCGGGTCCTGATCGACGAGCGCTCGGCCGGGTTCTTCGCCCTCGGCATCGCGCGAACGACCGGGCGCGCGGTTGTCCTCCTGGCGACCTCGGGCACGGCCGTGGTCAACTTCGCGCCGGCCGTCGTCGAGGCTTCTCTCGCCCGGGTGCCGCTCGTCGTTCTGACCGCCGATCGGCCGGCGGAGTTGCGCGATCGCGGCGCGCCGCAGACGATCGACCAGGACCACCTTTACGGTCGTCACGCGAAATGGTTCGCCGAGCTCACGCTGATGGACGAGGCGCCGGACACCCTGGCGCATGTCCGCTCGGTGGCCGGGCGAGCGGTCGCCACGGCGCTCGAAGGACCGGCTGGGCCGGTCCATCTCAACCTGCCGCTGCGCGAGCCGCTGATCCCGACCGAGGATCTCGGCGCCATCGCGGACGACGAGACGCCGTTCGCCGAGGCGCCGTTCGCCGCCGCGGTCGAGGGCCGGCGGACGCTGACCGCCGACCAGGCGGAGCAGATCGCCCAGCACCTGGCCGCGACGGAGCGCGGCCTCATCGTCGCCGGACCGCTCGACGACCCGGCGACTCATGAGCCGATCGCGCGCCTCGCCGCCGCTACCGGCTACCCGATCCTGGCCGACCCGCTCTCCGGTCTGCGCTGCGGGCCGCACGATCGCTCGCTCGTCCTCGCCCACGCCGACCACATCGTCCGGGCGGGTCCGTGGATCGACGCCCATGCGCCGGAGATCGTCATTCGCTTCGGGGCGATGCCCACGTCGAAGCCGGTCACGGAGCTCATCAAGGCGGCCCGTGCGGAACTGTTCGTCGTCGACGGCGGCGGAGGCTGGCGCGAGGCGGGGCTCGTCCCCGCGACGTTCGTGCGGGCGGACGCGGCGTCGGCGGCCGAGGCTCTGGCGGATGCGGTCGCGGACCCGCAGTCGTCCGGCCACGGGCCGAACGCGCAGCCGAGCGGCTCGTGGGCGCGGGCCTGGCTCGCCGCCGAGAAAGCCGCCGACCGGGCGCTCGACACGTGGCTCGGCGAGCTGGAGGAGCCGTTCGAGGGCGCGCCGTTCAAGGCTCTGGGCGAGCTGCTTCCGGCCGGGGCGCTGCTTTGGGCCGGCAATTCGATGCCGGTGCGGGACATGGACGCCTGGCTGCCCACGGGCCAACGGGCCGTCCGCGTGCTCGGCAACCGCGGTGCGAACGGGATCGACGGCGTGACCTCGACGGCGCTCGGCTCGGCCGCGGTGGCCGAGGGCCCGGTCGTGCTTGTCGTCGGCGACGTGTCGTTCCTGCACGATCTCGGCGCTCTCGTGACGGCCCGACTGCACGCCCCGAACCTGCTGGTCGTCCTGGTGAACAACGACGGCGGCGGGATCTTCTCGCTGCTGCCCCAGGCNNCACGGGATCGAGCTCGGGCCGATCGTGGAGGCGTTCGGGTTCAGGTATCGCGCTGCGGGGGGCGGCGGCTACGCGGACCTGCGGACGGCCATCGAGGCGGAGATGGGCCGGCCGGGCCTGCGCGTGGTCGAGCTGCGGACGGACCGGGCGCGCAACGCCGAGTTGCACGGCGCCGCGGCGGCGGCCGTGGCATCGGCGTTGGCCGCGCTGGTCGGGGAGAGGACAGCGTGACCCGCATCCACGTCGACGGCGCGAGCTACGAGGTTCGGAGCGGCGGCGACGGTCCGCCGATCCTGCTGATCCACGGCTTCACAGGCCGCGGAGCGGACTGGGCGCCGTTCCTTCCGGCGCTCCGCCGCGTGGCCACGACCATCACCGTCGATCTCCTCGGTCACGGCCGCTCCGACTCCCCCGCCGACCCGGCCCGTCACGCCGTCGAACGCCAGGCCGCGGATCTGGCCGCCATCCTGCGGCAGCTCGGGGCCTCACCTGCGGCGGTGGTCGGGTATTCGCTCGGGGCGCGGGTGGCGCTCCGGCTGGCGGTCGCCTCGTCGGGGGTCGTGGCCCGGCTGATGCTCGAGAGCCCCTCCGCGGGCATCGCCGACCCGGCGGCCCGCGCCACGCGAGTGGCCGCCGACGAAGAGTTGGCTCGGATACTCGATCGGGCCGGCATCGAGGCCTTCGTCGAGCGCTGGGAGAACCTGCCCGTCTTCGCCTCCGAACGGGCGATGCCCGACCTCGACCGTGGCCGCCTCCACGCCGCCCGAATGAGAAACCGCGCCCCGGGCCTGGCCGCGTCACTGCGCGGCGCGGGGCAGGGAGCGATGGAGCCGCTCGGGAGCCGTCTGGCCGGCGTCAGGTCGCCGACACTGGTCGTCGCCGGGCCGCTCGACGGGGTCGGCGCGGATCGGGCCATCGCGATCGCGGCCGCCATCCCGGCCGCGCGCCTGATGATGCTGGAAGGCACCGGCCACGCGCCGCACCGTGAGGCGCCGGATCGCTTCGCGGACCTGCTCGTCGACTTCGTCGCCCGCTCGGCACCGCTCCCCACCAGCGAAAGGAAACCGACATGACGACCGGCCCGAAGACCGCCTGGACTTCGGTCGTGGAATACCGCGACATCCGCTACGAGCATTCGGGCACCGGCATCGCACTCGTCACCATCGACCGGCCGGAGGTGCGCAACGCGTTCCGGCCTGAGACCGTGGCCGAGCTGATCGATGCCTTTCGCCGCATTCGAGACGACGGCTCGATCGGCTGCGTTCTGCTGACGGGCGCCGGAGACAAGGCCTTCTGCTCGGGCGGGGACCTGCGGGTCAAGGGCCGAGGTGGCTACGTTGGCGACGACGGACTTGCTCGGCTCAACGTCCTGGATCTGCAGCGCCAGATCCGCTCGTTGCCAGTCCCGGTGATCGCTCTCGTAAACGGCTTCGCGATCGGGGGCGGTCACGTCCTGCACATCGTCTGCGACCTGTCGCTGGCATCGGACAACGCGATCTTCGGCCAGGTCGGGCCCCAGGTCGGCAGCTTCGACGCGGGCTTCGGGATCGGGCTCCTGGCCCGCCTCGTCGGCGACAAGAAGGCCAAGGAGATCTGGTTCCTGTGCCGTCGATATGACGCCGCGGAGGCGCTGGCGATGGGCCTGGTCAACGCCGTGGTGCCGCCGGATCAGCTGCTCGACGAGGGCGTCGCCTGGGCGGACGAAATCCTGGCCATGAGCCCGACGGCGGTCCGCTTCCTGAAGTCGGCCTTCCTGGTGGCAACCGACGGACTGGCCGGTCTGCAGGAATTCGCCGGCAACGCGACCGGCCTCTACTACACAACCGACGAAGCGCACGAGGGTTCGAAGGCCTTCCTCGAGAAGCGCAAGCCCGACTTCAAGCGGTTCCCCCGCCGACCCTGAGGCCTGCCACATGAACGACGCCTCCTCCTCCGCCTTGCGGCCTTCCGCGCCGCCGACCGACCGGCCTTCGGGCGTGAAGGTCTGGCTGCTGGCGATTCGGCCAGCGACTTTGCCGGCCGCGGTCGGGCCGGTGCTGGTCGGGCTGGGCGCGGCCATCGGCTCGGGCGCCGCGTTTCGACTCGACACGGCGCTGGCTTGCCTGGCGGTGGCGCTGCTGCTCCAGATCGCGGCCAACATGGCCAACGACCTGGCCGACTTCCGGCGGGGCGCCGACACTCCGGACCGGACGGGACCGACTCGCGTCGCCGCGGCCGGCCTGATGACCGAGCGCCGGCTGGAGGTCGGGATCGCCTTTGTCATCGCCGCGTCCGCGGTCTTCGGGCTGTACCTGGCGTTCGTCGGCGGGCTCGGCATGCTGGTCCTCGGCGCTCTCGCCGTCGTGTCGGCCCTGGCCTACACCGGCGGACCCTGGCCGTACGGCTACCGCGGCCTGGGCGAGGTCTTCGTCTTCGCCTTCTTCGGCCTGATGGCGGTCGGCGCCACGGCGTATCTGCAGGCCGGCCGGGTCGAGGCGGTGTACCTGCTCGCGGCCGTGCCGATGGGCGCGCTGATCACCGGGATCCTGATCGTCAACAACCTGCGCGACATCCCGACAGATCGGGCCGCGGGCAAGCGGACGCTGGCGGTCATGTTCGGCGAGGGGTTCGCGAAGACCGAGTATTACGCGATGCTGGCGGCGGCGGCCGCGACTCCGCCGCTTCTGCTGGCCGCGGGGTTCGCGGGGCTGGCGGTTCTGCTGCCGCTTCTCTGCGGGCTCATGGTTCCGCCGCTGGTCCGCGAGGTCCGAGCCGTCGGGCCCGGGTCCGATCGGCGACGGCTCAACCTGGTGCTGAAGGGCACTGCCCGGCTGTCGCTGGCGTACGGGGTCTTGTTCGCGATCGGGCTGGCCGTCAGGATCGGTACGTGAGCGGCGAGGAGACGGCGAGCGCCTTCGCCGTTGTGGCTGCTGAGGCGATCCGGGTGCGGGTGCCGTTTCGCCGACCGATCCGCACGGCGGCGGGGGAGTGGACCCATCGCGAGTCCTGGATCCTACGGCTGTTCGACGCCGCGGGTGGGGTCGGGGTGGGCGAGGCCGCGCTGGACTTCGATGCGGCCGAAGGGGCGGTCGAAGCCGAGCTGGCTCGACTGATTGGCGAGCTGGTCGAACGCCTGTGCGCTGGCGGCCGTTTGCCGCGCGGCGACGAGCTCCAAGCGGCTGGCGTACCGGGTCGGGCGTTGACGTGCGCGCTCAGTTCGGTGTACGCCAGTCTCCACCGCGGCTTGAGGAGTAGGGGCTTCGCCGGTCCGGTGCCGGTGAACGCCACGATCGGATACCTGGAATTGGCGGAGGCTGAGGCGGCGGCGCGAGAAGCCGTCGCTGCCGGTTTCGGCACGATCAAGATGAAGGTCGGTCCGGAACGCGACACTGGAGAACTGGTCGAGCGCGTGGCAGTGGTGCGAATGGCTGCTGGGCCGGACGTGCGCCTGCGGCTGGATGTGAACGGGGCATGGGGCGTGGTCACCGCTCGGGAGCGCATCGCGGCCGTGGCCCCTTACGGGATCGAGTATGTGGAGCAGCCCGTGGCCGCAGGGGACCCGCGCTCTCTGGCGGCGGTCCGCGAGGCGTCGCCCGTGCCGATCGGCGCTGACGAATCGGTGTGCTGTGTGAAGGCGGCGCGCGAGCTGGTCGAGGCTTGGGCCGCCGACGTCCTGGTCGTCAAACTGGCGCGAGTCGGCGGGCGGACCGCGGCCGTGTTGATCGCGGCGCTTGCCGCTGCGAATGGCGTGCCCGTGGTCATCTCGACACTCTTCGAGACGGGAGTCGGCATCTCGGCGGCGCTCGGGGCAGTATCGGCAGTTGGGGCGCCAGACGGCGTGCCGCCCAGTTTCGCCGAACTGGCTCACGGCCTTGCGACGGCGCATCTGCTCGAATCCGACCTCTTGACCCAGCCGCTGCGGGTCGCGGACGGGCGCATGGTTGTGCCGGTCGACATCGCCCTGGATGAATTGGCCCTGAGGCACTATGCCGTCGAGTGGCACGGGCGCCGCCCATGACCGTCGTGCCGCCCTTTGTCGAGGCCGCCCGCGTTCACGCCCGCCTTCGACCCGACGATCCCGCCGTCCTCGACGGCGACGTCCGCTGGTCGTGGGCCGAGCTCGACCGGCGCGCCGACCTCGTGGTCGCCGGGTTGGAGGCCGCGGGCATCGCGCCGGGCGACCGCGTCGGGTTTCTAGCCGTGGCCTCTGCCGGAGTCCTGGCCGCGTTCCACGGCATGGTCAGGGCCGGCATCGTCGCCGTGCCGATCGGGCCGCGGCTGACAGTGCCGGAAATCGCCACGATCGCGGAGGCCGCGCGCCTCCGAGCGATCGTGGCCCCGAACGCCGCTCGACGTGAGATCGAGGGGATCCCGGCCCTCGATCTCGAGGCCTTGCTCGATTCCCGTGGGTCGGGGTCGTCACGCCGCGCCGCGTCCGCCGGCGCGCCGGCCGTCATCGTCCCCACCTCGGGAACCGTCGGCCGGCCGAAGCTCGTCCGCCTCGGAGCGGCTCAGCTCGATGCCAGCGCCGCAGCGTGGTCCGCCGTGCTGCCGCCGGCGACCGGCTGGCTGCTGTCGCTGACCCTCGCCCACGTTTCAGGCATCGGGATGCTGGTGCGGGCCGCCCGGGCGGGCGTGCCGGTCGTCGTGCCCGTCTCCGCGGACGACGAGCCGATCCTCGCCGGACTTCGCGCCGCGCGATCGGTGGGCATGAGCGTCAGCCACATGTCGCTGGTGGCGCTGCAGCTGGTCCGCCTTCTCGACGCCGCGGAGGGCGCCGCACCTCCCGCCGAGGTTCGCGCCATTCTCCTGGGCGGCGGCCCGATTCCCGAGTCGGTCGTGTCGCGGGCGCTGGCTGCCGGCTGGCCGATCGTCCCCAGCTACGGCATGACCGAGACGGCCTCGGGCGTGGTCGCGATGCCGCTCGGCGAGGCCGGCCGTCGCCCCTGGTCGGCGGGACGACCGCTGCCCAGCGTCGAACTTCGGATCGGGACTCCCGACGGCGCGGCGGCCACTCCCGCCGCACCCGACGCGGTAGGCGAGATCCTCGTGCGCGGACCGATGGTCTTCGCCGGCTACGAGAACGACCCGGAAGCGTCCGCCGCCGCCATCGACTCGCACGGCTGGCTGCACACTGGCGATCTCGGCAGCCTGGACGGCGAGCGCTGGCTCCGCGTCACCGCCCGGCGCGACGAGATCATCATCTCGGGCGGCGAGAACGTCGCTCCCGCCGAGATCGAGGCCGTGCTGGCGGGCCATCCGGCCGTCGCCGATGCCGGCGTCGTCGGTGTCCCAGACGAGAGATGGGGCTCCGTCCCCATCGCCATTGTGGCGTTCCGCCCCGGCTGCCGCGAGGACCCGGAGATTCTCCGGGCGTTCGTCCGCGACCGGCTGGCCTCGTTCAAGGTGCCGGCCCGCGTCGTCGAAGTCGATGCCATCCCCAGGTCGCCCGCCGGCAAGCTGCTCTGGCGCTCGCTGCCGGCGCTGGTCGCCGCCGGAGGCCCGGCCGTCTCCGGTGGGCCCGGCCGCCGCCCCTCGCTGGCCGGGACGACGCGGATCGAAGCCGACGACGGCCAACCGCTTGCCAGGCGCGACCTTTCCGGGGCGCCTGGCGCGCCCACCGTCATCCTGCTCCACGCGACCCTTTCGACCTCCCGCCAGCTGCTGCGACTCGCCGGGTTGCTCCGGCCCGACGCCCGCGTCCTGCTGCCCGATCGGCGAGGAAGCGGCGCCAGCGCGATGGAGGCCCCGGCGCCGGTCTCGATCGCGCGCCACGTCGCCGATCTCCTGGCCGTCCTCGACGCCGCCGCCGTGGCCCGCCCCGTCATCTTCGGCCACAGCTTCGGCGCGCTGCTGGCGATCGAGTTCGCGGCACGTCACCCGGAACGGGCGGCCGCGGTCGTCGCGTACGAACCGCCCTATCTGGCGGTCGCCTCCGCGGCGTTGGTTGCGCGGCTCGGTCGGGTGGGCGACGCCGTCGCCGCCGTGCACGCCACCGGCGGCCCCGCCGCGGCGGCTCAGCTGTTCGTCCGCGCGGTCGCCGGCGACGGCGCGTGGGAGAGTCTCGCACCGGCCCAGCGCGCCTCGCTCGAGGCGAATGGTTCGGGCGCCCTGGCCGACACCTCGATGTCCGATCTCGACCTCGAAGGGCTGTCGCGCATCACCTGTCCGGTCGTGCTCGCCACTGGTGGCGCCTCGGACGACTTCTATGCCCCGATCGCCGACGCGCTCGCGGCCGCCATCCACGGTTCGCGCCGAGTGGTTCTTCCGGGCCTGCGCCACGTCGCGCCCGTCACGGACCCGGCGCCGTTCGCCGGGTTACTCGCGGAGCTGCTCGCCAAACGGATCTGAACGAGATGACCGGTTGTGCCCTGGCCGCCCGACCCCAGCCTGCGTCGCTGTTCGCCGGAAACGACTTCATCGCCTTCGGCGCGATCCAGGCGCTTCGAGAGGCGCGAATGGACGTCCCCGCGGACATGTCGGTTGCCGTCTTCGACGACCTGCCGCCGGGCCGGGTTCTCGACCCGTCCCTGACGGTGGTCTCTCAGCCCGCCTACGAGATCGGAAGGCGGGCCGCCGAACTGAGGCTCGAGCGATTTGACGGGCGCTGTCCCTGAGGAGGCGCGCACCATCCTCCGGGCGCCGAGGAATGCCACGGTGCGCCGAGACTAGAATTCGAGAACCAGGCCGTTTTCAAGCGTCCTATTCCCCATGGAGGCGCACCATGGAGGCGCACCGTGGTCAAGCCCGTTCTGTCGGCAAGCCGGTATGTCGGCGATTGGCCGAAGATCGGAATCACCGCACCCTCGATCAGCGGACCGACCCGACGTGGCCCACTCAATGGTTCACGCCAATCCTGACGGGAAGCGGTCCGTTCAAGGACGTGTACAGCGTGATGGCCAATTGGGGCGCCAACCACTGCGCCGTGAGTTACGGGCACATCGGCGAGGACCTGATCAGCCTGGCCGCGCTGCTCCGCATCCCGGTCAGCATGCACAACGTCGCTCCCGAAAAGCTCTTCCGGCCGAGCGTCTGGAGCGCACTCGGGACCGCCGATCCGGAGGGCGCCGACTACCGGGCCTGCGCCAACTTCGGGCCGCTATACGGTCGCAGTTAGGCCAATTGGTCGATCAACCTGGAGAGCTGACACAGCGGGAGAACTGATGGGTCGTGCGCGCGCGCCCTTAGAGATCGGCGCCGAGGCCAGTGGCCGGCCGGCGGATTCGACGCCCTGGACCCTGCGCGCCATCTACACCGCGATCGGACTCTCGACAGCTTCGATAGCCCCGTTCGTGCCGGTCATTCTCAAGGCCCGCGGCCTGGACCCGGCCACGATCGGGCTCGTGGCGGCCCTCGGGGCGCTCGCGGCTACGGTGGTTGTGCCAGTCTGGGGCCACCTCGCGGATTCGGTCGTGGGTCGGGGCCGGGCATTTCGGATGGGGCTGCTCGCGGGGGCCTGCATGGCGGCGGGGCTTCTGCTCCAGATCCCGCTCATAGCGCTCGTCGCGATGTTCGCGAGCTTCACCGTGTTCGCGAGCCTGTTCATCGGGCTGGCCGATGCGCTGGCGGTCGTCGACCTGGCGGCGCCGGAACGGCAGTACGGCGCCCTCCGCGCCCATGCCAGCCTGTCGTTCACCGTAGGCGTGGTCGCGGTGGGCTTCCTCTACAGCTGGGCCGGATACGGCGCGGCTCCCGTGGTCTTCCTGGTCTGGGCGGGCGCGCTGTTGCTGCTCGTGCGCCGGGTCCCCGATCGCTCGACCCGTTCGACGGCCCGGCCGCACGCGGACGGGGCTGCAGGTAGGCGAGGCCACCGCTTTGGATCCCTGGGTCGGGCGTTCGCCGTCCAGCCTCGGCTGTGGCTCCTCTTGACCGTCTTCGCCCTCGCGTTTGCTGGAGTGCAGGGGGCGCTGACCTTCATCGGCATCCGCATCGTCGAGCTCGGCGGTCAGCCGTCGGATGTCGCGCTATCGCTCGGCCTGGCCTCCGTGGCCGAGATCCCGGGGCTCGTGGCCGCCGGCTGGCTGGGTCGCCGGATCGGGCTCCGCTGGCTCTTCGTCGCCTCGCTCGTGCTGTACGGCCTGTGCATCACGTCGTGGGGCGTCCTGCCGTTCGTGGTGGCGATCAACGCCACCCGCGTCGTCACCGGGCTGTGCAACGGCTCGCTGATGGCAGCCCGGGTGCTGATGGTGCCGCGGCTCCTGCCGCGGTCGTTGCAGGCAACCGGGCAGGTGCTGTTTCAGGCCGCGACTCTGGGCTTTGGAACGGTGATGGGCAGCGTCGTCGGTGGCGTGGTCTACGGCTGGTTCGGACCGACGTTCTTCTTCGCCGCCGCGGGCGGGCTGGCGGTCGCGGGTGGCTTCGGGGCCTGGTTCGTCCTTGCGGGTCCGGTCGGCGCCCGATTGACGGGCCGAGCCCTCGATCCGTTCGAGCTGAACGAGCCTCCGGCGATCTGACCCGGCCGCGTGGTGCGCCCGGCGGCGGCGCCTGGCGCTGGCGCCGCCGGGTGTCGGGTCGTAAACTTGGGACGACCATGAGCCTCAAGCGACTCCAGGGGATCGAGCCCGGCCGCATCGGCCTGTTCGCCGGGCCGCTCAACAGCCAGCCGGCCGCAATCCAGCGCGAGTTCGCGCGCGAGATGGAGCGGCTCGGCTATGGAACCCTGTGGTACGGCGAGGCTCTTGCGCGAGAGGCGTTCGCGCAGGGCGCGATCTACCTTGCCGCAACCGAGCGGCTGGTCGTCGCCAGCGGCATCGCCAACATCTGGGTCCGCGACGGGGCGGCGATGGCCAACGGCGGCCGGACCCTCGCCGAAGCGTGGCCCGGGCGGTTCATCCTGGGCATCGGCGTCAGCCACGCCCCGCTGGTCGAGTTGCGCGGCCACGACTACGAGCGGCCGTACACGGCGATGGGCGAGTACCTCGACGCCATGGAAGCGGCGCCCTGGCGCGGGCCGGAGGCCCCGCTGCCGCCGATCGTGCTGGCCGCGCTGGGACCCAAGATGGTCGGCCTTGCCGATGAGCGTGCGGCCGGCGCATACCCATACTTCACCACGACGAACCACGTCCGCGAGGTCAGGCGCATCCTCGGCTCGGAGCCGTTCCTGGCCGTGGATCTACCCGCGGTCATGGCCGGCGATCTGGCCGCGGCGCGGGCCATCGGCAATCGCCATCTGGGCTTCTACCTCGGGTCGGTCAATTACCGAAACAACCTGCTCCGCACCGGTTGGTCCGAAGCCGATCTCGAGACCCCGGGCTCGGACGCGTTGTTCGAGGCCATCGTCGCCTGGGGCGACCTCGATCGAATCGGCGACAAGGTGCGCGAGCGCTTCGAGGCGGGCGCGGACCAGGTCGTCCTGAACCTCGTGGCGGCGGATCCGTCGGCTCCGCCGCTGGCCGAGCTGCGGGCGTTGGCCCCACTGGCGCGCAAAACGTAGCGGCCCTACCTGGCGTGCCCCGCCAGGAACTCCCAGATCAGCTGCGTCGCGTCGAACGTCCGGCTCGTCCGTCCGAAAAGCATGGCGGGCAGCGCGAAGCGGCTCCCGGGCCAGGTGTGCCCGCCGCCCTCGATCCGGTAGAACGCAACCTCTGATGACGGCGTCGGACCATGCCAGGTCCGGATCGTCGTGTCGGGTGAGAGCGTGGCCAGGGTCGGGCCATCCGCCGCCCCGTTGGCGGCGATCCAGAACCGCGCCCAGTCGTCCACGCCAACGCTCGGGCCGGCGGCGCGTCGAATCATCACCCGGCTCCGTAGACCGCGGCGAACGCCGCCAGCGTACGGTGCGACGTCGTCGGCGCTGCCGTGGATGCTGAGGATCGGTACCGGACCGGCCGGACGGCAGGTCGCGGCGAGGCCCACCGCGGCAGTCCCGGCCACCTGCGCGACGGCGGCGACGCGCTCGGCGAGCTCACACGCGAGCCGGCCCGCCATGGTGGCGCCGTTCGACATCCCGACGACGTAGATCCGCCGCGGATCGATCGGCAGTCGGGCGGCCGCGTCGTCGATGACCGCCGCGAGATAGCCGAAGTCGTCCGGCCTTCGTCCTTCGGGTGCCGCGTCGCGGCCGTCGTTCCAGATCTCACCGACGGCGCTCGGTAGCGCGAGCGCGAAGCCCGCCTCGCCGGCCAGCGCGCCGAAACCGGTCATCCGATCGAACGTCTCCGCGCTGATGCCGCGACCATGAAGCTCGAGCACCAGCGGCAGGCGGCCACCGGCTGTCCCCGCGGCCGCAGGCACCCGGAGCAGGTACGGGCGATCGATCCCGCCGTGGATCAGCGGGCAGGCGTGGCGGCCGGCGGGTGGCGTCGTGTCCAACGGTCCTCCATGTCATACGCCGCTGCGCTTCCGCAGACCGCCGTGTCGGCGGGGAGCTCTGGCCGTGACATTGTCGCGCGATGGCCGCGGACGGGTGGCTCGATGGCCGCGGACGGGCCGCCGTCGGCGGGCTGGCGGCTGTGCCGCACCGTGAAATCTGCTCTGCCCACCGACGTGGGCGCGCCGACGCGCCGGTGACGGCGTAGACTCGGGAAAGTTGACTTGTCGGGGGTCAAGCCCGGATAGGGGAACGCTCGCGAGGGAGGTCCATGTTCCATTTCAGCGTTCATCCCGCGGCCATCACCGTCACGGACGGCGTCCGAGATGCCTGGACCTTCCTGGTGGGGTCCTGGCGCAAGTGGCTGCCAGCCGTTCTCGTCCTCGTCGCCATCGAGTTTCTTACATTCCTGCTCTTCGTCCCCGACGTCAGCAGCCTCTACCACATCGACACGTACACCGGAAAGTTGGTGTGGAGCCCGAACGCGACGGACAAGGTCCCCCTTCTCGTCCTCGGCTATTCGCTGGTGGCGGTTGTGAGCCTGGTCGTCACCTGGATCCTCGCCGCGACCGCCATCGGCGGGCTCAGAAACCGGCCGGTAACCGCGGAGCACGTGGTGTTCCGGGGTCTGCTGTCCCTTGCGACGAGCATCCTATTGGGCCTGGCTGCCGGCGTTGCCTTCGTCGTGGTCACGATCGTGTTCGTGCTTGCTCCGCTGCTCGGCCTGCTGGCGTTGTTGGGCCTTATCGTCGGGGCGATCTACGTCTGGATCCGGCTGAGCTTCTTCAGCCTGGCCATCTTCGATGGCTTCGGCCCGATCGAGGGGCTGCGCGAGAGCTGGCGGCTGTCAAAGGGAGCGGTTCTGCGGCTTCTCGGCTGGGGCCTGATGGCGTCGCTGATCCTCTTCGGCGTCGAAATCTGCGTCAGTTTCTTGGCGCTGTTCTTCAGGGCGATCGGAGGCGGCGCGGCATCGCAGGCCACCACGTACTCGCTCATCTCGCTCGCGTCCGGCTTCACGGTGTTCCTCATGGCTGCCCTCTATGAGAGCCAGCGCGCCCGAAACGATCCGTCGCTCTATCCGTACGCGCCCATGCCGACCTATCCCGGTCTCTATGCTCCGGGCCCTTATCCGCGCGGTCCGTATGCCGCCGGTCCCTATCCGCCCGGACCGTACGCTGCCGGGCCATACACGCCTGCGCCGTACCCGCCCGGACCGTACGCCGGCGGACCCTACCCCGCCGGGCCCTATGCCCCGGGGTCCTATCCGCCCCCACCCTATCCGCCCGGACCGTACCCCGGCGGACCTTACCAGCCCGGGCCGTGGGGCCCTCAGCCTTACGCCCCCGCGCCGGGCTGGCCCCCGGCCCCCGGGGTTGCGCCGGCGTGGCCGCCATATCCGCCCGGCGCGCCCGGCTGGCCGGCATACCCATACCCCGCCCCCGCCGGGCCGGCGGCCGAGCCTGTCTGGAAGTCCGACGAGCCCGAAGCCGCGCCGCCGCTCGACAGCCCGGAGCCGCCGGAACCGCCCGCTTCGAGTTGACGTCCAGCCGACGACTTTGGGTCCGAGTGGGCGTGCCTCCAGAGTCCCGCAATAGAGGCCACGTGAATGTGTCGGTCGATCCAGCCACTCCACAACTACGAGCCTCCGCCCGGCGATGATGAGGTGCGCGCCGCGGCGCTCCAGTACGTCCGCAAGATCAGCGGCATGACGCGGTCGGCTCAGGTGAACCAGGCTGCCTTCGATCGGGCCGTCGAAGCCGTGGCCGCCGCGACGCGGCAACTGCTTGGCTCCCTCGTCGCCACGACCCCGCCGCACAATCGAGCGATCGAGCGTCAGCGCGCCCGGGCCCGCTGGGAGCGGCGCCAGGCGCCGGCCCAAGCTGGTGGCCCTGACTAGCCGACCGCGCCCTTCGCCCTAGCCCCGCCCTTCGCCCTGTTCGATGGCCGCAAGAAATGGCCCACCGGCGGGTCGCCGCTGGAGGTCGCGGCCGTTGTTGACACGCCCAAGTCGGGTGCTATCCTGCCGCTACATCGATATGTGATATACGGTAATGTGAGGTAGGCACGCCCTCATGGAAGGCCGGATCCGGGGACAACTTCTGAAGGGGACGACTACTCTGCTGGTCCTGACGGTGCTCCGCGACGGCGAGCTGTACGGCTACGAGATCGCGCAGCGGATCCGTGAGCGGAGCGGCGGCGCGTTCGTCCCGAGCGAGGGGTCGCTCTACCCGGCGCTTCACAGCCTGGAAGCGGCCGGTGCGCTCGAGGCCAGCTGGCAGGCTAGCGATCGGGGGCCGCGCCGGCGCTACTACAAGATCACGAAGACGGGTCTCGGGATGCTCAGGGAGCACTCCCAGGAGTGGGCGACGTTTTCGCTCGGCATGGCCCGGGCGGTGGGGGGAGCCGACCAATGACCGTCGACTTGCTGGCGATCCCGCTCTCGTGCGGCTTCTTTGCCCTCGTGGTCGCGGCGGTCTTGCTCGTCCGCCGCAGCGAGCGCCGGCTCGGACGCGGGCCGGGTGCCCCATCCGCTCCGAGAATGCCCGGACCGGATGGCGGGACTGACCCGATAGCCGCCTATCTCGACCGAATGAGCGGGGAGCTGGCCCTGCCGGCGGCCGATGTGGCCGAGGTCAGGGCGGAGCTGGCGGGCCACCTGGCGGACTCGATCGCGTCGCTCGAGGCCGAAGGGCTCGACCGTGAGACGGCGATCCGCGAGGCACTTGGGCGCCTCGGGCCGGCTGTCGAGCTCGGCCGGCAGATTCGGGCCGCCCACCAGTCGACCAGGAGGCTCCTGGCCGGCGCCGGCGGAGGCGTCTTCGCGGCGGGCGGTGGCTTCGTGCTCGGGTACATCGGCGGAGGCTTTGCGGTGGCTGCGGTGGCGGTGGGAATCGCTGCCCTCATGGCCGGCCTCGCCGCGGCGGGCCTCCACCTGCCCGACCTTCTCCAGGACCCCCATGGGATCGGCGGCAACTCGATCCTTATCGGTTTGACTACCACAATTGCGGCCTGGGCCGCGACTCGCTACGCCGTTCGGACCTCGGCCAGCGTGAGCCATCGGACGCCGCATTCTGTCGCGGTCGTCTGGGCCGCGGCCGGCGGTCTCGGTTTCGGTTGGTGGGCTCTATTCGGCCTGCACGGCTACCAGAGCGGGTCCACCGTTGCCGCCGAGCTCTGCATTCCCGTTGCCGCGGTCGCGGGCGCCTTCGTCCGGATCGAGCGACCGCTGCCCCACTCCCCCCGCTGGGCCGTCGTCGTGGGCCTGATCGCTTTCATCGTCGTACCACTCGTCCTGTTCGCTGCCGTCGGGTCATCCGGCTCTGGCTCAGGGTCCGGCCAGGCCGCGTCCTTCCAGGCATCCGACCTCCACCTCGATACCGTCGCGCCCATGGCACCGGCGCAGTGGCTCCCAGATCAGATCATGACCAGCGGAGCCGACGCGGACGGGGCTTCCGGCGCAACCGTGATCAACGCCCAACGAATCTCCGGCCAATCGACACTTCCGATCGCACCCCTCCTGTCCAATTGGCGGGACCTGCGATTCGAGTCCTGGCACGCTCTGCCGGAGGACGAACCGGGCCCGGGCGGCATCGACACGCACTACACGAGTCCTTTTGCCGTCCAACCCGCCGCCCTCAACGGCGAGTCGCTCGACGCCACCTTCGATTTCGGGCGGCTCCGGGACGCGGGGTCGTGGTGGGTCCTCCTCACGGCCGTTGGTCCGGACGGTCACCGCTACCGGTTGGACGAATTCGGTTACGGAGGCTCGAGCGACTTCAGCGGCTCCGCCTGGGATTGGCTGATGGCGCCGCAATGAGCCTGATCCACTCCCGGGGCGGGAGCGCCATGCCCCTGGCCAACGAGCGCAGAAGAGTTCTCGAGGCGCTCGGAGACGAGGCCATGACCGGCCCGGCGGTGTTTCGTCGGATGCGCGAACGGTCTATCGGGGACGCGACCGGGGTGGGGGACGGCGTGCAGGCCGGCGATCAGGCCTTCCTCTACCCGGCCCTGCACAGCCTCGAGGCCGACCGGAGGCTGCAGGCAACCTGGCTGCCCGACGCCGGGGGCGGGTCGCGGCGCGCCTACCGAAGGCGGCGCCCGCTTCCGAGTCTGCCCTGCGCCATGCGGCGGAGCTGATACGCCGCTGAACTGCGGGGTCGCCCGCGGCTCTCGGCGTTGTGGGTGAGCGCCAGGGCCGCGAGGCCGCAGATTCGGGGATCTGGCGGCGCGGTCTCGGTTAGACTCACATCTTCGAATCCGTCGCAACTTCGAGGATGCCCAATGACTCGTCGATCTCTCAGGATTCTGTCCCTGCCCCTGCTCGTCATGATGATCGCCGCGTGCACGAGTGGGTCGTTCGCCACGCCGACGCCGGCCCCGACGGCGGCGCCGACCGCCACGACCGCGGCGGCGCCGCCGTCGATCATCGTCACGGTTACCCCAACGCCGACGGCAAACCCGTGCGACAAGTCGGTCCTCACGACGCTGACCGCCGGCAAGCTGACGGTCGGCACCGACAACCCGGCCTACCCGCCCTACTTCCAGCCGCCCGCCAGCGGCAATGCCCCGGCTCCGTGGAAGCTCGGCGACCCGACCAACGGCCAGGGTTTCGAGAGCGCAGTCGCCTACGCGGTAGCCCAGAAGCTGGGATACACCCAGACCGACGTGGCCTGGACGGTCGTCCCCTTCGACAACTCGTACGCGCCCGGCGCCAAGCCATTCGACTTCTACCTTGCGCAGGTCTCCTACACGACCGAACGGGCGCAGGCGGTCGATATGTCGGACGGCTACTACTTCGTGAACCAGTCAATCGTAGCGCTCAAGTCCAATCCCATCGCCTCCGCCAAGACGATCGCCGACCTCAAGCAGTACAAGTTCGGCGCCCAGGTAGGAACGACCGCATACACGACGATCCAGGACATGATCGCGCCGACGGCGAAGCCTTCCGTCTACAACACCAACGACGCGGCCATCCAGGCGCTCAAGGCCAAGCAGATCGACGGCCTCGTCGTCGACCTGCCGACGGCCTTCTACATCACCTCGGCCCAGCTGGATAACAGCGTCATCGTCGGCCAGTTCCCGGCCACCGCGGGGGCCGACGCCGAGCACTTCAGTCTGGTCCTCAAGAAGGGCAGCCCGCTGACGACGTGCGTCAACCAGGCGATCGCCGCTCTCAAGGCCGACGGAACCCTGGACCAGATCACGAAGGAATGGCTGTCCGACAAGGCCAGCGCCCCCGTCGTCGGCCAGTAGTCGTTCGTTTCCTCCAGGTATGAGAGGTTGGGGCTTCGGCGGCCCGCTCGACTCCGGGGACTTGATCCTCAGATCGGGCGGGCGTCCCCCTGTCCGGCCCAGATTCGACCAGTCGGCCCTCCGTTCGACGCTGGTGGCCTTGCTCAGCACGGTCGTCTTTTTCGCGTTCGTCGGTTTCGTGGTCGTGAACGCGCCCGGCTGGAGCGCGGTTCAGGAGTCCTTCTTCAACGGCAAGGTGTGGCAGGAGTCGGTGCCCGACGTGGTTCCGGCGTTCCTGACGAACGTCCAGCTCTTCTGCATCGCCGAGGTCCTGATCCTGATCCTGGCTCTCGCGATCGCGGTGCTGCGAAGCCTGCCGGGCGCGGTTCTGTTCCCAGTCCGGCTGATGACCACGATCTACGTGGACTTCTTCCGAGCCGTGCCGGGCGTGTTGATCATCTACATCCTCGGTTTTGGCATCCCCGGTCTCGGGATCGCGGGAGTACCGACCGACCCATTCTTCTACGCGGTCGTCGCCCTGACGCTTGTGTATTCGGCCTATGTGTCGGAGGTTTACCGAGCCGGAATCCAGTCGGTCCACCCGAGCCAGGAGGCCGCGGCCAGATCGCTCGGTCTCAGCCAGTTTCAGGCGCTTCGCTACGTCGTCCTGCCGCAGGCCATCCGGCGGGTAATCCCGCCCCTTCTCAACGACTTCATCGGACTTCAGAAGGACACCGTCCTGGTGTCGTACATCGGCGTGGTCGAAGTCTTCCGGCAAGCGCAGATCGATGAGGCGGCATCGTTCAACTTCACCCCGTACGTGGTCGTGGCCCTGGTCTTCCTGGTCATGACCATCCCGCTCGCCCGGTTCACCGACTGGCTGGTGGCTCGGGATCGGCGGCGCTTCCTGGCGAACGCCCGATGAACGAGCTTGTGGCATCGGGTCCCGAATCGTCCACGGCCGCGCCACCGGCGCTGGAGATCGCGGGGCTTTGGAAATCGTTCGGCGATCTGCACGTCCTGCGCGGTGTCGATCTCACAGTCGCCGAACACGAGGTCGTCTGCCTGATCGGTTCGTCCGGCTGCGGCAAGTCGACCCTGCTGCGCTGCGTCAACCTGCTGGAACCGATCGATGCCGGCCGCATCCTGGTCAAGGGCAAGGAGATCACGGCGTCGGGCGTGGACGTCAACCGCATGCGCCGCCGCATCGGCATCGTGTTCCAGTCGTTCAACCTGTTCCCTCACATGTCGGTACTCCACAACGTGACCCTCGCGCCACGCAAGGCCGCCGGGAAGCCGAAAGCGCGAGCCGAGGCCGACGCGACCGAGCTGCTCGAACGGTTCGGCCTTGCCGACAAGCGCAACGAGTACCCCGACCGGCTTTCGGGCGGTCAGCAGCAGCGCGTCGCGATCGTCCGAGCCCTGGCTATGGCGCCGGACCTGCTGCTGCTCGATGAGATCACGAGCGCCCTGGACCCGGAGCTGGTGGCGGAGGTCCTCAACGTGATCCGTGAGCTGGCGCGCGGCGGCATGACGATGGTCATCGCCACTCACGAGATGGGGTTCGCGCGCGACGTCGCGAACCGGGTCTGCTTCCTCGACGAGGGCGTGATCCTCGAGCAGGGGGCGCCGGCGGACATGTTCAGCCGCCCGCGCGAGGCCAGGACGCAGCAATTCCTGGAACGGATCATCGCGGCCGGCAGGCTGTAGCGCGGCGGCCGGCGGGCCCCAGGACCGGCGCGCCGCCGGCCGGTTCAGGGCAGAGGGCGCCAGGCCTTGTTCAGCAGAATCGCCAGCGCCGCGGTGAACGCGCCCAGACCCACGAAGACGAAGCTGACTTCCGTCACCTCGTGCTTGGTGATCAGGTTCGTCGGGAGGTTCGCGAAGACGCTGTCGAGCTCGGCCGCCGTCGAGGCCGGGTGGTACGTCCCGCCGGTAATGGCCGCGATCTCCTTGAGCGTGGCCTCGTCGATGCCGCGCGGGAAGTTGCCACCGCCGCCTCCACCATACGCTCCGCCGCCGCCGCCGCCGCCGCCAAACCCGCCACCGCCGGGTTCCCGGCCGACGTACTGAGGCGCGCAGGTCGGGCTCATGGCCCCACCGTTGGCCGTTCCGAAGCCGATGGTGTAGACCCTCACGCCCCGGTCGGCCGCCTGCTGGGCGGCAGCGAGTGGGTCGGTGCCGGTGTTGTTGGCCCCGTCGGTCAGCAGGACGACGATGTCGGGGGCGTAATCGCCCTTGGGCACCGGTGCCGGCGCAACCCCCGTCGACGAATCGGTCTGGCTCCTGGCGACGGCCGGGTCGATTTCCGAGATGGCGTCGATCGAGGCCAGGATGCCATCGCCGACGGCGGTCCTTCGTCCGGTTGCGAGGCTATTCAGGGCCTCGGTCAGCGCCGTCCGATCGCTGGTCGGGGCCTGGACGACTTCCGCGAAGCTGCTGAACGCGACGATCCCAAATCGAGTCGTCGAAGATTGGCTGTTGATGAACGATGCGGCCGCGGTCTCGGCGGCCTGCAGACGGCTGGGCGGGATGTCGGACGAGCACATGCTGCCCGAAACGTCGATCGTGAGAATGATGGTCGTCTGGTTCGTGGGCACGGCGACGACCGCCACGGGTCGCGCCATGGCGAAGACCAGGGCCGCGAGGGCCGCCACGAACAGCGCGAACGGCAGGTGCCGGCGCAGCCGCGACGATCCGGGCTCGGCTTCGCGCACGAGGGCCAGGCTGGAGTAGCGCACGCCCGATCGCTGCCGCCGCCGCAGACTCCAAACGTAGACCATCACCGGCACCGGCAGGAGCAGCAGCAGGAGCAGCAAGCTCGACCACTGGAAGTCCATCAGACCCGTCCTTCCCGGCGGCCGAAGCGCGCAGGCTCTGTCATGGCAGTCGACCGAGCCAGAGAAGCGATGTCAGTCCGCCCGCGAGCAGCATCAGCAGGCCCAGGCCCGCGACGAGCGACGTCACCTCCGTTTCCTGGGGTTGGACGACGAGCTGAGTGTCGAGGTTGTCGTAGATCGAGCGGAGCTGCTGCGCGTCGGCCGCGCCGTAGTAGGTGCCGCCGGTCGTCTGGGATATCTGCTGGAGCGTCGCCTGGTCGAGCTGGGTGAAGACCTGGAAGCCATCGAGGTTCAGCGTCGTGCCGGCGGCGCTGCCGAGGCCGACGGTGTAGATCCGCACTCCCATGTCGGCGGCCGCCTGCGCAGCGGCGAACGGGTCGGGTGACTCGTTGTTCTCGCCGTCGCTGAGCAGAACGATGGCCGCCGGGGCGTGGGTTCCGGACGGCACGGGCGTCGGCGTCGGTGTCGGGGTTGGGGCGGGGCTCTGGTTGCTGTAGTAGTTCCCCGCGAAGGGCCCGGCTTCCGCAACGGCAATGGCGTTGAGCGAGGCCAGGATGCCCCGGGCGACTGACGTCCCACGCTCCGGCGTCAGGCGGTCTATCGCCGAGAGCACCGTGGCCTGATCGGTGGTAGGCGTCTGGACCGACACGCCCGAGTCGCTGAACGCCACGACACCGATTGATATGCCGTCCGGCTGGCGCGCCACGAAGTCCTTCGCCGCCGTCTTGGCCGCATCCATTCGTGTGGGCGCCATGTCTTTCGCTCCCATGCTGGCGGAGACGTCGAAGGCGAGGATGACCGTGCCTTCGACGCGGGGCAGGTCCACAACCGCTTGAGGCCGCGCCATGGCGACGGCAATCACGGCCATCCCGACCAGGATCAGCGCCGATGGAGCTCGGCTGCGCAGGCCGGCCGGCCGGCGGGTGGTTCCCTGCGCGAGGCCCAGTCCGCCACGAGTCGCGAGCAGACGGTGGCGGCGGCGGTCCAGCGCCCAATACAGCAACGCACCGATCGGGACGAGCGCCACCGCGAGCAGCATTGGCGGCCAGATGAACGTCACGGCCTACCTCCGTCGCCGGCGGCGAATGGTCGCCATACGCACGATGGCGCGGACTAGGTCTTCGTCCGTCGAAAGCGACAAGGCCTCGACCCCGGCTCGCCCGAAGGCGCCGTTCATCTCGGCCTCGCGCCGCTCGGCCGCGTCCCGGAAGCGGCGCCGGAAAGCGGCGTCGTGGGTGTCGACATAGAGCTGCTCGCCGGTCTCGGCGTCCTCCATGATCAGCGCGCCGACGTCGGGCAGCTCGATCTCGCGCGGGTCGAGCAGTCGGACGGCGACCACCTCGTGCCGTCGATTCAGCAGGCTCAGGGGGCGCTCCCACCCGGGCGCGCTGATGAAGTCGGAGACGATGAAGACCAGCGAACGGCGCTTGATGGTCCGCTGGCCGGCGTCGAACAATGGCGACAGGTCGGTGAATGGGGCATTCGCCAGGCGCGGGTGCCGGAGCAGGTCGTCGATCAGGCGCAGAACCTGGTCGCGCCCGCCTCGCGCCGGGATGATTCGTTCGACCGTGCTGCCGTAGAACATCGCGCCGACGCGGTTGCCACGCCGGGTCAGCAGCCGTGCGAGCGTCGCCACGAAGTCGGTCAGGACCGTCCGCTTGACGCGCTCTGTGTCCACTGTCCCGAAGTCGACCGAGGGGCTGAGATCGAGCAGGAACCAGGCCGTGATCTCGCGGTCCTCGACGTACTCGCGGACGTAGGGCGTGTCCATCCGCGCCGTGACATTCCAGTCGATCGACCGGACGTCGTCCCCGGGCTGGTATTCGCGCAGGTCCACGAGATCGATGCCGTTGCCGCGGAAGAGGCTGCGGTAGTCGCCCTGGAGCACGCCGTCCAGCCGGCGGATGACCTGCCAGTCGAGGCGCTGGAGAACCTTCTCCGGGGCGGAGACGGCTCGCTCACGGCGCAAGTCACCTTCGCGCCCGTTGTCAGGTGGCTCCTCGTCGTGCCACCGCGAAGCGGTCCAGGGAAAGGCCTCAGGCGCTGGCGCGGGCGTTGGATCGCTCCCTCAGCGGTACCACTGGCACCGGAATCCGCTTGAGCACGGTCGTCAGAACGTCGTCGGCGGTCACGTTGTCCGAGAGAGCCTCGAACGACAGGACCAGGCGATGGCGCATCACGTCGCGGGCCATGTCGAGCACGTCCTGGGGCAGCGCGTAGTCGCGGCCGCGCACGAAAGCCAGCGCCCGGGCGGTGAGGATCAGGTTGATCGAGGCGCGCGGACTGGCCCCATACGTGATGTACTTCTCCAGCTCCGGCATACCGTGCAGCCTCGGCGCCCGGGTGGACGTTGCCAGGCGCACGGCGTACTCCATCAGCGCCGGATCGACGTACACGCGGTCGGCCTGCTGCTGCAGCTCGAGCAGGCTCCTGATCGAGAGCACCTCCTGTACCGGCTCGAGTGGGCCGGTCATCCGCTCGACGATGACGAACTCCTCGGTCGCGCTCGGATAGCCGACCAGGACCTTGAGCATGAAGCGGTCTACCTGCGCCTCCGGCAGGGCGTACGTCCCTTCGGTCTCGATCGGGTTCTGGGTCGCCAGGACCAGGAACGGGTCGGGCACCTTGTGAGTCTCGTGGCCGATCGTGACCTGCCGCTCCTGCATCACCTCGAGAAGCGCGCTCTGGACCTTGGCCGGAGCCCGGTTGATCTCGTCCGCGAGAAGAAGGTTGGTGAACACCGGACCCAGGGACGTGTTGAATTCGCCGGTCTTCTGGTTGTAGATCCGCGTTCCGACCAGATCAGCCGGGACGAGGTCGGGCGTGAACTGGACGCGCTTGAACTCGCCGCCGATGGCACCGGCGAGAGTCTTGATGGCCATCGTCTTGGCCAGTCCCGGCACGCCTTCGACCAGCAGATGGCCCCGCGCCAGGAGCGCCACCGCGAGCCGTTCGAGGAGGTGGTCCTGGCCGACGATGACCTTCTTCACCTCGTACAGAAGGCGCTCCATCGGCACGGTCGGCGCGTCGAACGCCCCCGGCGCCGTGTCGGCCTGTTCGTGCGCTGTCTTCACTTGCTGCACCTCGCTACGTCAACCGACCCGGTCCGCCGGCTTCGATTTGCGTTGGGTCCGCGGTCCGCGGTCCGCGGACGGTCGGCGGCTAGTCCGGCGGCAATCCCGCGGCTCCGCCGGCCACATCGATGGGCACCGCCAGGCCGATGCCGATGAACACGCCCTCGTTCGTGGGATTGATGAGACCGTCGACGATCCCGATCACCTGGCCGTCGCGGTTGACCAGCGGACCGCCCGAGTTGCCCGGGTTCACCGCGGCGTCGATCTGGATCAGGCCCGTGAGCTGCGGACCGTTGTTGGGAAGCTGGAAGGAGCGATTCAGGCCGGAGATGACGCCCGCGCTCATCGAGCCGTACAGGCCGAAGGGATTGCCGAGGACGAAGGCCTCGCTCCCGACCTGCACGCTCCGGGGATTGCCGAGGACGGCCGGCACGATGTCGGCCGGGGGCTGCGCCGCCTGCAGGACCGCGATGTCGTTCTGAGGTTGCGTGGCCTGGATCGTAGCCTCCGATTTCGTCCCGTCGGCGAACGTCACCTGGATGGACGTCGCGTCGGCGACAACGTGCAAGCAGGTGAGGATGTCGCCGGCGCTGTCCACAACCACGCCACTTCCCAGGGTTACGTCTGCAGCGGGGATGGCGCCGGTCGGCACGGCGGAGTTACGCGGCAGGGTCGAAGCGCTCGGGGCGGGTGTGCCGCCCGAACCCTGGGTCTCGATCAGGACGAGCGAGGGGGCGACGGCCTGATACGCGCGCTGCGAGTCGGCAGGTCCTGGGGTGATTGAAGCCAATGCCTGGGAGATGCTCTGGCTCACGTCCTGCTGGTTGAGCGGCCGCGGCGCGGGTACCAGCGCGCCGTAGAGCGCGACGGCGAGAAGCGCGGCCACGAGCCCCGAGGCGAACGGGACGCCCCGACGGAGTCGGGTTCTGATGCGAAGGGGCCTCCGGCGCCAGAAGCGGCTTGCGGACGGAGCAGGCGAATCCTGCGGGTTTGCCATGAGCGGGGACCGAACTCCAGTCCGTGTCGCCAGCCGAAGGGATTTCTTCCGTGGGTGAAACGGCGGAAGAGCCGCTTCCAGTGAAGTCTCGGGAGCAATGCTGCAACCTGTCTGAAAAGCGACGAACAAATCGGCCGCCACGGTGCGCGGGCCGGGACGTGTATTTGCCCGGCCGAAAGAAGACCGTCCGCGGTGAGATCAGCGCCGTTTGGGCCCCGGCAAAGCAGCCGAGCCTTAAGGTTCCGCCGCCGTGCCCACCGCCGCGGTGGCCAATTCCGGGGCTGCCGCCGCCGTGCCCACCTCGTAGTCGTGGATGTACCGGCGTCCTCGCAGCCACGACGCGGCGGCGGCGCCGAGCGACAGCAGGACGCAGACCGAGAACGCGATCTGCAGCCCGTCGTGGAACGGTCCGGCCAGCAATTGCGGGAAGAACGAGTTCGAGAGGACCGTCGCGCGCGAGGCGCTCGGAAGACTCGCCAGCACCGACGACGGGATGAGGCTCGACATCGGGTTGTAGCCGAGGAATGCCGCGAAGAGCGCGCCGATCGGGGGGATGCCGGAGATCTGGCTTGCCACGCCGGAGGGAATGCCCGCAGCGGTCAGCCGTCCGTACATGGCGCGGGGCAAGTTCGCCGAGAGTCCCGCGACGACGAGCGTGAAGATGAGCGTCAGGCTGAGGCTCGAGGCCACATTCTGGAACGTCGCCCGCATGCCAGACGAGGCGCCCCGGTGCTCGGGCGGTACCGAGTTCATGATCGAGGCCGTGTTGGGCGAGGCAAAGGCGCCCATGCCGATCCCGAGCATGAGCAGGAGCAGCGCGAAGGGGACGTAGTCGAAGTCGGCCGGAAGCGCGAGAAAACCCACGAAGGCCGCGGCCGTGATCAACATGCCGCCGGTCGAGAAGTAGCGAGCGCCATATCGATCGGACAGCGCGCCGCTCAACGGCCCGGCGATCAGGAACCCGGCGGTCATCGGGAGCATATACAAAGCCGCCCACAATGGAGCCTGCTCGAAGGAGTAACCGTGGAGAGGCAGCCAGATTCCCTGCAGCCAGACGATGAGGATCAGCTGGAGACCGCCGCGGGCCAGAGACGACAGAAAGCCCGCGATGTTGCCGGCCGCGAACATGCGGATGCGGAAGAGCTCGAGGCGGAACATCGGATCGGACACGCGCCGCTCGACGGCGACGAACACGGCCAGGAGGACGAGGCCGCCCGCAAGCTCCCCGATCACCCACGGGTTGCCCCAGCCCATGCTCGCGCCGCCGTAAGGCTGGATGGCGTATGTGAAACCAACCAGGACGAGCGTGAGCCCGACGGCGAACAGCACGTTGCCCGGAATGTCGAGTTGCTGGTGGGCGCGGATCGTGGCCGTCTCGTGGAGCATCAGATATGCCCACACCGTGCCGAAGAGTCCGAACGGCACGCTCATGAGGAAGACCGCGCGCCAGTCGACCGCCGCCAGCAGGCCGCCCAGGAGGAGCCCGCCGAAGGTGCCCGCGAGCATGCCGATCTGGTTCATGCCCATCGCCAGCCCGCGTTTGTCGGGCGGGAAGGCGTCGGTCAGGATGGCTGCCGAGTTCGCGAAGAGGAAGGCGCTCCCCACTCCCTGGACAATCCGGAAGACGATCAGCTGGACGGCGGCGGCGTTGCCCTGGCCCTGCACGA
>PMIQ01000177.1:0-2395 GCA_003157175.1 Chloroflexota bacterium
CCGGGTCCTCCGCACCGGCCGCATCCTCGCCTGGAACGACCCCGAGAGCCCCGACTTCGTTCTCCAAACCGGTCACCTCCTCCGACTTCATGCGAACGACCCCAGACTCTCGTCGATCTCGGCCTCGGGCTCGACCTCGACCGACGCTACGCCGGTCAACCGTCGGGCCACGATCGGCCCCCATGGCTCGGCCTGCTCGAGAGTGATCTCGCGGCGTTTGGAGAGCTCCAGCAGTGCCAGGAACGTTACCGCGACCACGACGCGGTCCTTCACGCCGCCGAGCAGCTCCTGCAGCACGAAATGATCGGCTTGAGACAGCGCGGCGCGGATCACCGCGGTTCGCTCCGCCATGGTGACGATCCTGGTCACGATCTCGGCGACGGGCTGCGCCGGCGGCACGATCTTCGCCAGCCTGTCCAGCGCCTGCGCCAGGACCGACGGCGGCAGCGCCGGCCTCTCCGGCGGCCGTGCGCCGGCCTTGCCCGCGAGAGCGGCCAACTCGGCATCGCGGCGGAAGAGACGGTGAACGCCCAACAGCTCACCCAGCGCGGCGGCCGCAGCGCGGAAGCGGCGATACTCGATGAGCCGCGCTCGCAGCTCGGCCTCCGGATCGGGCTCTTCGTCGAGCGGCACGGCCACGTCCTTCGGCGGCCGCGGCAGGATTGCCCGGCTCTTGATCAGGATCAGCTGCGCGGCCACGGCCACGAAACCGGAAACGTTCCCAAGGCGATCGCCTTCCAACGTCGCGAGAGCGTCCAGATAGGCTTCCGCCAGACCTCCAAGCGGGACGGTCAGCACGTCGAGCTGGCGGGCCTCGATCAGGGCCAGCAGCAGAGCCAGAGGACCGTCGAAGTCCCCCATTCGGACATGCGTCGCCCGCTCGCGCCGACCCTCGTCGAAGATCACCTCGGGCGCCGTGCCCAGGCGAGCCAGCGCCGCGGCTCGCGCGGCGGCCGCGCGCGAAATCCGCTCGGGAGCCGTCGTCTCAGGTGACGTCATCAATTCGCCTCGTCGGCCGTGTGCAAGAGCTGGCCCGCTTCATCGACCGGATTCTCCGCCCGACGGATCAACTCCACCGTTCGCGGGCTGCAACCCGCCGCGGCGGCGAGCTCAGCCGAACGCTCGGCATGGGTGCGCAGCCGGTCCAACCCGTACCGAAAGGTTGGCATGTGGCCCGCCACTCTCCAGATCCATTCCCCATAACGCTGCCCCAGCGACCAGGCCACGCGATGCGCGAGACGAACCCGCGGCCTCTTGCCGCAGTCGTGGAGCAGCCCCGCCATGAGAAGGTCCGCGTCCTTACTGCCGGTCTGCCGCAGCGCCGCGACCACATCCAGGCCGTGGCGGCGATCCGCGACCTGCATCCGATCGAACAGCGCCAGCTGCGCGGGAGTCAGCCAGCTCGCCAGCTCGTTCCGCTCCGACGGCGCCACCCGCGCACGAGCGTACGACCACGTCCGCCTGACCTTCGCGGCCCACCAGCTGCGCACCCGGCTAGCTGACCGGGACGCCGATGAGAAGGCTGATCAACGGCGTCAGGATCGGGTCGATGATCCTGCCAGCCAGCAGTACGACGGCGAAGAGGATGAAGAGGCCGTACTGATCCATGAACTGCCCGACCTGACGCGAGGTCTGCGGATCGAGGAGATCGAGCAGTACGTGAGAGCCGTCCAGGGGCGCCACCGGAAGCAAGTTGAACAGCATCAGAACCAGATTCAGTGAGACGCCCGTGAAGAAGACAAGTTGCAGCATGCTGATCGCGGAGGTTTCGGCCGGCGCGATGCCCTGCGACCAGAGAATGCGGAATCCGACGGCAAAGACTGCAGCCAGGGCCAGATTGGACAGCGGCCCGGCGACGGCGACTCGAGCATTGGCGTAACTACCGCGCAGGTTGTACGGGTTGACGGGCGTGGGCTTGGCCCATCCGAAACCGAACGTACCGCCGCTCAGAGCCACCGACGCCACCAGCAGGAGGCCGCCCAAGGGGTCGAAGTGAACGATCGGATCGAGTGAAACGCGCCCAAACAGCTTGGCTGTGCCGTCGCCCAGCCGCCAGGCCGTGAAAGCGTGAGCGCACTCATGCACCGGCCCGCAGACCAGGAAGAACAGAGCGATCCAGATGACAGCCTGAGCTAGGTCAATCATTGAGCGGTTCTACCTCTCGGCTGCGGGACGGGCGGAGGTATCCTACCGTGCCGCCCGTCCACTGCCGCGTTTGCGCTGCGGGACCTACAGGCGACCGAGCAGCTCGGCCTTCTTGGCCTCGTAATCAGCCGGTGTGATGGCCCCCTTGTCGCGCAGGTCGGCCAGCTTCGCAAGTGTGGCGGCCACATCGTCAGAGTTCGACGACTTTGTCGCCGCTGCGGCGGCCGGCGAGTCGGCGGCAGGCCTGGGG
>PMIQ01000177.1:2429-3765 GCA_003157175.1 Chloroflexota bacterium
GAGAACCGCGTCGTTGATCTTGTCAAGCGAGCTGTCGCCACTCTTCTTGTCCAGCAGGCCTTCGATCTTGAGGACGCGACGGCCGGTGATGATGTACTCCTCGGCGCGCCAGGTCAGGACCACGATCGCGATCCAGATGAGGCCGACTATGAGAAGCAGGGCGCTCAGGCCCGCCATGATCTCCCAGCCGGTGCCGGTGGCCTTCCATAGCGTGGCCAGGAAGAAGATCACCAGGCCAAGGAGCACGAGCACGATGGGCCGCACCGAGTCGGATACAGGCGCCAGCCAATGCTGCCTGCCCCGGTAGAGGATCTGCTCGTCCTTCGCCATCAACGATTCCGCGTAGCTCATCCTCGTCTCCTTCTGCCCGTCCACCGTCGGGCGTCAGGCTCTTTCAGGCCCGTGGGTGGGAGCGGGCGTAGACGTCCTTTATCCGTTCGCCGGTCAGATGCGTGTACAGCTGTGTCGTGCTGATGTTCGCATGCCCGAGCAGCTCCTGAACGATACGCAGATCGGCGCCTCCCTCCAATAGGTGAGTTGCGAATGAATGGCGCAGCGTGTGCGGGCTGACGCCATTCTGAAGGCCGGCCGATCGGGCAGTCGAAACGATCATCTCCCAAGCTCGGCGGCGGTCGAGTCGGTCACCGCGCACCGACAGGAATACCGGGCCGCCATGAGGCAGAGGTGGCGTAGCCAGGGCGAGCCACGCCGGCCGGACCTCTTCGATGTACCGGCGGAGCCAGGCCAGCGCCACTTCTCCGACCGGGACCTGGCGTTCCCGATCGCCCTTGCCGATGACGCGGACCAATCCCTCTTCGAGTGAAAGGTCGTCCCGATCGAGTCCGACTGCCTCGGAGATGCGCAGGCCGCTGGCGTACAGCAGCTCGAGCAGCGCACGGTCACGGATGCCGGCCGGCGAGTCGTCGGTTCGGGTGGCGAGCAGACCGTCCACCTCTTCGACCGTCAGAACTTCGGGCAGAAGCCGCGGCTGCCGCGGCAGATCGAACCGCGCGGCCAGGTCCGTGGTGACCAGCCCTTCCGCATAACAGAAGCGGTAGAACCCGCGCAGAGAAGCCGCCTTCCGGCGGAGACTGGTGGGACGCAGGGGCGGGCGGCGACCGCGGCCTGGCGAGGCCAGCATTCCCAGGTATCGAACCGCGACGTCGGCCGACGCGTCCCATTCCACCGCGGCTCCGCGACTCGCGGCGAAGTCGAGCAGATCGGCGCGGTAAGCGCGCAGCGTCGCGTCCGACAACCCGCGCTCGACCCGCAGCTGAACCAGGAACTCGTCTATCGCCGCCTGCAGCCGATCCGTACGGCCCGCCGCCGGGCCCGC
>PMIQ01000076.1 GCA_003157175.1 Chloroflexota bacterium
ATCTCGAGGGCATCGAAGGCAGCCTGCTGCATCCCACCCGAGAAGGAGTGGGCGACCGGGTGGCCGATCAGGACGACGCGGTTGGTCATGCTCGCAGCCTTTCGAGTTCGAGGAAGAAGCTCGGGTACGAGACGGCCGCGCTCTGCGCCAGATCGACGGTCGTCGTTCCTCGGGCGATTAGGCCGGCCACGGCGAAGGTCATGGCCAGGCGGTGATCGTCGAGAGTCTCGGTGGCGGCCCCGACCAGCGGCGTGGGGCCGCTGATGGTGATGTCGTCGCCGCTGACGGAGACGCGCGCACCAAGCGCGGTGAGGCCGGTGGCGATGCCCTCGATGCGGTCCGATTCCTTATTGCGCAGCTCCCCGGCGCCACGGATCGTGGTCTTGCCGCGGGCCTGCGTCGCGGCCAGGCAGAGGATCGGTATCTCGTCGATGGCCGCCGCCACGTCTGCCGGTCCGAGGTCGATTGCCTCGAGCTCGCTCGACCGAACCGTGAAGTCGGCCAGTGGCTCGCCGGCGTCGCCGCAGGGTTCGCCGACCGCCGTCTCCTCAATTCGAGCGCCCATTCGGACCAGAAAGTCGATCGCCGCCCGACGGGTAGGATTCACCCCTACGCCGCGGAGCGTCAGCGCCGCGTCCGGATGGATCGCCCCGGCCACGAGCCAGAAGGCCGCCGCCGAGGGATCGGCCGGGACGCGCTCGTCGAGCGGGGAAAGCCGCGCTCCGCCCTCCAGCGTCCAGGCCACCGGTCTGCCTCCAGACTCATCCTCCGGCACACGCCGGACCTCGACGCCGCGCGAGCGAAGCATCCGCTCGGTATGGTCCCGCGTGGCAACAGCCTCGCGCACCGTCGTTCGCCCCTGCGCGCGCAGGCCCGCCAGCAGGATCGCCGACTTGACCTGGGCGCTCGGTACGCGGGTTGCAAAATCGATCGCCCGCAATTGCGAGCGACCGATGACTACCAGCGGTGGAAGGGAATCGGATCGACGTGCGCGCAAGTCTGCGCCCATCGAGCGCAGCGGTTCGATGATACGGGCCACCGGACGGCTCCGCAATGAAGCGTCGCCGTCCAGGACGGAGAAGAAGGCCAATCCCGCAAGCACTCCGGCGCACAGTCGCAGGCTCGTCCCGGAGTTGCGGCAGTCGAGCACGCCGTCGGCTTCGTGGAGCCCGTCCACGCCCGGAGAGGCGACTCTGTAATCCACGTTGAGGCCGTCCTCGCGCACCCGGTCCACGCTCGCCCCGAGAGCGGCGACGATCCCGGCCGTGGCTTGGACGTCGCGCCCGTCGCCCGCCCCGCCGATCAGGCTCCGCCCTTCCGCGAGGGCGGCCATGATCAGTGCCCGGTGCGAGATCGACTTGTCTCCGGGCAGCCGGGGCTCGCCGCGCAGATGCGCGGCAGGAAGGATCGACCGGGACTGCCCCCCGGTGAGCGGCTCGGTCATCGGCCGGTCAGGGCTTGCTAGCCCCGTCGACCGCGACCTGTCCGGTCATCGCAAAGGGATCCTTGATGAGGGTTCGAACCTCTTCGTGGATCTTGCGCAGCGCGCTCGCCATGTCGGCGAACTGGTCGAGGGTGAGCGACTGCTCGCCGTCGGACTTGGCCTCGTCCGGCCTCGGATGGACCTCGACCATGATCCCGTCCGCGCCGGCGGCCACAGCGGCCATCGCCATCGGCCGCACCAGCCAGCGCTTACCGGTGGCGTGGGACGGGTCGACGACGACCGGCAGATGGGTCAGGTGGTGGAGAAGCGGCACGGCCGTCAGGTCGAGCGTGTTCCGCGTGTAGGTCTCGAATGTCCGGATGCCGCGCTCGCACAGGATCACGTTTGGCTGGCCCGAGGAGATGATGTACTCGGCAGCCATCAGCCACTCTTCGATCGTGGCCCCGTAGCCGCGCTTGAGCATGACCGGCTTGCCGGCCTTGCCCACGGCCGTCAGCAGGGAGTAGTTCTGCATGTTGCGGGTGCCCACCTGGAGGATGTCCGAGTGCCTGGCCACGANNGCCCGTCTCGTTGCCGGCTTCTTGCAGATACTTCAAGCCTTCGACTCCCAGGCCCTGGAAGGCGTACGGGCTGGTACGTGGCTTGAACGCGCCGCCGCGCAGGATCGTCGCTCCGGCCGCCGCCACCGCCTTCGCCGTCTCGATCATCATTTCCCGCCCCTCGATGGAGCAAGGGCCGGCCATGATCGTGAGCGAGCCGTTGCCGACTCTTGTGCCGGCCAGCTCGATGATCGTGTCTTCGGGGTGCGACTCGCGCGAGGTCAGCTTGAATGGCCGGCTGATGGGCGTTACCGATTCGACGCCGGGCATCAGGTTCAGCTTGCTCATCAGATGGTCCCTCTGAGGTCCCACGTCGCCCAGAACGGCGATCACAACTCGCTGCGTGCCGTAGTTGTCGTGCGGCGTCAGCCCGGCGGCCTTGACGAGGTCGCGGACGTCGTTGGCTTGTTGTTCGGTTGCCCCTACGGACATCACTACGATCATCTGGCGGTCCTCCTCGTGGGGGCCTGCCGGCGGGGTCTGGTCGGGCAACAAAAAAGCAGAGGCGCTGCCTCTGCTCTACCCGGCACGACCCGCGATCCCGGGCCTAGGCTCCGGGAACGGTCATGCCGGGTTGCGGTAAAAGTAGAAGATGTGTTCCATGTCAGTGCCCGGGACAGTAACGGGCTCCGAGCGCGGTGTCAAATCGAATCGTCCTGTCAGAGCCGGCGTGGAACGGCGGCCGTCTCGGCCGTTGACCGCAGTGCTAAGTTGGACTCTAAGAATGCCGACGGCAAGCGACCGCCCATTCCGGTGGAGGACGTGTCGATGAGCGAGCCGAAGCGCACCGCCGAACCGAATGTCGGCGCGTTCCTCGGGGACGTAGGGGTTGGGCTGGTCCCGATGCCGACCAACACTCTGCATGTGGGGCCGGGCGATCCCGGGCCGGAGGACGAGTGGAAGATCCCGGCCCAGCCCGACGATGAAGCTGCGGGCAAGCTCGACGCGGCGCCCGAGCCTGCGACGCCAGCCCACGGGGTGGGCTTCCTCCACCGCCTGACCCATCGAGGCTAGCCGGCCGGCTAACGATGTCATTCGGGTAGAACGGGCAATCGTCCGACTCCGCCGCCCGGCGCGCGGGTTCCGCGCCCTATTTCGGCTCGCGCGGAACTGAGGTGCCGACGGAGAGTTGCCGCGGCAGTTGAGGTCACCGCCGATCTCGTTCGCGGTGGCTTCGTTCTCCGGGTCGGCCACGTCGTTGTCGGTTTGAAGTCAGCGTGGACGTCCAGGCGCCGGGGGAGGGGAAGCGTGTTCGGGCGCTCCCTCAGCTGGCGGACTCGTCGGTCTTGTCGACGATCTCTGCCTTCGGCGCCTCTCGCTGCACCGTGGCGATGGAGTCGAGGCACGACTGCTTTCGCTCCATCATCTGGGAGGCAGCCATGATCTCGTTGTTATTGCCAACCGCTCTCCACCAGAACTTGCCCGTCTCGTTGCGAAGGATCACGAATCTCATCCGCGTGCTCCTTGTCCGCGTTAGCCGAATCGGCTCTCTTGCGGACAGTGTGGCACCGGCGGCAAGAGACGCGGGTTCGGCCACATCGAACGCTGGCCGGAGAGTTGGCGCGCCCGGCGGGACTCGAACCCACGACCTCCAGGTCCGCAACCTGGCGCTCTATCCACTGAGCTACGGGCGCGCGCCGCTGTGCCTCATTGCGGAGACTGGCGGAGAGGGAGGGATTCGAACCCTCGAGGCAGGTTACCCCACCTGGCGGTTTAGCAAACCGCTGCACTAGACCGACTATGCGACCTCTCCAGGAGTCACAGCGGCCGGGATTCTAGCATGGCCGGCTGCCCGCGCAGCGGGCGAGACATCGGCGGCCGGTTCTTCGACGGGCACGTCGACTCGAAAGCGGACGAACAGGCTCGCCGGCAGGCCGCCGTGGATGCGTTCGCGCCGAAGCCGCGAGACCGGCAGCCCAGCCTGGTGCGCGAGGTCGGGCAGCGCGCCGGCCTCCACCGTCACCAGGCGCAGGTCGTAGACGAAAGCCATGCCGCCCGGTCGAAGCACTCGCGCGATCTCGGAGAAACCCGCCCCGGCATTCGGCCAGTGGTGCAGGCTGAGCGTCGACACGACCAGGTCGATCGAGCCAGATTCGAAAGGAAGGCTGGCAACGTCTCCGACTTCGAAGCGGAGCCGTCCGTCACCCGTCGCCTTCCGTCTCGCCAGCTCGACCATGCTCGACGACAGGTCGAGGCCGAGAATTCGCGCCTCCGGAATTCGTTCGGACAGCATGGCGGCCAGATCGCCCGGTCCGCAGCCCACGTCGAGGATCGTGAGCTCGGGGCCGGGGCCGTCGCTGTCGCCGAGGTCGCCACCACCGCCGCCGGCGGCGCCGCGGCCCGCCAGTTCGGTTGCCACGTCGTCCGTCACGCGCCGATACAGCCTGCGAAACACCGGCGCGATGAAGCGCGCATAGGCCCGTACCGTCGGCTCCGCGGCACCCTCCACGCGCGAATCCACCAGCAGCGCCAGTCGCCGGACCGCCCGCTTCCCGGGTGGCGTGAAGGCCGCCACGGCCATCGCCAGGGCCACGAGCCAGAGCACTCGCGCCCGGCCCGTGCCTGCGCGGCGCGGATCAGCGACCAAGGCGTTGCACTTCGGCGAGCAAATCCGCAGGCAGTCGCCACGGCCCGATCTCGATGCGCGAGATGTGGAACCGGGTGGCCCATGTCTCGCGAGCGCCGGCGCCCTCCACGACGGCGATTCGCAGTGACTTGCAGGCGGCCACGGCGGCCAGCACTCGCGAATCGGCCTTGCCGAGCGGGTATGCCAGCGATTCGGGCCAGGTCCCGGTTATGGCGGCGATCGCCGCCGCCGCGGAATCGATTTCGTATGTCAGCTCCTTCGGTTGGGCCCCCGTCAACGGGTTGTGATGGACGGTGTGGTCGCCGATGTCGTTGCCCGCCGCGGCCAGGACCTGGATCTCATCGGCCGTCAGGAACAGGGGTTGCCCAATGCGGCCGGAGATCACGAAGAAGGTGGCCACGAACCCGTGTTTCACGAGGATGTTGAAGGCGTAGTCGTAGCTGTCCCACCAGCCGTCGTCGATCGTGATCACGAAGGTGTGGGGAGGCGGCGTGACGTCGGCCGTCAGGTCGTCGGCGAGTGCGGCGAGTGTGATGGTGTGCCACCCGGCCTTCGCCAGCGCGGCCATCTGGGCGTCGAAGACCGCGGGTGGCATGGTCAGTGCCGCGACCGACCGACCGGCTTCGGCCGCCGGAACGATGCGGTGGTACTCGAGGATGGGGACGTGCAGCATCAGCTGCTTCGCGCCGGG
Source organism: Chloroflexota bacterium (assembly GCA_003157175.1). Lineage (GTDB taxonomy): Bacteria > Chloroflexota > Limnocylindria > Limnocylindrales > CSP1-4 > Fen-1039. The sequence continues at coordinate 5,322 of PMIQ01000076.1, forward strand.
CGGCTGCGCCACGGCGGGGGCTGAGGAAGGATACACAGAGCCCGGGACCACGCTGGGGTCGCAGCTCGTGGCGACGATTGCCGAGAATGGAGTCGGCACGGGAGATGGGGTCGGCGAGGGGCTGGGCGGCGGCGTCACCGACGCCGGTGCCGTCGGTCCGACGGAAGCGACCGCCGCGGACGGACTCGCGCTCGCCAGGGTCTGGCTCGGAGATGGGGACGGCGACGGCGTGGCCGCGCCACACGCAGCCGAGAACGAGGCAATGAACGTGGACACGAGCAGGGCGCCCGCCACTCTCCCGCCGAGCCCAGAGCGGATGGCCGGATTCAAGCGGTCGACTCCATCATCTACACCAGGTCGGCCCAGGCGACGTGCTCGGCACCATCGGCAGCCGCAGAACCCCAAGCGGGCCCGCGCGTCCGTCTGCTCCGCTCCTCAGCCGACTCGCCGGGTCGTCACCGCCATCGGCAACCCCGAACCCGCCCGGACGTCTCCGTGGCGACATCGTATCACCGCCCATCGCCGCCCCGGCCGGGATCGGGGGCCGAGCGGCTAGCATTGTCGTCGGCATAAGCAAGCTGGCGGATGCAAGCCGGCGAAGGAGCGAGTGTGGAACGGATCGGGTTCGTCGGGCTCGGCACCATGGGCGCCTCGATGGCCGCCAACCTGGCCCGCGCGGGAGCGCCGCTCACGGTCTGGAACAGAACCCCGGGCCGTGCCGCGGCGCTGCTCGAGCTCGGCGCCCGCGAAGCCGCGACCCCCGCGGAGCTGGCCGCCGGCGCGGATGTGGTCGTCGTCTGCGTCTCGGACAGCCCCGACGTCGCATCCGTCCTCTTCGGTCCCGACGGAGTGGCCGACGGCGCCGCCGCCGGATCTCTCGTCATCGACTGCTCGACCATTGCCCCGGGGGCGACCCGCCAGTTCGGCCGCCGTCTGGCAGAACGTGGCGTCGGCATGGTGGACGCCCCGGTTTCGGGTGGCTCGGAGGGCGCTCGGCTGGGCACGCTGACCATCTTCGTGGGCGGCTCCGACTCGGACGTCGCGCGCGCTCGTCCCATCCTGGAGGCGATCGGGCGGACGGTCACCCACCTTGGTTCGCTCGGCAACGGCCAGGCCGCCAAAGCCGTCAACCAGGTGATCATCGCCGGTGCGTATCTGAGCGTGGCGGAGGGGATCGTCCTCGGCATCCGGGCCGGCCTCGACCCCAACCGCATGGTGGAGGCTCTTTCGGGCGGCGCGGCCCAGAGCTGGGTCCTGGCGAACCGGAGCGGTCGCATGATCGCCGACGAGTACCCGCTCGGCTTCCGACTCGCGCTCCATCGCAAGGACCTCGGCATCGCCCTCGAGATGGCGGGCGAAGCCGGCGTGATGCTCCCGACGGCGATGCTGGCGGCGGCTCTAGAGGACCGGCTGCTCGACGGCGGTCACGGCGACGAGGACATGGCGGTCCTGGCCCGGGCGATTCGCGAGCTCTCGGAGCCCGAGGACCCGTCGAAACCCGGCAGTGACTGAGCACCAAGCGAGTCATCGCCGCCGGCCGGTCGGTCGGTCGATGGGAGCTTCCGGGCCTCGCTGCGCCGACGAGGGCCTGTATGATCCGCCCATGAACTACGAGCTGTTCATGGGAGAGGCTCTGGCCGAGGCCCAACTCGCCCTCGACCAGGGCAAGGCCCCGATCGGCGCCGTGGCGGTCGTCAGCGACGCGATGGTGGCCCGGGCCCACGACAAGGTCCAGGAATGCAACGATCCCACCGCCCACGCGGTGATCGTCGCCCTGCGCGAGGCCGCCCGAAAGCTAGGCCGCGACCGCCTGTCAGACGCCACGATCTTCGTGACTCGCGAGCCGTGCCCGATGTGCGTCGGAGCGCTGCTGGCCTGCGACGTGGAGGCGCTCGTGTTCGCCGTCTCCAATCCGATCGACGGCGCCGCCGGCGGAGCGCTGCAGCTTGCCCAGGACACGAGGCTGTCGCACAAGCTCAAGGTCGTGAGCGGGATCCGCTGCGACGAAGCCGAGGAACTCTTTTCCAAGGCCGGCTCGGTCGAGAGCCGGCGCTCGGCCGAGCCCCTCAAGACGGCGGCGGGCTAGGCCGACGCCGGGTCGCCCACGTTCGGCGCCCTCATCGGCAGATCGCTCGCCCGGCTCTGGTATTCTCTCGCGCGGAGAGGTGTCCGAGTGGTTGATGGTGCCGCTCTCGAAAAGCGGTGTGCGAGAGCACCGCGGGTTCGAATCCCGCCCTCTCCGCCACTCCCAGGTTTCACCAGTCGCCGGCTTGGCCGGTCGGCGACCTGCCCGCCGTAGCGGGCTGTCTTCGCGGAGAGGTCGCCTAGTGGCCTAGGGCGCCGCACTGGAAATGCGGTATGGGGCAACCCATCGAGGGTTCAAATCCCTCCCTCTCCGCCACTCCCTCCCAAACGCCCATGCTTGGACAAGGCGAGCGCTCGACCGGCGTCGGCCGACGGGTCCCGACCGGTGCCCCATACGGCGGCGTGCGCGATTTCGCGCCCTTTGTCGGTCGCGCCGTCCGGGGCTGCTATGATTCCCGGGCCGTGCTAGGCGGGGAACTAGCGGTGCCCTGTACCTGCAATCCGCTCCAGCAGGGCTGAATTCCCTCCCCGAGGTCCCCGTCCTCGAAGGCCGCCTCTTTTGGTGACGTTGAGGGCCGGGTCC
>PMIQ01000067.1:0-5747 GCA_003157175.1 Chloroflexota bacterium
CTCCGAACCCGGCCTCGGGCGCGACCTGCGCCAGCTCGCGGAAGTTGGACTGGCGAAAGACGGCTCGATCGCCGAAGCGCGCCAGACGTCGTCGAGCCCTGGCGATGGCCGCCCCGTCGGCGTCGAGGCCGAGGAGGCGGCCATCAGGAGCGCTGGACTCCAGGATCCGCTCGGCATGGCCGGCTCCACCGAGGGTGGCGTCGATTTGGAGGCTGTCGGCGTTGGCGGCGAGTGTGTCAAGTACCTCGTCCACCATCACCGGCAGGTGCCCTACCTCCCTTTCGGCGCCCCCCTCGGGAGAGCATTCGACGGACTCGTCGTCGCGAGCCGACCCGAGCGGATCCCGGAAGTTGCCATTCATCGTTAGATGCCCAACCCGGTCAGGTGCGAGGCGAGCGCGTCGGCCGAGTTGACGGCCTGCTGCGACTTCGCCCACCGACCCGGGTCCCAGATCTCGACGTGATCTCTCGCGCCGACCACAACGGCGTCCGCGCCGACCCCGGACCACTCTTTGATCGCCGCCGGCAGCAGGATCCGGCCCTGCTGGTCGGTTTCGACCTCGAAGGAACCGGAGAATAGGAATCGCGAGAAGGCCCGAGCGCGTTCGTCTGAGATCGGCAGCTTTGAAACCTTCTCGGCCAGATCTTCGAACGAAGACCTGGGGAAGATCGCGGCGCAGCCGTCCACCCAGCGGGCAAGCATCGCGCCCTCGCCCAATGGCGCGCGGAACCGAATCGGGATGGCAACCCGACCCTTGGAGTCCACCGAGTGCCTGTATTCGCCGGTGAACATCGATCCGTCGCCTGCTCGTCTGTCCGCGGAACGCCGCGTCTCCGTTGTGGCCGGTGGCTCGTGGATGCGGGCCCCATTCGGCGCCCCGATCGGGTTCCGTCCCCACCTGGTGGGTCTGTTCTAGGGCAATGCCTTCACTCTTTACCACCAACCACCACAATTCGCCACTTGGCGGATCATACACCCGCCCGGACACACGTCAACGAGCGTTCCTCAAAGGCCCGCAGGGCGAGGCCACCCCAAGCGCCCGGCCGGCGGAAGGGCGCCGCGCACGCCACAATTCGCGCGTCGGTTGCCGCGGCGGCGATTGCAGAACGCGGAGGCGTCCGACGCGCATCCTGGCCATCGAGCGGCCGGTCCCCGGCGTGGTCGACAGTCGATTCACGTCGCAGCTGTCGGCGGACGAGGCTCGTCGAGCGTGGGAGCTGCATCAGGCCGGATCAATCCGCGAACTCTTCTTTCGAGCGGACGAACCGGCAGCGGTGCTGATCCTTGAGTGCGGCGGCGTGGATGACGCCCGCAAGATCCTGGCGACGCTACCGATGGTGGCGGCCGAACTGATCGACTTCGAGGTGATCCCTCTGCGAGCCTATTCGGGCTTTGCCAGGCTGTTCGCTAGCGCGGGCTCGTAGCGCACGGGCGAACCATGCTGGTCGGTCCCGGGATGTAACGGGCGACCCAATCGGCGAGCTGGCACGAAAGACTCTCGGCCAGATCGGGCGTGGCTCCGCCCCGCTCAAACGACTGGCGGAAGCCGGCCATGATCCTGATCAGCTCTGCCCTGGCCATGCCGTTCCACTCGAGCGCCGGGCAGGTACCCCGCAGGCTGCAGTCCTCGTCCATCGAGAAGTGGCGAACGGAGTAGTTGCCGAATTCGCGCAGGGCCCGTTCCACGACTGGCCGCTCGCTGCCCCGCTCGATAGTTGCAACCAGCGCGGCAGCCCGCTCGACGAGCGACCGGTGCTGGGCATCGAGAAGCGGAGCGCCCGTCTCCATGCCCGATTGCCAACCGATCGTCATCGCCGCGACTCCTGTCGTCGCCCGGCGGACGAGCCGGGCTCGCCCCTATCTTGCGCGTTCGAGGCCTTGCCGTCGCCAGTGCCATAGGGCCCGCCCGGCGCGGTACCCCCTCGCAGCCGCCCAATTCGACCGGGTAGGTCCGAGCGCGATCGCCGGGCAGACGGAACGACCGGCCTCAGGCGGCCCGGCGGTGCCGGTCGACCGCCGGGTCCAGGTCGTTCGCCGGTTTGCGGCGGCGCTCCGATAGGAATCTGGTGCGTCGGCGCGACGCCCCGGCCAGTCGGAGACGGTTACTGCCGTAGGTTTCGGCGATTCCGGCCCGCTCCTGAGCCGTTCGATCCAGCGCTGGCGTGCCGGAGCCCGGCGGCGCGGCATATTGAGGTTCGACCGACGAGGCGGCCGCAATCGTGGAGCGACCTGAGGCGAAGGACCGCGGGGCGCCGGGCTACTCAGGCGCTCCTTGTCGCGTCAGCGCGTCGGCGGCGGAATCTTCAGCTTGTCGCCCGGGTGGATGCCGGACCTGGCCCAGGCGTTCAGCGCGTAGATCTTGTTGATATCGACCCCAAAGAATCGCGCGACGTTCGGGAGACTGTCCGCCACCTTGGATCCGTTTCCGCTCGGGCCCGGCCCTCTGACGGTGTAGATGTAGCAGTTGGTCTGGCCCGGACAGGGCACCACCAGATTCATTCGGGACGCGGTCGCGCCGGGGGGCCAGGTCGCGGACGGGACCGGCGTGGGCGCGAGCGTAGGGCTGGGCGACGCCGACGGCGGGGCCGTCGGGGCAGGTGTGTCGGTCGGCGTCGGCACGGCCGTCAGCGTGGGTGCGGCCGTGGGCGTCCCGCTGGCACTGGTCGCCGCCACAGGGGAGGCTGCGCTAGGGTTTGCGCCGCTCGAGGAGCCGGGCAGGACCCCCAGCATCACGGCAATGAGCACGGCACCGGCAAGCGCGACCAGCGCGAGGCCGGCGATGGTCAGGTAGGGCATCCCCGAACGTGGCTTGGCCTCGGCGGCAGCCGTCGCCGATTCCTCGGCCAGCAGGGTCCCTCGCATGTACCGAGGGCAGCTGACGTGGACGCGCTGCAGGCAAACGAGCTCTTGCTGCCGCAGCGAGAGCGGCAGCGGGTCGCCGAAGGCGGCGCAGCGATGAGTGGGGACGGCCTCCCCGCCAGGCTCGAAGAGCTTGCCATCCGGGCCGATGCTCCGCAGGAACTTGCAGACAACCGGGGCGTTGGCGCCGGAAGCCGTGTCGGCCCAGCCTGTGAAGGCGTCCGATTGGTCGAGGTCCTCGGACGAGGTGCCCTGCGTCGCGGCCCCGATCAGGTCCGATTCGCCGCTGCCTTTCGGCACGGCCATCAGGAGAGGATCGCCGCCGCCGACGCTACCCCTGCCCGCCCCGCGTCCGCGCCCGAGCCTCGGCCCGTCTTGATCGGGCAGAACTTGATCGTCCCGCCCGTCGCCGTTGGACCCTCCGCGTGCGTCCACGCTCTCTCCTGACCATCGAGATCGACCCCGGCCACTCGGTCCGGACAGCCGCCGCCCGGCAGTCTAGTACCTTTCGACGCTTGCCGTAGCGGCAGATTCGATGCTAGCCTGCCGTTCCTCCGGAGGTCCCGTACAGCTTTGATGGCCCTGCCACAGCGCATCACCGAACTCTCGCCCGTCGCCGTCGCCGGGACGGCGCCACGGATACGCCGCTGCACCTTCCGGCGCCTGAGCCGCGTGGACATCGCAGGCCGAGCTACCTACGAGGTGAATTGCCTCTACCCCGACCGCCGGCTCCCGCTACCGCTGGGCGACCTCGACTCTAGTTCAGCCGTGTGCGCTCCGTGCCAGGCCGATCACGTGTTCAGACCCGACGAGGATTGAAGCGGCCCTGGACAGTCCTTCGGCCGGCCCTTTCAGGTGGGCAACGCGCCGTTCGTTGGGCTGACAGAATGGCGGCGAGCCGGCCTGTAAGCCGAGTTCTGTGCCGCGACCTGCGTCGCAGCGACGATCATCCATCTCTGGCCGCCGGTTACCCGACGGCTCAAGCGGCCGACCCGAGGACTGGGCAGCGCGACCTCTTCCGTTCGAGCGCCCGGTTGCCCGAACTCCCGAACCGCGTCCTCCTATTTGGCCTTGCTCCGAGCAGAGTTTGCCGCGTTTCACCCCGTTCTCGGGTTGCCCCGAGCCCGGCTACGTCTCTGTGGCACTGGTCCTCGCCTCACGGCGGACGGGCGTTACCCGCTACCCTGCGCTGAGGAGCTCGGACTTTCCTCGCGCCCCCGACCGAAGCCGGGAGCGCGCGATCGTCCGGCCGACTCGCCGGGCGGCATTCTAGTCCAGCCGGCACGGTCGGCCAAATCGGTCTCGAAATCGACGCGGAGGCGATGGTGGACGCTGGACGGGAGCGCGACGTCGAGTCGACCCTGCCCCTGGTGCGCCGAGCCGGCCCAGCGGACGCCCGCGCCATGGCCGAGGTGCGGGTGCGGGGCTGGCAGGCTGCCTACAGCGGCATCCTGCCGGACGACTTCCTGGCGGGCCTGACAGTTGCGGCCGGCGAAGCCGCATGGCGAGCCTGGCTCGAGGACGCAGAGGGTGGCCTGCCGGCCTGGGTCGCCGAACGCGCGGGCAAAGTCGCAGGCTTCGTGAGCAGCGGCCCACCACGGGACGATGACGTGCCACTCCCCGCCGCGGAGGTCTACGCCCTCTACGTGCTCCCCCAGTTGTGGCGCCACGGACTCGGGCGGGCCCTGCTGGAGACCGCCACCGAGTTCTGGCGTGCCCGTGGCGCGGAGACCACGGTCTTGTGGGTCTTCCGGGACAACGCGCCGGCTCGCGCCTTCTACGAGGCCCAGGGCTGGCAACCGGACGGCGGCCGCCAGGAGCTGGAGCTGGCCGGCGCATCCGCGATCGAGGTTCGATATCGCCTTCGAATCAGGGCTTGAGAAACGAACCGAGCGCAGCCGCTCGCGGCCGGCGGCATTACGATGCCCACTGAATCCCACGATCGCAGCGGCAGGAGCGCGGCAATGGCAAAGAAGGAATCCCAGCAGAGCCTGCGCGAGCTCACGCGCATCAAGCGGGGCGAACAGGTCAACCTCGCCAAGTTCGACTGCGGCGAAACCTTCGGTCGCCAGAAAGTCGATGCCGACAAGGTTCTCGCCGCCAACCTCGCCCGCCTGACAGACCTCCAGATCCGCATCTATGCCGAGGCCAAGCACGCCGTCCTGATCGTGCTCCAGGGGATCGATGCCGCGGGCAAGGACGGCACCATTCGCGTCATCGCCGGAGCCTTCAACCCCCAGGGCACGCCGGTAACTTCATTCAAGGAGCCGACGCCGATAGAGCTGGCCCACGACTATCTCTGGCGAATCGAGGCCGCGCTACCGGGCAAGGGCCAGATCGGCATCTTCAACCGCAGCCATTACGAGCAGGTCCTGATCGTTCGCGTCCACAACCTGGAGCCGGAGCGGCAGTGGCGGCGCCACTACGCCGAAATCCGCGATTGGGAGCTCATGCTCACCCAGGAAGGCGTGACGATCCTCAAGTTCTTCCTGGCCATCGACAAGGACACCCAGCGTCAACGCTTCCAGGACCGGGTGGACGATCCGACCAAGCGCTGGAAATTCTCGCTGAGAGACGTGGCGGAGCGTAAGTTCTGGGACCAGTACCAGGTCGCGTTCCAGGAGATGCTCGCCGAGACGAGCACCGACTTCGCGCCCTGGCAGCTGATCCCGGCCAATCACAATTGGCTGCGCAATCTGGCCATCAGCGAGATCGTGGCCGACGCCATCGACGAGCTGAACCCGCAGTTCCCGGAGCCGGCAGCCGGCATCGTGGGTCTAAAGGTCGTGTAGCGGCCGGCACGCAAAGGCAGGCCGTCGCGTCTACCGGGGCCGCACGGGCGCGCTCCCCTACTTCGGCCGAGCCACGACAACTCGCGCGCCGCCGGC
>PMIQ01000067.1:5775-8426 GCA_003157175.1 Chloroflexota bacterium
GCGCCGAGCTCCGCGGCCAGGGCGAGCGCCCGCAGCACCGCCGTGTACTCGGCCACGTTGTTCGTCTGAACGCCCAGGTACTCCGAGATCGACGCGATCGGCGCCGCGCCGGGACGACGGGCGCCAGCCGTCGCGGCATCGATCAAGACGGCCCCGAGCGAAGCCGGACCGGGGTTCCCGCGGGCGGCGCCGTCGGTTCGAACGATGAGCCGCGCCTGCCCGGCCGCGCTCGAGGCGGCCGGCTTTTCGGGCGTGGAAGCCGTGGGCGCGGACGGTCCCTCGGCCTCGGCGCCGACCGAGTTCCAGAGAGAGTCCCACTCCGGATCCGACGGCCCGCTCAGCCTCGTCGCCCCACGATCGCCGAAGAGACTTCGAGGATGGCGCGCGTGATGTTGATGCCGCGCGGGCAGGCGTCGACGCAGTTGAAGATCGTCCGGCACCGCCACACGCCGTCCTCGTCGGAGAGAATCTCCAGTCGCTCGGCCGCGCCCTCGTCTCGAGAGTCGAAGATGAAGCGGTGGGCCTGGACGATCGCCGCCGGACCGACGTAGTCGGGCCGGGCCCAGAAAGACGGGCAGGAGCTCGTGCACGCGGCGCACAGGATGCACTTGGTCGTGTCGTCGAAGCGGGCCCGATCCTCCTGGCTCTGGCGCCGTTCGCGCTCGGGCTCGGGCTGCTCGTTGATGAGATATGGCTTTACCGAGCGGTATTTGCCGAAGAAGCCGCTCATCTCCACGACCAGGTCCTTGACGACGGGCAGGCCGGGCAGTGGGGCGACCGAGATCTTGCGGCCGAGCTGGTCGACTCGAATGCGGCAGGCGAGCCGGTTGCGGTTGTTTATGAGCATCGCGTCCGAGCCGCAGATGCCGTGTCCGCAGGAGCGCCGGAAGCTGAGCGAGCCGTCCTGCTCCGCCTTCACCTTGATCAGCAGGTCGAGGACACGATCCATCGGATCGACGGTGACCGGATAGCTCTCCCAGTGAGGAGCCGGGTCCCGCTCGGGGTCGTAGCGGAGGATGCGCAGATCGACGTTCATGGCATCGGCCTCAATACGTCCGCGGCTTTGGCTCGAAGCGGGTGATCGAGACCGGTTTGTACTTCAGAGTCGGCCCCTTGGTGCCACGATAGGCAAGCGTGTGCTTCAGCCACCTGGCGTCGTTGCGCTCGGGGAAATCCTCGCGCGAATGCGCTCCGCGGCTCTCCGTCCGGGCCAGAGCCCCAACGACGGTGACCTCGGCCAGGTCTAGCAGGTAGCCAAGTTCGTTGGCCTCGAGCAGGTCCGTGTTGAAGACGCCTCCGCAATCTGAGATAGAGACGGCGCCGTTGCGGCCCTTCAACTCGCGGACCTTGGCCAGCGCCTCGGTCAGGAGCTTGCCGTCGCGATAGACGCCGACCTTGTCCATCATCACGTCGGCCAGCTCATGGCGGATCTTCGCCACGGACTCGCCGGTGCTCGCGCGCGTGCGGATCGCCTCGAGCTGAGCGTGGACCGGCTCGGTGGCATCGGCGATGGGCCGCGGCCGCTCCACCGTTCCTGCGTAGCGGGCCATCTGACGCCCCGCCCGCCGGCCGAAGACCAGCAGGTCCACGAGCGAGTTCGTGCCCAGGCGGTTGGCGCCGTGGACGCTGACGCAGGCGCACTCGCCGGCGGCGAACAAGCCCGGCACGACCGTGTTCTTCTCGTCGCGAACGACCTCACTGAATACGTTCGTCGGGATGCCGCCCATGGCATAGTGAGCCGTCGGCTGGACGGGGATCGGCTCCTTGAGCGGCTCGACACCCTGGTAGATGCGGGCGAAGTCGGTGATGTCGGGCAGCTTCTCCTCGATGACCTTGCGGCCGAGGTGGCGCACGTCGAGATACAGATAATCCTTGCCGCCGATGCCGCGGCCGGCTCTGATCTCCTGGTACATCGCCCGGCTGACCATGTCGCGGGGGGCCAGCTCCATCAGCTTGGGCGCGTAGCGCTCCATGAAGCGCTCGCCCAGGTCGTTGAGGAGCGTCCCGCCCTCCCCTCGGGCCGCCTCCGAGAGGAGGATGCCGATGCCCACGATCCCGGTCGGGTGGAACTGGAAGAACTCCATGTCCTCGAGCGGGATGCCGTGGCGGTAGCACAGCGCGACGCCATCGCCGGTCAGGCTGTGGGCGTTGGACGTGATCCGGAACATCCTCCCGAAGCCGCCCGTGGCCATCAGCACGGCCTTGGCCCGGAAGGTGTGGAGCTGCCCGTCGGCCACGCGATAGGCCACGACGCCGGCCGCTCGCCCGCCTTGCGCGGGCTCGCCGCCCTCGAAGAGCAGGTCCACGACCTGGTACTCGTCGAAGAACTTGACCCCGTGCTTGATGCACTGCTGGTATAGGGTCTGCAGGATCATGTGGCCGGTTCTGTCGGCCGCGAAGCAAGCCCGCCGGACGGGCTTTTCGCCGTAGTTGCTGGTGTGGCCGCCGAACTTGCGCTGGTCGATCTTGCCGTCCGGGGTGCGGTTGAACGGCAGGCCCATGTGCTCGAGCTCGATGACCGTCTCGATCGCCTCGTTGGCAAGCACCTCGGCCGCGTCCTGGTCGACCAGGTAATCGCCGCCCTTGACGGTGTCGAACATGTGCCACTCCCAGTGGTCCTCCTCGAGGTTCCCGAGAGCGGCGCAGACACC
>PMIQ01000052.1 GCA_003157175.1 Chloroflexota bacterium
GTCCCGGCCGCGTCGCTCGTGGTCAGCATCAGCGCGCCGTCGGTGTCCTCGGCGACCCCGACGATGGCAGTGATGTTGATGCCTCGCTCGCCGAGGGCGGCCGCCATGCGCGCCAGGGCCCCGGGCTTGTCGTCCAACTGAACTGTGAACCAGATCACGCCGCACCTCCTGCGTGGATGGTAGCGGCCGGAGGGCGCGAGGGGGAGGCCGGGTCGAATACCGGGTCGTCTTTCGGCGCCGCCGCTAATCTTCTGCCATGCCCGCCCCCGCCGGTCCCACCGTCCAGATGTTCGGGCTCGTCGATTCCCGGCCCACCCAGGCCGCCCTCCGCTTCTTCAAGGAGCGGCGCGTGACCGTCACGTTCGTGGACCTGCGCCGCAAGCCGATCTCGCCGGGCGAGCTCCGCCGCTTCGTGGAGCGGCTCGGCGCCGCCGTGCTGCTCGACACCGACGGGCGCCAGTACAAGGACCTGGGCCTCGCCTACATGGGCCTGGGCGACGACGAGATCGCGGAGCGGCTGCTCGCCAACAATGGGCTGCTGCGGCTGCCCCTCGTCCGCTTCGGAAACGCGTTCACCGCCGGCTCGGCGGACGCCACGTGGAGGAGCTGGCTCGCCGGCACGGCGAAGTAGGCACCGCCCGCCCGCCCGCCCGCATGGCCGCCCGCCGCCCGCCGCCCGCCCGAATGGCGGAACCCGACCCGCTTTTCAGGACTCCCTGAGGAACGTGCCATAAGATAAGGCCGTGGCCGAAACATCAGGGAATACCGTAACGTTTGATGAGGTCGAGGCTCACGCCCAGGCGCTGGCCCGGGCGATGCCGAAGGGGCCGCCAGGCTGGGCCTCCCACGACCTGACGTTCGGTCAGCTGCGGCTCCTCTTCGTGCTCCGTCAATCGGGGCCCGTCTCGATCGGCCAGCTCGCCGACATCCTGGGCGTCACCGATGCCACCGCCTCCGAGTTCGTCGACCGAGTGGAGCGTCGCGGCCTGGCGACGCGGATCCACCGCGAGGACGACCGCCGCGTGGTCGATTGTCAGCTCAGCGACGACGGCGCTCGCCTGCTGGCGGAGATCGAGGGTGCCCGGCAAGACGCGCTGCGACAGGTGCTCAAGCTTCTCACGGCGGACGAATTGGCCCAGTTCGATCACTTCCTTCAGATCATGGCCGAGCGTTTGTCGGCCTCATCCCCACCATCGACCTCGACACAAGGAGGGACTCAGGTGAATCTCGGAACGCCACCCACGACCCCGGCCCGGGATGCCGGCGGAGGCCCCGCGTGAGCGGCACCGACGGCCTTGCCCTGGCGACTCGCGGCCTGCGCAAGAGCTACGGATCGCGGCGAGCGCTCGACGGCCTCGACCTGTCGGTCCCGGCGGGCGTGGTGTACGGCTTCCTCGGCCCCAACGGCGCCGGCAAGACGACCACCATGCGAGTCCTGACGGGGCTGGTCCACGCCGACGGCGGCTCGGTCGAGGTGCTCGGCCAGCCTTTCAAGCGTGGAGATCGACGCCGCCTGTTCGAGGTCGGAGCGCTCGTCGAATCGCCGACCTTCTACCCGTACCTCTCGGCCCGCGCCAATCTCCGTGAGCTGGCCGCGTCCGGCGCTCCCGTGTCGGCGAAGCGCATCGAAGAGCTGCTCGATCTCGTCGGCCTGTGCGACCGCGCCGGAGACAAGGTCCAGGACTTTTCGATGGGCATGAAGCAACGGCTCGGCATCGCCGCGGCGCTGCTGAGCGACCCGAAGCTGCTTCTCCTCGACGAGCCCGCCAACGGTCTCGACCCGGCCGGCATCGTGGCCATGCGAGACACGCTCAGGACGCTCGCGTCCCAGGGCAAAACCGTCTTCGTCTCGAGCCATCTCCTGGCCGAGATACAGGTTATGGCCGACGTCGTGGGCATCATCGCCGCCGGAAAGCTGGTCCGCGAGGGTCCGCTCAAGGAACTCCTGTCGATGCAGGGTGTCGTCAAAGTCCGCGTCCGGCCAAACCTCGTGGACGCTGCCATCGCCACACTCGCTCCCCTCGCTCCGGTCGAACGGCTGACCGAGACGGATCGCGAGGAGGGCTGGCTGTCCGTTCATCTCGCGACCGATCGGGCGGAAGAAGTGAATCAGAAGCTGGCCGGTGATGGCATCTACGCCTCCGGCCTGGAATCGGGCACCGACCTCGAGATGCTCTTCCTCGAGCTGACAGGCGGCCAGGGAACTTCCAGTGGCGAGGGTGAGTTCGTCGGCCTGGGCTCGCCCAACGGCGGACAGAACGGCGGCGCCCCCGCCGGAAAGGGGACCGCGGCATGAGGCTCTTCCTCTCGGGAGTTCGAAAGCTCTCCCGCCGGCCGGCGACGTTCGTCACCTTCGGACTGCTTGTCGGGCTGCTGGTTCTGATCGTGATCGCCGTCGGCGCGACGGCCAACAGCACGGTGGGCAACAGCAACGGGGCCCAACGCGGCGTGGCGGCCAGGGACTTGCTCACGTTCCCGGGCGCCTACAACCGCGTGCTCGAGTTCATCCTCGGCCTCGGCGGCCTCTTCGCCATGATCTACGGAGCGGCCATCGCCGGCTCCGAATGGAGTTGGGGCACGCTCAAGTCGGCGGTGGCACGAGGCGAGAGCCGCGTCCGCTACATGCTTCTCACATTCGCGTCCATCGGGCTGATGATCGCCATCGGCATCGTGATCGCCTTCGTCGTCGCGGTCGTCGCGGACATCATCGGGGCCAACCTGGCCGGCATCTCCACGAGCGGCCTGGGCGACACGGCGACGCTCGGCGGCCTCCCCGAGCGACTTCTCAAGGGTTGGGTCGCGGTCATGGAAGAGGCGGCCCTTGGGTTCACCATTGCCACGCTGGCGCGAAGTCAGCTCGCCGGGATCGGCGCCGGCATCGCCTTCTACTTCGGCGAGAGCTTCGCCAGCATCTTCCTGCCCGACATCGTGAAGTACATGCCGTTCAGCGTTGCCAACGCGGCGCTGTCATCGGGCTCCGCCAGCGTCGGCAGTGGCGGTTCGGTGATCGCCACTCTGCCGCCCGACGAGGCCCTCCTCCTGGTCTTCGTCTGGCTGATCGCGTCCCTCTTCGTTGTCGCGCTCTTCTCGGACCGCGCCGAGATAACCGGGTAGGGCCCGCCTGAGTTACGCGCCTCGTTGCGATTGCGGGGGGGGCGCTTGCCTTTGATCTTCTCGCGCGATCGGCCGATCTCTGGAGAGTCGCCTGCACGGCCGAGCCAGCGGCGTGGCATTCTCTGCGGGTACGATCAGGAGAGACAGATGCCACACTCGCACCACAAGAGGGACAAGGTCGGCCGCGGGCCGACCGAGAATGGACAACCCGAGCCGCAACCGGCCGAGGCGTCTTCGAACCCCGCGTCTCCGAGCTCCGGACCGGACGACGGGGCGGCGGCGAACCATGACGGCGTTCACGACGGCTACGGGGATCACAACGGCAACCACGAGCGCCGCCGAAGCGGTCGCGTGACCTATCGGCCCACGGCGACCGAGATGCTTACCGTGCACGCTCGGACCGAGGACGAGCGGCTTCTTTCGCCGCGTCATCGGCCGGCTTTCCTGGACTCCGACCCGTGGCGCTCGCTGCGCATCCTGGCCGAGTTCGTGGAAGGCTTCGACGCCCTCGCGGCCGTCGGCAAGGCGGTCACCATCTTCGGCTCGGCCCGGACGCCGGAGAGTGACCCGTACTACGCTAAGGCGCGCGAGCTGGCCGGCAACCTCGCCCGCGAGGGTTTCGCCGTCATCACCGGCGGCGGGCCCGGCATCATGGAGGCCGCAAACCGCGGCTGCCACGAGGCGGGCGGGCTTTCGATAGGCTGCAACATCGAGCTCCCGCACGAGCAATCGGTCAACCAGTGGGTCGATCTCGGTGTCGAGTTCCGCTACTTCTTCGCCCGCAAGACGATGTTCGTCAAGTACGCCGACGGCTTCGCCATCTTCCCCGGCGGCTTCGGCACGCTCGACGAGCTGTTCGAGTCGCTGACACTGATCCAGACGGGCAAGATCCGCCACTTCCCGGTTGTCCTTGTCGGGACCGAATACTGGGCCGGCCTGCTTGACTGGATGCGCCGCGAGGCGATCACGCGCGGGGTCATCGCGCCCGAAGACCTGGACCTTCTCGTCTGCACCGACGACATGGAAGAGGCCTGCAAACGGCTGACGGCCGGCTCAACGCGCAGGGCCGCGGAGGCGGCCAAGGCCGACAAGGTAGCCGAAAAGACGGCCGGGCCCAGGTAGCGCCGGCTCGGCGAGGCCGCACCGCGCCGAGCCGCGAAGTTTCCAGATTCACACGCCGCGCAAGGACTTGCGCGGCGGCTCGGGTGGCGCCAACGCCGTTGGCCTACTCGGGCAGGATGGGGAGCTGGGCTTCGAGGTAGCCCTCGCGGAAGCGCGCGGGATAGTATCGCAGGCGAGAGACGCGGGTCAGGCGGCGCGCCTCGATCTTCCTGGTCGGCGGCTCGGGTTTGAGCTCCGCGCCAGACGGAGACCACGGGGAGTGGTAGTTGCCGTCGGCGTCGAGCCCGCCGGTCGTGGGCATCTGGACCGTCTCGCCGGTGACCAGGTCGAAGCGACCCTCATGCAGCGGGCACGCCACGACGCAGCCGTCCAGGTCCCCGATGGAGAGTGGCGCGGCCATGTGCGGGCAGCGGTCGTCCGTCACGACGATGCCGTCGGGCGTCCATGCCACCAGCAGATCCAGGCCCGCCAGCGTGACCCGGCGCATCGAACCGGGCGTCAGATCCGCGATCGCGGCGACCTGCACAAAGGGGGCCGCGCGCGTGCCGGGAACTCGTAACTCGCGGGGTACGGCGGCCATGGGCGGAGTCGGCGGCAAGGGCGCTTCGGCCGCGCCCGCGCCGGCGGCCACCGCTCCGGCCGCTGCCGTCTGTGCGCCGGCGCCGGCTTCGAGCGCCACCAGATCGGCCAGATCGTCGGGCGTCATGGCGAACATGACGGCGTCCGTCGGCCGATCGTCGCGATCCGAAGTCCAGTTGCGGGCGAGCCCTTCGAAGCGGAAGCCGGCGTTCTCGGCGACCGCCTGGGAGGCCACGTTGCCCGGCAGCGTCCAAAGCGCCAGGCGTTCGATGTCGACGTGCTCGAAACCCCACCGCGTCACCAGACGCAGGGCCCTCGACGCGACCCCTCGCCGGCGGGCCTCCGGCGCGACCAGGTAACCGACGGCATGCAGCCGCGGGTTCGGTCCCAGGTGGAGCCCGATCGAACCGACAAATCGGTCGGTCGCTGCGTCCACGATCGCGAACTCGTAGCTCGTTCCGTCGTGCCAGGCCTGGAGCGTCATCAGGATAAAACGCCGTGCGTCGGCCTCCGTGTAGGGCACGGGGATCATCGGGATCCAGCGCTGGATCTCGGGGTCCTGGCAGGCGGCACTGACAGCCGGCGCGTCGTCCGCCCGGAAGGCGCGCAATGCGATGATGCCGTCACTCAGCGGCGGATTTGGCGGGGCCAGCTTCTCGGGCATGGGGCAAGTATGCCGCGTCTGGCGTTTGGCGCCCGTGCCGGCGACGGTCGAAACCGACCCGCAAAAGGGAGGCGGGCCGGTGAGGGGGAGCCGGCCCGCCTGAGGAAAATGCACAGAGGTCGCCTAACGACGATGCCCGAAAGGGGTCCGTCCCCATAACGGACCCAGGCAGTCTATCCCGTGGCGGAACTCTTTGCATCGCCTCTGCGGCAGGGCCGCGTCGGATGCATGATCCTCCCAGGCGGATGTTCGCCGCCCTGTTGCCGGCCCATGGACGCTGGAGGTTTCAATGCGCGTCGCCCTCATGCTCGAGCCCCAACAGGGCCTGACCTACCTGGAGCAGCTGGAGATTGCCAGGCTGGCCGAACGGCTCGGCTTCGAAGCCCTGTTTCGATCGGACCATTACCGCAGCTTCCCGGGCCCGGCCGACAAGCCCACGACCGACGCCTGGACGGTGCTGGCGGGGATCGCGCGGGAGACCGCGACCATCCGCCTCGGCACGCTCGTCTCGCCGGTGACCTTCCGCCATCCCGGTTCGTTCGCCAAGGTCGTCACGACCGTCGACGAGATGAGCGGCGGCCGCGTCGAGGTCGGCGTGGGAGCCGGCTGGAACGACCTTGAGCACAGTGAGCTCGGTTTGCCATTCCCCGAGATCGCCAGGCGAGCCGACCTGATGGAGGACGAGCTCCAGATGTTCCACGGTCTGTGGGAGGAGCCGGACGGCTGGTCGTTCGAGGGTAAGCAGGTCTCGGTCAAGGACGCGGGGTTCCACCCCAAGCCGGTCCAGAGGCCCCATCCGCCGATCATCGTCGGCGGCGAAGGCAGACCCAGGTCGTTGCGTCTGGCCGCCCGCTACGCCGACGAGTACAACATGTCGGGCACCGGCCCGGCCGAGTGCCTGGAGAAGTTCGTCCGGCTGGACGACGAATGTCGAAAGATCGGCCGCGATCCTGCGACGATTCGGCGGTCGGTGATGGTCGGCTTTCTCATCGGGGCAGACCAGGTCGAGTTCGAGCGGCGCATCCGCGATCTGCTGGAGATGGTCGGAGACGAGGGGACCGATGCGGCGGCCTGGCTGGAAGAACACCGGCCGCGCTGGATCGTCGGGACGCCCGATGAGGCGCGCGCAGCGGCCGCCCGTTTCGCGGCGGCGGGGGCCCAACGGATCATTCTCCAGGACCTGCTGCCGCGGGACCACGGCATGATCGAGCTGGCGGCCCGCGAGCTGATCGGCAAAGTCTGAGGCGACGACCGCATTTCGGGCGGTCCGTCGCCGGGTCGGCGGCGGGAGCCATCGCCCGCCACTACAGCCTACTTCCGGAGCTTGCCCTTCGAGGCGATGCTGGCCCGCGCTCTGGCGCTGCTGGAGCGGCGGCGCGGGATGAGTCCGATCCGGCGCGGTGGCCAGTAGCGGAACCACGCCCGCCCAAGCAGCGCCTCCAGCGGCACGGGCCCGTAATGCCGCGAATCTACGGAGTGGCCGCCGCCGTCGCCGAGCAGCCACGCCTCGTCGCCGAGCTTGACGTAGTCGGTTCCCGCCAGCACGACATCGCCGGGACCGGCCGCGACGCGCTTGATGGCGAGCTGCCCGGTCCCGGGCTGACGTACCACGACGACGCTCCCGCGCCGGGGCCAGCGGCGTGGCGCAGGATCGAGGAGCAGCCAATCGCCCGGCCGGAGTGCGGGCGTCATGCTCTCCTCAGCCACGGCCACGCGCCACGGCCCGCGCCGAAACCGGCGCCAGCCTCCGGCGAAGGGCAGTGCGGGCAACTCGGTGACGGTCCTATCGGTGGGCGGCTGTCCGATCGGCTACTTCTTGGTCGACCAGAAGATGTCGGCGAACTCCTTGACCGCGGCTTCGAGGTCGGCGGCGGCCTGCGCGTCGATGTTCTGCTTGTTCTTGCCGGCGAGCTTGAGGATCTTCCAGGTTCGATCGTGGATGTCCGGGTAGCGCTCCAGGTGCTCGGGCTTGAAGTAGTCGCTCCAGATAACCTGGATCTCGTGCTTCACGATCTCGGCGTGCTGCTCCTTGACGGCAACGCAGCGGACGAACTTCTGGCGATCCGCCTCGGTCAGGTTCTCCTTGGGTAGCTGGCCGATAAGCTCGACCATGCGAGCAACGGTTCGGGCGGCCAGTTCGGCCTGGTGAGGGTCGTAGATTCCGCACGGAACGTCACAGTGAGCGTAGACGGTCGTGGTGGGCTTCAGCCAGCGTATGACCAGGGACATCGGGTCTCCTCCCAGCATGGGACGGCAGGCGAGGCGGGGACCAGCAGGCAGCTTCCTTGGCCTCGGCCTTATGCAAGTGTTGGGGGCTCCGCGCGCCGTGTCAATCGGGCGGCCGTTGCGATCCGGATGCTGGGCCTGGACCGATCGGGCCGCCCATCCGGCTGTCGGAACAACCTGAACCTGAGGCCCTATTCGGCCGTCCCCGCCTCCACAGAAAACCCACACTTGCTGCATGTAGTTTTCAGTCTGACTGCAGATTCCGAACCCAGCATCTGAGTCGATCCGGCTGCGCGTACGCTGTGACCGGAACTGACACCACCGAGCCGCAGAAGCCAGGGAGCGATCTCCACTCGATGAACGGCCCAAGCCCAGCCCGCAACGCGAACATCACGGCGGCGAGCGCCGGCGCGGCGCCCGTGGCTGCGAAGGCATCCGGGGGCGTGGCCTACTCGACTCCCGTCCGGAAAGCTCGCCGCGTCCCGGTGCCCCGCGTCTGGCCGCTCAAGGACTACGACGTCTACGCCCTTCTCGGCGGGAACGCCTTCATCATCCTGGCCATGTGGATCCGCCACGGCAACCTCCACGAGCTGGAGACGCCGGCCGGGATCGTGACCGCAATCGGTGAGCTCGCGGCGCTGTATGGCACTTACCTGGTCCTTATCCAGCTCGTGCTTATGTCGCGCAGCCCCTGGCTCGACCAGATCTTCGGCCAGGACCGCCTGGTTGCCGCCCACCGCTGGGTCGGGTTCAGCGCCATCTGGCTGCTATTCGCCCACTTCGTCTTCACGACCGTCGGCTACGGCATGGCCGATGGCAGCGGCCCGATCAGCGAGACCTTCAACTTGCTCACGACCTATCCCTACGTCATGTGGTCCGGTGTTGGCCTGATCCTGTTCGTGGTCGTCGGCATCACATCCATGCGGGCGGCTCGCCGGATGGCCTCGTACGAAACCTGGTACGCGATCCACCTGTACGCGTACCTCGCCATCGCCCTCAGCTTCATGCACCAGCTGGTCGTCGGCCTCGACTTCGCCTCGGACCCGATGGCGCGTTTCTACTGGATCGGCCTGTACGCGCTCACCATTGGGTTGCTTCTGGTTTTCCGTTTCGGCCAGCCGATGGCGATCTCATGGCGCCATCGCCTTCGCGTCGCCAACGTCGTCAAGGAAGGCCAGGACGTCGTCTCCATCTACCTCACCGGCAGGGAGCTCGACCAGCTCCCGGTTCGGGCCGGGCAGTGGTTCCGGCTCCGGTTCATGACTTCCCACGGCTGGTGGCGCGGCCATCCGTTCTCGATCTCGGCCGCACCGAACGGTCGATACCTGCGCTTCACCATCAAGAACCTGGGCGACTACACAAAGCTCCTGCAGGAGGTCCGCGTCGGCACATCGGTCTTCGTCGAGGGCCCTTACGGCGTCTTCACCGGCGCCAACCGGACCAAGGCCCGAGTCCTGCTGGTCGCCGGCGGGATCGGCATCACGCCGCTTCGGGCGTTGCTCGAAGAGCTCCCAGCCGCCCGCGGGAACCTGACTCTGGTCTACCGGGCGAGTCACGAGAACGAAGTGGTCTTCCGCAACGAGCTGGACGAACTGGCCAGCCTGCGGGGAGCCACGGTCCATTACCTGGTCGGTCGCCGTGGCTCCCGAGAGATGCCGTCCGATCCACTCGACCCGAGGGCTCTGCGCCGTCTGGTTCCAGACGTCTTTGACCGAGACATCTATGTCTGCGGGCCGGCCGGCATGATGGAGCGCGTCCTGGCCGGACTCCACTGGCTTCGGATCGCCGAGTCGCAGATCCACTACGAACGCTTCAACTTCTGAGGACTGCACGATGAACTTCCTGCCCAAGCGTGGAGTGATCGGGGCTGCTCTGACCGCCGTCGCGCTGGCCCTGATCCTCAGCTTCAAGACGCCCGATGCCACCGGCCTGGCCACCGCCGGTTCGAACGGGGGAGCTTCGGTCAACTCGAACGGCGGCAGCGCGGGCACCACCACGGGCCAGACGCAGCAGGGCTCCGGTTCGGGGCCGGGCTCCGGGACCGGGACGGGGGCCGCGACGAAGAGCACCTTTAGCGGTCAGCTCACCGGACAGGCGGTCCAGATCCCCTTCGGCACCGTCCAGGTCCAGGTCACGATGCAGAACGGCCAGATCACCGACGTGAAGACCCTCCAGATGCCCGCCGACCAGCGCCGCTCGCAGCAGATCAGCCAGTACGTGGCGCCGCAGCTGCGCAGCGAGGTACTGTCGGCGCAGAGCGCTCAGGTCAACACGATCTCGGGCGCGACCTACACGAGCATGGGGTATCTGCAGTCGCTCCAGTCCGCCCTCGACCAGGCCTAACCGATCGCCTCGCGGGCGAC
>PMIQ01000175.1:0-1453 GCA_003157175.1 Chloroflexota bacterium
GCCGTCGGCGATGGTGATCGGGTCGCGTCCGGCTGCGGCCAGAATATCGCGGATCCGATCGGCGAAGGGGCCGTTCTCTGGCGCGGCCCAGAGGCGGTGGCGAACGCCGTCGTCGTCTGTCACTTCGATGTCGGCGGGCGTTGCCGCGATGGCCTTCATTGCCCTGAGCGATGCCCCGCGGCCATCCATGTACAGCCCAACGACGGGGCTCGTGTTCAGGCCGGTCGCCCGCATCAGCCTGTAGCGATCCTCTTTCGGGGCCGAAAGCGTCCGCTCGTGCGGCAGGACGCCGGCGCCGGGCCCAAAGGTTTCGAGCTTGAGGCGACCGAAGAAGCCAACCTGCGTGCGGTGACGCCTGGTCCCCGGCACCGCGTAGGTCTGTTCGTAGACGTAGATGCCCGGGTAGCGGTCCTTGTGGAGGGTGCCGTCTTCACGCCATTGCGTCAGGAGCTTGCCGGCTCGCCGGTAGCGATCCTCCGGCTCGTCACGGGGCTGGGCTTCCGGCAGATCGATGCGGACCGCGTTGCGCGGGCTGCGCCGGAGCAGCTGCTCGTGCATCTCGGGTCCGATCACGTCGTAGGGCGGGCAGACGACCGCGTTGAGGTCGCCCGCGACCTTGGGATCGAACCGAAGCCCACGAAATGGTCGGACCTCAGGCAACGTCGCTCCTAAGCAGCCAGTCTTTCCGGGCGGCGGCCGCCTATCCGCGGTCGCGCGGCATGTCGAGCCGCCGATCACCGACGGAACAACGTGGATCGTAAGGTAAGCGAGCGCTTTGGGCCACTCCGGCCGGCGGTCTGTTCGCCTCGACGAACGGGAGACGGCCCGAAACGCACCCATCGCGCGGCTCGCCGGGCGGCGGTGCAGGTTTTGGCATTCGCTGTTACTTTTCAGCCATGCATCACGATCGGGCCGTGCATGCGGAGTTGCCGGCCAAGGACACCGCCGCCCCGAAGCGCGACCCGGCCGCCGTGACTGCCACCTCGACCGTGAGACCGGCGCCTCCGACACCCTCCTCCGGCGCCGCTACCGTCGCGGTCGGCGGCGCCCCGTTCGAGCATGGCACCGATGCCGAGATGATCGAACGCCGTGTCCAGACGGTGAACCCGCTGGTCACGGCGTCTCCAGGGCCGGGCGCCTCTTCGACCCTGCGCCGCGACGTCCTCTACGCTCTGCGGACGGGCGGACCTGCCTCTCCCGATCAAGTCGCCGACCGCGTCGGGGCGAGCCGAACCGGCGTCCTGCAACAGCTTCGGACACTGGAGACCGCCGGCCTGGTCACGCGCAGCTTGAGCCGCCACGGAGTCGGCCGGCCGCGCCACGTATACGACCTCACGCCGGCCGCGCAGGAGCTCTTCCCCGCCAACTACGGGGCGCTGACCCAGTCGGTGCTGACGGCGATCCGAACGGTCGGAGGCGACAAGCTGATCGAGGAAGTCTTCGAGGCGCGCCG
>PMIQ01000175.1:1592-3949 GCA_003157175.1 Chloroflexota bacterium
TGGAGGTCGGCACCGCGCGCGCCTTCACGTCGCTCCCCGACGGCTCCGATCGCGCCGCTACGCCTCTTCGCGCTCGACTTCCTGACGCGTGGCCGGCTCTATGATCGCGGCCGGCACGGCGGCGACGCGCGGCACGAACGAAGCCTCCAGCGAGGTCTCGGCGGCCTGCACCTGCTCCTCGTAGGACAGGATTCCCAGCCGCCCGAGCGTGGCGAGCTCGTCGCGAATATAGGTCCGCAGCATCTCGGGGCCGTCGGTGCTGATGGCGTAGCGAACGCCGTTGCGGCGGAACTGGTCGAAGATCCAGCGGAACTCCTCCCAGCTCGACACGACCTCCGTCTGCAGGTTCGAGGTGGGGCAGATCTCCAGGACGATCCCGCGCTCACGCAGCATGCCCATCGTGGCCGGGTCGTAGGCCGACTTCACGCCGTGTCCGATCCTGTCGGGCTCGAGCTCCTCGATCACCTCCGCGATCTCCTCGACGGGCCCCGATTCGCCCACGTGGACCGTTATCCCCAGCCCGAAGTGGCGAGCCCGCTTGAACAGCGATCTGTAGTCGGCTGCCCGGAATCCGGCGGATTCGGGGCCGGCGATGTCGATCCCGACGACACCCCTGTCGTGCCACGCGATGGCCTTCTCCGCGATGATCTCGTTCAGCTCGTACGCGAAGGTGCGGTCGAGACAGAGGATCAGCCCCGGCCGGATCGGGTATTCGAGCATGGCCCGGTCCATGCCCCGCAGCGCGGCCGCGAGGATGTGGTCCAGGTCCTGCTCGCCGCCCCGGTTCCGCTTCATCGGATTGAAGCGCAGCTCGGTGGTCGTGACATTGTTCTTGCGGTATGCGCCCCCGACGACCTCGTACACGGATCGCTCCATGGCCAGCGGCGAGGACTGGATCAGCTCGGTCCAGTGGAACAAGTGCAGGTAGCCGGCGAAGGAATGGCCNNCCCCACATGACGGCCGGCGTCACGGCGCTGCCCAGATGGCAGTGGAGCTCGGCGAGCGGCGTTCGGCGGGGAAGCTGGCGGGTCATCGTGCAGAGCATATTCCTTCGGACGCGGACTGCGGGCGACGCCCCCCGGCTGGCCCGGCTGCCATGTCGTGCCCGCCTTGCACGCGAACGCTCCCGCCGCTACGCTGCGGCAACCGAACACCGAGATGCCCGTCGTGGGTCGACGGCAAGCAGCATCGGGAGACCCAGAGAGGATGGGGGCGTTTATGACTTCGCCCAGGTTCCGGATCGCCGGCCTGCTGGCCGCGGCTGCAATTGCCGTCGCGGCTTGTGGCAATGCCACCGTAACGCCCACGCCGACCCACACCCCGACGCCGACGCCCACGCCGGTCGTCACGCCGGCCCCGACCCCCACTCCGACGCCCGCCCCGACTCAGATGATCGTCGCGTCGCTCCCGGCGGACCAGCTCGTCGTCGCGGGAACGCTGACCGTCTGCTCCGACCTCACGAACCAGCCGCAGGCCTTCTCGGATGCTTCGGGCAACCCGACCGGCTCGGACATCGACCTTGCCAACGAGATCGCCACCCGGCTCGGTCTCAAGCTTTCGGTCCAGAACGTCGCCTCGGCCAAGAGCCTCGCCGCCCTCGCCGCCAAGCAGTGCGACATCAGCATGTCGGGCCAGGCGATCACGTCGACCCAGCTCCTCAAGGTCGACATGATCCCGTACTTCCAGGCTGGTCAGACCTTCCTCGTCGCGAAGGGCAACCCGGGTGCCATCACGTGGGCCTACAGCCTCTGCAAGCAGACGATCNNCCTCCAGCCGATCGTCGTCAAGACGTACGCCAAGGACAGCGACGCGCTCGCCGCGCTGACATCCGGCAAGGTGATTGCCTTCTTCACAAACTCGCCCATCGCCGGCTACGACGTCCTCATGCAGCCCGACCAGCTGGACCTGATCCCGGGTCTCGTCCTCGACAACGCCACCGAAGGCATCAGCGTAACCAGGTACAGCAACGAGATGTACTCCGCCGTCCGGCTGGCCCTCCAGTCGATGATCGACGACGGCACATACGTCAAGATCCTGACGAAGTACGGCGTCGAGTCGGGCGCGGTGACGTCGACCAACTCCTAGCGCCCGCCTGCGCCCGGGCCGGGGTCCACCCGGCCGACCGCGGCGATCCGCAACCTGCCCGCAACCATGGATGTCGTGCGCGCCTTGCACGCCGTCGCGCCTGAGGCTACGCTGCGCCCACCGATCCCAGGAGCACGTCGAAGGGGTGGACGACGGGCGAGTCTGGGACGCCCAGGAGGATTGGAGGAACGCTCGTGATGTCTTCTCGATTCCGCATCGTCGGTGCCCTCGCCGCGGCGGCGATCGTCGTCGGCGCGTGCTCGGCCGCGGCG
>PMIQ01000222.1 GCA_003157175.1 Chloroflexota bacterium
GGGAGTGGCGCTGCGCGTGGCGGGCGCGAGTGGCGCCGGGCCGCGCCGCCCTGCGCCGCGACGGGCGCGACCCCGGAGGTAGTGGCATCGTTCTGGTATGACGCGGCCCGGCGCCGCCATCGCACGAGGCCCGGAGTACGCTAGCCGCGTCGTAGCCGTGGCACGAACCGGGAGGAACGGAATGAACGCTGGCGAAGCTGGACCCCTGGTGTCGGCCGAGTGGCTGGCGGCTCACCTTCACGACCCGGACCTGCGGCTCGTCCACGTCGCGCTCGACCGCAAGATCTACGACGCGGCGCATCTGCCCGGCGCCATCTTCGTGGACATGCACGTGGATCTGGCCAGACCCGGCACGCGGCCGGAAACCGGCGCGGCCAGGCGGCAGTACCTCGTGCCGACGCGTGAGGACGTGGCCGCCTCGCTGGCGACGTGGGGCGTCGCGCCGGGTCAGCGCATCGTCTTCTACGACGACGGCAACAACCGCCAGGCGATCCGCGGCTATTGGGTCATGCGCCTGTACGGTTTCCCGCGCGAGCGAGTCCACCTCCTCGATGGCGGGCTCACGGTCTGGCAGGCCCAGGGACGCCAGACCACGACCGAAGCCTCGAAGCCGGCGCGGGTCGAAGCCACGGAACGGCTCCACGAGCGCGACGATTCGCTCATCGCCACGGCCGATCAGGTCCTGGCATGGAGCCGCGAGGCGAGCGCCGTGGAGGGCCCCACGCGCCTCCTCGACGTCCGCTCGATCGACGAGTTCCTGGGCACCGATGTCAGGGCCGCCCGCGGCGGTCGCATCCCCGGCGCGAAGCATCGGATCTTCAGCGACTTCGTCGCTCCCGACGGACGGCTCCGGAGCGCGCCGGAGGCGCTCGCGATCCTGCGAGGGACCGGCGTCGATCCCGACGAGCTGCGGGCCACCTACTGCCAGGGCGGCGTCCGGGCCGCGCTGGCCTGGTTCGTGCTCCACGAGCTGGCCGGCCTGGACGGCCTCCGCAGCTACGCCGAGTCCTGGGAGGAGTGGGGCAACCGGCCCGACCTTCCGATCGAGAAGTAGCTTCCGCCGGGTTCCAGGAGGCCGCCGTTCGGCGCGCCCTACGCGTAGGTGTCGACGACCGATCTCACGCACAGTGCCCCGCGCGCCCGGCCCAGATCCCAGCCGTCGGGCAGCTCGAACGAGACTGAGGCGTCGCGCCCGGCCGGCAGATCGAAGTAGTTGTCATCGAACACCACATCCGTGCCATCGAGCGAAAGCTCGACCCAGCGCGCCAGCGTGTCCGAGCGGAGCCGGACGGTCGCGCGACCGTCCGAACCCTCGACCGCCGTCTCAACGGCCGGCCGGACCAGGGCAAGTTGCTTGTCGGGGACGAAAGGCGTGACGACCAGCGCCCGCCGCGAATCGGCCTCGAGCAACTCCGAGACGAGGACCAGGGACCGTCGCTCCTGGGTGGAGGTCGCGACCGGCACCCGCGCGACCGCCGTCGTTGCCAGTCCATCGGCCGCCACCGACTCGAAGCCGGAAGCCACGATCTTGCCGTCGAGTCGCTCCAGCGACCAGCGAACGTCGCCCCGCCACGGCGCGGCCCTGTCGTTGGTGACGGCCAGCGAAACCCCATCTTCCTCCACCTCGGCGGAGAGCAGCAGCGGGGCGTAGAAACGCCGCGTGGCGTACTGGAGGGCCTTCCAGCGGCCGAAGTAGTCGATGCTCGCCCACGACGAGACCGGCCAGCAGTCGTCGAGCTGCCAGTACAGGGCGCCGCTGCAGCGGTCTCGCTGCCGCCGCCAGTGCTCCACGCCGACCCGCATCGCCTCGGCATGGAGAACCTGGCTCAGGTAGACGAGCGACGGGAAGTCCTTGGGCATCCGGAACTGCTGCGCCATGTAGTAGAGGATCCGGGCGTTGCCGACCGGGCAGCGCTGATGGTGGTCGAGCAGCGGCGAGCCCAGGTTCCAGTCGGCCGGATCTGGGGCGAAGGCGGCAACCGTCGCCAGCGCCGGCAGCGATTCGAAGCCGAACTCGCTGACGAAACGGTAGGTTTCGTGCCCGTAGGCCGAGAACGGCGCCAGGGCGTGCCAGACGATCCATTCGTGCTCGTCGCCGCGATTGCCGCCGATCGGCTCCTCCAGCGGCCGCCCCGATGAGGGCGAGCTGGGCCAGTAGGGAGTGGCCGAGTCCTGCGCCGCGACCCACGCCGGCAGCGTCTCCGAGAAGAAGCGCAGATACGCCGCGCGCAGGTCCTCGTTGCCGGGCCGGCTCCAGCCCCATATCGTCCAGCCCCGCTCCATCTCGTTGTTGCCGCACCACAGCGCCAGGCAGGCCCGATGGCGCAGCCGCCCGACCTGCTCGTGAACTTCGGCATCCAGGTTGGCCAGGAACTCGAGATCGGTCAGCGGATAAACGCTGCAGGCGAACATGAAGTCCTGCCAGACCAGGATGCCGTAGCGGTCGCACAGGTCGTAGAAAGCCTCGGTCTCGTAGTAGCCGCCGCCCCAGATCCGGATCATGTTGTGGTTGGTTGCCGCGGCGGCGCCGAGCAGCGCCTCGAGCCGCTCAGGTGTCACTCGCGCCGGGAACGAATCCGCCGGAATCCAGTTGGAGCCCTTCGCGAAGACGGGCACGCCGTTGACGACGAAAGTGAACGACTCGCCCCATTCGTCGGGCCGGCGCCGCAACTCGAGCGTGCGCAGACCGACCTGGTAGGAGCGGCTATCAAGCATGCGGTCCCCGGCGGTCAACTCGACCTCGAGCTGATAGAGCGGCTGGTCGCCAAGCCCATTGGGCCACCACAACTCGGGGTCGGCGATGTCGAGCTCGAGGGCGGCGGTCGATGCCTCGGCGGCGATGACGGCCCCCACGGCTTGGGCCCGACCGTTCGGATGGACGACCCGAAGGCGCGCCTCGATGGCCTGCGGCCGGGCGTCCGTCCGCTCGACCTGGACGCGGGCGCAGATCCGCGCGCGGGCCGGCTCGACCTGGACCGTCTGCTCGATTCGAACATCCTCCAGGCGGGCGGCGCTCCAGCCCTCGATGCGCACGTCCTGCCAGATGCCGACGTTCGGCAGCTTCGGGCCCCAGTCCCAGCCGAAGTGGCAGGGAGCCTTGCGCAGGTAGGGGCCGCCGGGGAGCGTCTCCTTGGGCCGGTCGAGCGCCCGCAGGGCGTTCAGTTCCGCGCCGCGCCGGACGGCGGAGTGGAACTGAACGGCGATCTCGTTGTCGCCGGGGCGGAGCTTGGCGGTCACGTCCCAGCGCCAGGTCCGGAACATGTTGTCGGCGCTGCCCAGCAACTCCCCGTTGAGGCGTACCTCGGCCAGGGTGTCGAGGCCGTCGAAGACGAGGGCGGTGCGCTTCTCGGCGGCGACGGCGGCCTCTACTCGGAAGGTGCGCCGGTACTCCCAGTCCGCCTCGGCGACCCACTGGACCCGCAGCTCCTCATCGCCGACGAACGGGTCGGCAATCCGGCCCGCGGCCATCAGATCGGTGTGGACGCCGCCCGGGACCTGGGCCGCCAGCCACTCGTTCGAGCCGGCCTGCCGGAGCTGCCACGCGCCGCTGAGAGACTGGCTGGTCACTGGTCCTCCTGGTGGGGATGGCCGCCCGCGGGTCGGGATTCACCGTCGCCAACCGGCGCGGCCCGGGCCCGTAACGCCCGGCCGAGGCCGTGCTATTCTGTCGCGCGGCGCCGCGACGGCGCCACGGATCGCTTCAGGCGATCGACTCGCTCCGGCGTAGCTCAGTGGTAGAGCGGGCGGCTGTTAACCGCTTGGTCGTAGGTTCGAATCCTACCGCCGGAGCCACTTATTCGAGTAGGCAAGCTACCTGTCCTTCATGGTGGCCTCGAGCGTGGCACCTGCGCATTGGACACGCGCTTAGTTGGCGGGGACGATGCGGGTCGACTCTTCCTAGACGACCCCGCTGGCGACGAAGCCGCCGTAGGGCGGTGATCGCGTACATCGGGAAAGCAGGCGACCAGGCCCACGATGCGATCTGGACCGCCCCCAGATCCGGGGTCACCCTGACGCGACCGGCGGCGGAGAGGCGCTCCAACAGGGAAGCTCAGCTGAACGGCTTTGCGCCGGTGATGACCAATGCTGGGTGCCGCATCGGGCCAAAACGAGGTCGTTTCGATCACCTCTTTGTCAGGAGGAGGAAGAGGGCGCCTGCAACCACGAGCACCGCGATTCCGGCGACAAAGACCCAGTTGCCCCACCACATGTCCTTGTTGACCCGGCCGACCACGATGAGGATCGCGGAGACCACCGCCAGCAGGGTCAAGAATGGATGGGCCTTCACACGAGNNGAACGCATCCATGAACCGCACCCGCGCTCCGATTCGCATGGCTGCATTGGTATACATGCGGCCGGCGAGCCAGGTCAGGCTGCCGATGGATGCGACGGTCAGCGCTACTGCCAGGCCGACCTGCCAGAAGGGCACGTCGCTGCTCGCCATCCGCACCGCCATGAGGATTGGGGTGAACGGCGGCAGCAACGAGCACACCGTGGCCAGGGGGCCACTCGGATTCGGCAGCGCGGCGTACATGAGCAGGTACCCCGCGATCTGGAAGATCGAGATCGGGGCTACGGCGCTCTGGACCTCATCCTGTCGCGAGACGAGGGAGGCGACCGCGGCAAATGCAGTGCCGTAGTAGAGGAAGCCGAGAAGGAACCAGAAGATATCGC
>PMIQ01000130.1 GCA_003157175.1 Chloroflexota bacterium
GCCCTGATCGCGCCTTCGCGCTTGAGCTCGGCCACGGTCTCCGCCAGCTCGCCGCCGGCCAGCCAGTCGTCGTCCCACTGGTGGAGCTGGAGCAAGTCGATCGCATCGACGCCCAGGTTCGCGCGGCTGAGCTCGACGGACTCCCGCACGTAATCGCCCGCGAAGACCTCGGCGAGGGTAACGCCCGGCCGGGCCGGCCACTCGCCGGTCTTGGGCGGGACCTTGGTGGCGATGAAGACGCTGCCACGGTGTGCGGTCAGCAGCGGTGCCAGGAGCCGCTCGCTGCGCCCGTTTCCATAGGACTGGGCGGTGTCGATGAAGTTTACGCCCTTCGAGACTGCCAGCTCCAGCGAGGTCTGAGACTCCGTGTCGTCGGAGCCGGACCACTCCCCCATGCCCCAGGTGCCGTAGCCGACCTCCCCGACCTGCCAGCCGGTCCGCCCGAACGTCCGATGGCGCATTCGTCCTCCTACCGGTGAGACGCCACAGCCGGCGTCTGGAGTGCGAAGCTTGCGGCCACCATCCTAGCGCCGGGCGGGGGCTCGTCTCGCCCGAGATGCGACAGCGGTCGAGCGAGGCAACCATGGCCCAATGGATCTACTTCCTGTACGCACCGCGCGAAGACTTCGCCGCCACGATGACGGCCGAGGAGCGGCGCGTCTGGGGCCTCCATTTCGAGCGCCTGAAGCGCCTGCTGGCCGAGGGGACGCTGGTCATGGCCGGCCCGACGCTCGGTCGGATCAACACGGGCATCGTCGTGTTCGAGGCGACCGACGAGGCCGCCGCGCGCCGCCTCATGGACGAGGACCCCGCGATCCTGGCCGGCTTCGCGACGGGCGAGCTGCGCGGCTTCCAGGTGTCCCTGCTGCGGGGCCGCGACTAGATCGACCGCGGCCCGCNNTCGAGGGCACGGTCCGGATCCTCGAAGCGGAAGACGATGGCCGCCCTGTCGGGAGTGGCGCGGGCCGCGAAGTCGTACATGTACTCCACGCCGAGGCCCGCCGCGTCGATGGCGGCCAGCACCGCGGCCAGACCGCCCGGTCTGTTCTCGACCTGGATCGGCACCACTTCGGTGACGCTCACGATCATGCCCTCCGCCTCGAGCACTTTCCTGGCGCGCTCGGGGTCGGCGACGATGAAGCGCAGGATGCCGAACTGCGCCGTGTCCGCCAGGGTCATCGTCAGCAGGTCGATCCCGGCGTTGCCCAGCGTTTCGAGCGGCGCGCGGAGCTGACCGGGGCGGTTCTCCANNTCCGAAACGCGCTTGGCCTTGCCCTCGGATCGGGCCAGCGAACGCGGCTGGACCAGAGTCACCTTCACCCGCAGGCCCAGGATGTTCTCGATGGTCGACTCGAGCTGGTGCTGCAGCGCTTCGAGCTTGCGAATCTCGTCGGAGAACATCTCGGGCGTGACTTCGACCTTGACCTCCATCTGGTCCAGGCCCTTCTCACGCGTCAGGACGATCTGGTAGTGCGGCAGCGTGCCCTCGACTCGCAGCAGCGCCGTCTCGACCTGGGACGGGAAGACGTTCACGCCGCGAATGATCAGCATGTCGTCGGAGCGGCGGCCGATGCGGCAGATGCGGCGGATGGTGCGGCCGCACTCGCANNCATCGGCATCGCCTGCTTGGACAGCGTCGTCAGGACCAGCTCCCCTTCGCCGCCGTCAGGAAGAACCTCGCCCGTCTCGGGATCGATGATCTCGGGATAGAAGTGGTCCTCGAAGATGTGCAGTCCGTCCTGATGCGCGCATTCGATGCCGACTCCTGGACCGATGATCTCCGAGAGGCCGTAGATGTCGTGGGCGCGGATGCCGCTTTCGGCCTGGATGCGATCGCGCATGGCCTCGCTCCACGGCTCGGCCCCGAAGACTCCGACCCTCAGCTTCGAGAAGTCGATCTTCAGCTCCTTGGCGGACTCCATGAGATAGAGGAAGTAGCTCGGCGTGCAGCACAGGGCCGTGACGCCGAAGTCCGCCATGACCATCAGCTGGCGCTCGGTGTTGCCGCCGCTGATCGGAATTACGGTCGCGCCCAGCGCCTCGCCGCCGTAGTGCATGCCCAGGCCGCCGGTGAACAGCCCGTAGCCGTAGGCGTTCTGGACGATGTCGCCGCGGTGGATCCCGCAGGCCGCGAAGCTGCGCACCATCACCTCGGTCCAGACATCCAGGTCGGACTGGGTGTAGGCGACCACGATTGGTTTCCCGGTCGTGCCCGAGGAAGCGTGGAGACGGACGATCTCCTCCATCGGGCTGGCGAACAGACCGAACGGGTACGTATCGCGCAGGTCGGCCTTGACCGTGAAGGGCAGCTTCGCGATATCCGCGAGCGAGCGGATCGAAGCCGGGGAGAGCTGCCGGTCCTCCATTCGGGACCGGAAGAGCGGCACGCGCTCGTAGGCGCGGTTCACGACCGACTGGAGCCGCTGCAGCTGGAGGGCCAGCAACTGCGGACGTGGCAGATAGTCGGGCGTGCTCACGGGGTGGAACCCACCCGGCGGATCGTTCCAGGCACTCACGGCGGCCTCCTTTGACGACGGGGACGCTGCCCCGGCGGGTGGCCCTGGCGGTCGGGCTCCCGACTAGCGGATTGTGCCCTGCCGCGCGACGAGTTTTTGGCCCAGCGCGAAGGCCTGCTCGTTGACGCGGTGGAGCCGCTCCGGCAGGGCGGCGCGAACGGCGTCGAGGAGCGCGTCTGCCGGGAGATCGAGGTACTGGCTGAGGGCGCCGAGCAGGGCGACGTTCAGGCTCCGCTTGTTCGGCAGCGCACCGTCGGGAATCAGGTTTGGGGCCAGCAGCACGCCATTGGGACGGAGAAGCGGCCGCGTGACTTCCACCTCCGAAGGCTCGAGGACGACGAGGAAGTCCGCCTCTCCCGCCGGAACCATGGGCGAGAGGACCTTGCGCCCGAAGCGGACATCGGAGGTGACCGAACCGCCGCGCTGGCTCATGCCGTGNNACCTCGGCCTTCTTGACGTCGAGACCGGCTCGAAGGGCGGCGTCGGCGAGGATGTCCGAGGCCTTGATGACGCCCTGGCCGCCGAGGCCGGCGAGAACGACGTTGGTAACGGCCGCGGTGGCGGCGTCGTTTCCGCCGCCCGCGCCGTTGCCGCCGGCCGCGCTCTTGCCGCCGCCTGCGTCTCTGCCCGCGCTCATTCGTCCCCGCCCGGGAGGTCGAAGGCCGCCTGAGCCGGAGCCCTGGCTCGAAGCTCGGCCGCCTGCTGCTCCCACTTTCGAATATCGGCCGCCGCGAGAATGCACGGCCGGCGGGCGACGATGACCGACAGCTCGGTCGCGGCCAGGCGTTCGAGCAGCAACCGCTCGAAGCCTTCGGGGTCGGCGTATGGGTCGATGACGGTGACGCTGCCGATGCCTATGGCGCTGGCGACGCCCTCGATCGAGAGTTTGTTCGTGGGGCCGTGGTCGAGCGTCCGACCGGTCCCGGGGTGCTCCTGCTGGCCCGTCATCGCGGTCGTGCCGTTGTCCAGCACGAGCACGACGTGGCCGGTCGCCGGCGGGTTATAGGCCATCTCCACCAGGCCGCTGATACCGGAGTGCACGAAAGTGGAGTCGCCGATGACCGAGACGACGCGCCGGGCTTCGGCCGGCGGCAGGACATGGCGCAGCCCCAGGCCGACGCCGATGGACGCCCCCATGGCCACGCAAGAATCCATCGCCCGATACGGGGGCAGAACGCCCAGCGTGTAGCAGCCAATGTCGCCGGCGACGATGCAGTCGTGCTTGGCCAGCGTTCCGTACACGATGTGGTAGGGGCAGGCGGGGCACAGCTCCGGCGGCTTGCCCCGCGGCGGAGCCGGTTCCGGGGTGACGTCGCCGGAGAGGATGCGGCCGACGCGGGCCACGTCCAGCTCGCCGAAGCGGTACATCTCCGCCTTGGATTCCACCAGAACGCC
>PMIQ01000165.1 GCA_003157175.1 Chloroflexota bacterium
ACTCGGCTATGTGATGATAAGGGGGAAGGTCATTCATTTGCGTGCCGAAGACGTAGCCGTCGATCCCATTGGTACCGGAGAAGAGTACCTGTTGACCGTAGCAGTACGCGTTGCAGTAGTAGGTTGTGGCCGCAACAAGGGACGTCTTGGTGGTCAGGCCCGCCACTATCGCTGCGACCATCAGAACGTTGCTTATCCGCCTCGGCACTCGGGAAGCGGTGCGAGCTGTAACTCTTGTACCTGCGTTCCGAGTGTCCACAGACCACCCCCCGATTCTGCTCGCCGTTGACGCCATCCGCGGGCCGACCCCAAGACCACGCCCTTTGGAGTCTAGCTTGCGCGGCACCGTAGGGTCAACAAGGGCCTCTGCGGCCATGACGAACACTCGATGCGACTACCCTGGAAGCAGGGCTTAGCCTTTGCGCCTGTCGGCCTCTTGAAGTCGCGCCGTTCTGTAGTGCTGTAGTGCCGATGGCTGCCGCGCGACACAGTCCTGCAGGGGAAGGCACTTAGGGGCGCTTTCGCCTATCGGCGAGAACCGTCCAGTCAAGGACAGCGAGTAATCCCATTTGGTCACGCAGGCCTACAAGACGACTGCGTAAAACGTTTCAGTGGCCATGACAAAGCACCACGTGGTGCCAGATGGGTCATCGACCATCGTGTAGATGTCTGCCGGACGAGACGCGACAGTCTGCATTGGCTGCGAGGTAGCCAGTTGAACACCGATGATGTGCCCTCCCGGGGACCTGGGGAGCTGATAGGCGTTGACCACGACGTCGTTGACGACTCGGTATAGGCCTCCGTCGAGGTCGGAATAAAGCGTTTGGCCACCACGCGGGTCGGGAACGGCCAGCGAGTATGGGCCCAGTGGGATGCTCGCCTGAATCTTCGACACGGTTTGCCCAGGTGCCGAGCGAGAGCCCGAGTAGGGTCCTCCCGACGTGACTATCTCAGAGCCGTCTACTCGGATGGACGCAGCATTCAATGGGGCCGTGGATCGTATCGAGTAATCTGGGTTCAGGACGGTAAGGACTCCGGTGGAGAACGCACCAGAAAACAGGTACAGCGCGCCGTCAGACCCGCGCGCGAGGCTCGTCGGCCCGGCCAAAGCCGAAGGGAGAGGGACGTAGCCAGTAGTCGCGAGACTCGGGCCGATGGTCGTGAGTCCGCCAACGTCGAAGCGTCCGATAATGACTCCGTCGCCTTGGGTCGTCATGCTCGAAATCCCGGTACCCTCGGTCGGCCCGCTCAACGCGCCCGGAACCGAGCCGACGGCCTTGTATGGGAGGACGGAGCTGGTCACAGACTTCAGTGTCGGGTCCAGCCGGACCAACGTGTAGTTCTCGGCCACCCAGATCGCACCGTCATCACCGACTGCAATCTGTGTAGTGACCCCATCGTAGTCGGTCACGGGTATGGCCCAAGTCGAGAGCTTCCCCGTCAGGGGGTCGAGCGCTCCAAGTTGGTTCTGCGTAGCCGACGGCGCGAACGGGAACCAAAGCAAACTACGCTTGGCGTCGAAAGTCATCGCCCAGACCGGTGCCGACAGATGGAAGGTCGTCACTGGGTTGGCGCTCGCCGCCGGCGTGGCTGCGGCCGCGCTAGGCGACGACAGAGCCGCCGGGGCGCTGGGCACAGGCGAGGTGCGGGCAACGAGCGTCGCGAACAGGATGACCAAGACCGAAACGATGGCGGTGCCACCGCCTATCGATCCAGCGACTCTTACGCGACCGCTAGTTGGACGGTACGCCGTGGCCCGGGCGTGATGCCGCGAGGAAGCGCTACCTGGTGTCCAGAGGGGGCGCTTGGGAGAGGCCGTCCGGTCGATCGCCATCCCGAGTCGGCGGAAACGAGAGCGTAGCTCAGACTCGAGCGTCGGATCGTCGTTGTTCATCTCATGCTCTCCGGTCGTCTCTTGAGTTCGGCCAGCGCACGGGAAACGAGTGTGCGGGCGTTGGCGGGGGACAAGGCCATGACCAGCCCGACTCCCTCATACGAGAGATCGAGTTGGAAGCGGAGGATAAGAGCGTCTCGCTGTTTCGGGGACAAGACCCGTGAAATCTGCTGGAACCAGAGCCAGAGCTCGGACTTGTCCAACAGAGATGGGCCCGAAGCTTCCGCGGGATCACTTAGGCCAGGAAGTGGTATCCATCGGATGAGACGGCTACGTCGTTCGCGGTCGATGATGACCCGGCGCGTGATGAGGAGTAGCCACGGAAGCGTCTCAGCGGACGGCCGCCTCCCACGCGACCAAGCTGAATATGCCCGCTCGAATGCCTCGGCCGCCGCATCTTCGGCATTCTCTCGATGGCGCATCAACAAGTAGGCGTACCGATAGACATGAACCCATGAAGATGCATAGACGAGAGCAAAGGCATCGTCCGAAGTCGTGTCCGCCTCTTCGGCCTCCGGGGCCGAAGTAGGGTCGCCGATATGCATTGGGCGGAGTGCTCCTGTCCTCTCCATGCTATCTAGGACGATCCACGGGGTGATTCTGCATCACTATCGAAGGTGAGTCGTGTCGAGCTCCGATAGATTCGGGACTGATAGGAGCCACCAGTCTAGTCGACACTTTTAGGGTGAGGCTGTGGTCAAGTCCCAGGACGTGGTGTAACAGAGCATCATCTTCGCGCCTGATCTGTTAGCTCGCCAGGCCCTGGGCGGGCCCGGGGCCACCCGACCAGTTGGATGGGGCCGGCTCGGTTGGGGAAGATGCCGACCACGTCCGTAGGCGGCGCCCTGATGCAGTAGAGAACTCCTCGAGGACGTGCTGCATCCGGCCGGGGTCGCGGTGTACTTCTGCGACGAGGAGATCCTTTCGTCGAGCGATCGTCACTGGGACCAGCTCGTTGACGAGGCCAAGGACGCGGAGCGCTATAGCCGGCGTCTGGCCCGGCGGATCCGGGAAGGCTACGCGAGCAAGCGGACCAAGCAGGCCGATCCGGGCGGGCTCGCGCCGTTCGGGTTCCGGCGCAATGAGGCCAAGCTCATCGAGGCGGACCCCGAGCTGATCGAGACCGTGCGACGAATGTTCGAACTGTCGTCAGTCGGGGTGCCGGATCGGAAGGTGTCGGAGCGCCTGGGCGTGCCGCTGTTCACCGTCCGAGGTGTGCTGACCTCGCCGTTGTACGTCGGCCGACTCCGCGATGGGAGCAAGGCCCACTGGCCGCCGATCATCACCCAGGCGCTCTGGGATGCCGTCGTGGCTGAGCGCGCAAAGAGAGCGACGAACGCCGGCCGACCGGCGAGTCCGCGACGTCCGTACGCGCTCGACATGCTCTATTGCTCGGAGTGTGGCAAACGGCTGACCGGAGATACCGGCTTCTACCGCCATCACGACGCCTGCGACGGGTTCAAGGATGCGACGCCCGAGTGGCCGGCGGGATGGAAGGGTCGGCACGACGGCAAGGCCTACCGTCGCGAACTCTTCGAGGACGCGATAGGCGTCCTGCTCGATCGCGTCAGCGTCAATGCCGCCGTCGTTGCCAGAGTCGTTGGCGACGTCGTGCCTGCCGAGGACGGCCCGGATGTGACGACACTGCGCCGTATCGATCAAGAGCGTGCGGCTGCTGCCAGTCGAGTCCTGAAGGATCGCGACTACGCCGGCCTGCAGCAAACGATGGAGCGGCTCGATCGCGAAGAAGCCGAAGCCAGGAAGCCTCGGCAGCGGGACGGCATACCAGCTGAGAAGGCGGTCGAATACCTGCAGGCTCTCGGCGAAGCATGGCGGCTCGCCGAAGGAGGACCGGGGAGGGCGATGGTCGCGCGCTCGGTGTTCGAGCGGTTGGAGGCCTCAGGGTTCCGTGAGCTGAAGGTGCATCTGACGGAAGAGGCCCGCGCTCACGCGTTCGCGNNCGCTCGGTGCGCTCTGCATGACGCGTTAGCTCTCGTCCGTGGTTCATTGGATGTCCTGGGTATCTTCGGGGCGAGAGGATTGGGACCGACACTATACGGGTGAAGGTTCGCGCCACCACCGACGTCCTCGAGCGACGGGCCCAAGAGGCAACTTCTAGCGGGAGATGCCCGCGAGGCTCATTAGAGTGCCCGCGAGGCGCTTATGCAGCTCGGGATCGACCGCATCCACTTCCTCGAGAAGCCGCGTGACGACGGCCCGAAAGGCCCGATCGAGCTCGGCTGCATCGATCGCGCCAACCAGGCAGTCGACGTATGCAGTCAACAGCGACTGAGGAAGCTGGTCGACGCCGGCGCCGTGAAGAGCAGGAAGACCGTGGCGCAGGCAGGTCAGTGCAAGCGCTTGCTCGCGTATCCCCACAACCATCCGCTCAGCCTGCCAGAGCTTCCCACGGCCGA
This sequence comes from Chloroflexota bacterium, assembly GCA_003157175.1. Lineage (GTDB taxonomy): Bacteria > Chloroflexota > Limnocylindria > Limnocylindrales > CSP1-4 > Fen-1039. The sequence continues at coordinate 4,312 of PMIQ01000165.1, forward strand.
TGCAGGACCGCGCCTGCATCGCATAGAGCCAGCCCATCCCTGCGTAGTGATCCGGCGCTAGGGCGGTTACGGGCGGCAGCTGCTCACGGGCGGAGCCCGATAGCAACCGGAACTTCGGGCCGTGGGCCCGAAAGTCGTCGGCAGGCACGAAGTTGAGATCCACCTGCAGCGTGCCGGGCAACAGGAATGCCCGGTACACCGCGCTTCCGGTGGCGATCTCTACGTGATGTAGCGAGCCAAATACGTCATACATGTCGGCGGTCCAGTCGGCCACCGTCGTGCTGAAGCCAGCCGCCGGAGCGACCCCGAAGGCCAGGTCGATGTCGGACCACGTGTCCTCTCGGCCTACGGCAGCCGATCCGCACACGGCGACGCCGCTGAACCTGGAATCCGCCAGTGCGCGGCTGACGAGGCGCTCGCGTACCTGTGTCCGCTCATTGTTCGAGTACATCGCGCTGCCCTGCACTTCGACCCTGTAGCCGCTCGAGATAGGGTACGTCGAGGTCCGACCAACGCAAGGGATGTGCCAGATCAGCTGGCCGGTAGCTCGATCCGCAGCAAACGGTTGCCTTGGAGCTGCGCATCGATCGTGCCCGTGGCGATGAAGCAGACGCCGGCGGCCGACCAGGCCGCCATGCTCAAGCCGACGTTGAGCGGGATGGAGACCGCGCCGCCGGCGCGGCGCACGACCCCCGTGACAGGGGCACCCAGGTTGTCATCGGCCGCGGGCAGCGTGGCGATGTCACCCTTGTTCGGTCCGAAGGCAGCCCAGTCGAAGGCGTCCGGGACCACGGTGGTTCCGGCCGGCGTCCAGAGCAGGACACGATGGTCCAGGCCCACCATGACCAACGCTCCAGTGGTGGTCCAACCCTCGGTGCCGCCGGTCAGTTGCACGGTGCTGGCGTCGGCGAGATCCAGGACGAGTCCGTCCGATGTGGCCAGTCTGGCGCCGTCTGGCGAGAAGTAGACATCCAGGCGGATGTCGTCGAGTGTCTGTGAGCGGACGACCGTTCTCTCCGGCAGCCTCAGCACGGTCAGAATCCCTGGAGTGGACCCGCCCACTCCGCCGCCGCCGCCGGTCTCGCTGTCGCGGATCAGGGCCACCAGCCGTCCGTCCGCCGACCAGCGCATCGGCAGCCCGAAACCGACGACGCGGGGTCCTAGCTGCCCGTTCGACCAGATCTGGAAGCTCTCATCCACCGGAGCCGTGCTCGCGACGACCGGTGCCATGAGCGCGACTGAGCCGTGGCCGTTGCCGAGCATCCCGCCGAAAGTGCCCGGCACGACATTGCTCTCGGTTCCGTCGATCGAGTGGACGGTGGCCGTTCCATGGGCCGTGTCGTTCGGAGAGACGACGAGCGTCATGAGGTGGGTGTCGTCCACCCAGGCCATGTCGAAGGCATCGAAAGATGCGATCCGGCGGCCGGTGAGGTCGAGGAGGTCTGCCCGGCCGAGTCCCAGCTCCCAGCCCAACGTCAGGACGGCCAAGAGCTTGCCGCTCGGCGACCAGTCGAGACGCTGGATGCCGTTAGCGGTGTCCACAACGGTGACGCCGGGCGGCAGGGATTGTTCGGACGCGGCTTCGGTGATCGTCGCAGTGGGAGTGGTCAAGGCGAGGCTCGTCGTTGCGACGGTGGCCGTGCGGTGCGTCTGCATGGGTGACGGTGTGACCGAGCTGGCGCACCCCGCGACCAACACCGCCGCCGCCAGGATTACCGCTCCGTCGAGTCGCCAGACTCTAGCCATGGCTCCGATCCCCCGCGCTGCGCCCAACTACCTTACCGTTTCGAAGCGCAGCTTGGACGCCGGACCTGGCGTGGTTGTGACCGACGAAACCCTCGGTGGTGGCCGGTGCTTGATCGGCGTTGGAGCCGTGTTAGGAGTCGGGCCGACACCATACGGGTGAAGGTACGAAGCGGATTCACCGCTTGGGCGCTGCAGGCGACGGCCCGATTTCTGAGCACGACCGCCGACTATGTCGAGCCTCTGACGGGCTGAAATTGCAGTGGTTGCCCTGCTACGCTTCGCCCATGCCTCTGTTCCAACGAAGACGCGAACACGAGCGACGGGCAGCCGAGACGGCCGCTGGAAAACCCCGTCCGCTAGTTCCCAGCTTCCCGGCCGAAGCCCGGACGAAGTTGGTCTGGGCCGGAGCCGACAACGTCCCGGCTGTCGATATTGACCTGATGCGGAGGCTGGACGCTTCGACTCTGGCTAGGCAGCAAGCAGCCGTTCTCGTTCGTGAATGGGGGCGCGTCGAGTTCACCTCAAACGGCCTGCCGGACTACTTGGTGAGGAAAGCCACGGACGACGAAGTGGTGGACATCATCGAGTCGTGGTTCGTCGCGGCTACGCAGATAGTAGCCCTCGTCACGAGCAATGACTCCTACGGGGGAGGCTGGTCGGAGCGGGAAGCGCTGAACGCTGCATCCGAGGCGTATCGGAACAGGGTGAATGAGATCCTCGACGACCACGACATCGCCTGGCAGCTCGTTGGCGACGAGATGATCCCTCGGTCATCGACCGCGATGCACGCAACGATCATCGAGCCGGTGCTCGCTCTGACAACAGGCGATGCCCGATACTCGAACGTCGAGAAGGCGTACCAGGCTGCGCTGCGCGAGCTCAAGCCTGGCGGCAGTCCCTCCGACGCGATCACGGACGCGGCAACGAGTCTGCAGGAAATGCTGGAAGCTCTGGGGGCGCGGGGTAACGCACTCGGCTCCCTGCTTGCCGACTTACGAAAGCGTGAGTTGCTGTCTCCGTACGACTCAAAGCTGGCTGAGGCAATCAACGCTCTAGGTGACTGGGTAAGCGCAGACCGCAGCAGCCGCGGCGACGCCCACCACGTACGAGAGGCCTCGCGCGATGATGCCTGGCTCGCCGTGAGAGTCGCTGGGGCGCTGATTCTAAGGCTCGCCGCGGGCCGTACGCGATAAGCGAGCCTCCGAACTCATCTCGGACACCCCGGCACGAGTTCGCCGCCGACGATCGGCGCGCGTTGTTCCCGCATCCTTTCAGGTGCCGAGGCTCCGCAACCCTTGCGGATTGGAGCCGTCCTGGATTCCCTAAAGGGGGTGCCGGCCGCTTGATGCAGTAGAGAAACTCGTAACAAGTGGAACAGCATCCCCGCACGCTTGATCGCCGCCGGCCATGCGGCTAGCGTGTCGGTTGATGACTGA
>PMIQ01000244.1 GCA_003157175.1 Chloroflexota bacterium
CACAAGCTGCGGATCCTGCGCGACGAGAAGACCGAGCCAAAGAAATTTCGCGAGGTCGTCCGCGAGCTGTCGTGGCTGCTCGGCTACGAAGCCCTGGCCGATGTCGCGGTCCGCCCTCGCACGGTCAACACGCCCATCGAGACGACCGACGCCCACGAGCTGGGCGTGCGCATCGGTCTCGTGCCGATCCTGCGGGCCGGCCTGGGCATGGTCGACGCCATGCTCGAGCTGATGCCGACGGCCGAGGTCTGGCACCTGGGCCTCTTCCGCGACGAGCGCACCCTGAGACCGGTCGAGTACTACAACAAGCTGCCGGATTCAGCGACGGTGGACCTGTGCCTGATCCTGGACCCGATGCTCGCCACTGGCGGCTCGGCCACGGCCGCGATCGAGGTCCTCAAGCGCTGGGGCGCGACGCGGATCAAGCTCGTNNAGTTCGGAACGGGCCGGCCGAGCTGAGCCGGGCCGCCATACGGGCGAGTGACACGAAGAAGCGAGCGGCCTAAGGGCCGCCCGCTTCGCTTCTGCGAGGGTTTGGGTCAGGTGGAGGGCTACTCCGCCTTCTTGCCCGTTCCGAACTTGTTGAGGATCTGGTAGATCACCAGAGCTCCGATGCAGGCGGTGCCGATGCCGCCGATCGAGAAGTCGCCCTGGGTGATCACAAGGTTGCCGGCGCCAAGAGTCAGGGCCACCGCGGCCGTGATGAAGTTCTTGTTGTCGGTGAAGTCGACCTTGTTCTCGACCCAGATGCGGGCACCGGTGACGGCGATCAGGCCGAACAGGACGATGGCCATGCCGCCGAGAACTGCCTGCGGGATCGAGTGAACCACGGCCCCGAACATCGGCGAGAACCCGAGCAGGATCGCGACCACTGCGGCGATCACGAAGACCAGGCTCGAGTAGATCTTGGTCACGCCCATCACGCCGATGTTCTCGGCATAGGTGGTGACGCCCGTGCCACCGCCTGAGCCTGAGACCATGGTGGCCACGCCGTCTGCGAGGAAGGCGCGACCGATGTACGGATCCAGATCGCGGCCCGTCATCGCCGCAACGGCCTTGATATGGCCGAGGTTTTCCGCCACGAGGACGATCGCGACCGGAACGATGAGGGTGATGGCGTGCGTGTCGAACTGCGGCGCGGTCAGGGCCGGCCATCCCAGCAGAGGGGCGTTGCCGATCGAATTGAGATCGATGTTGGGGCCGCCGAAATGAAGGATGTTCGAGAGAAGGCCGTAGAGGAGGTAGCCGAACACACCACCGATGAGGATCGGCAGGCGGCGCAGCATTCCGGGGGCGTACACAGCAACGACGGCGACCGCCAGGGCAGTGATCAGACCGACGAGAATGCCGAAGTTGTCAGTTGCCGCGCGGCCCGAGGTCATGTATCCGACCCCGGACGAAGCAAGATTCAGGCCGACGACCGCGACGACCGCACCGGTCACGATCGGGGGCATAAGGAACTCGACCCATTTGTAGCCGACCGCCATGACGATCAGCCCGATCACGGCGTACACCGCGCCGCAGGCGATGATGCCGCCGAGGGCGACCGGAATGTTGTGGCCGCCGCCGATGGCCTCAGCCGACATGACNNAGGTAGCTCGGGACGCGGCCGCGCACGAAGACGAAGAAGATGAGCGTTCCGATGCCCGAGAAGAAGATGGCGGTGTTCGGGTTGAAGCCCATGATGACCGGCGCCAGCACCGTCGCCCCGAACATGGCGAATATGTGTTGGACGCCCAGGGCCACCGACTGGACGGCCGGCGGCCGCTCGTCCGGGGCAATGATTCCTTCTCGTTTGACGGTCCACTGGAACATGCCACGGAAATATCCGATGGCAGCAGCCATGAGCTACCTCCTCCGACCTTAGGATCTCTCCCCCGGGCGTGACGGTCCCTTCTCTCCAGGGCACCCGGGCGTCCGACTAGGGTCGCAAATATGGGAGGCTCGCGCGCGGCCGGCGCGCAGGTCTGTGTGGGAAACCGGTGGGCAACTCAGATAGTTCGTCACCTGTGGCCCGCGCCGCCGATCCGGCGAGCCCGCCGCATGCCCCGCCGGGCCCATGCTGGCAATATAGGGACAGGCAGGCCGCGCCGCGGGGTCATGGACTGGGCATTGGATGGCGGCCGCCCTACCGACCAAGCATCGGAGCCACATGACCACCAAGCCGTCTGCACCTCAGGCATCGGCGAATCCGCCAGTCGACTCGACAGCATCGGGCGGCTTGACCTCGGCCGAAGCGGCCCAACGACTTCGCCAGGACGGCCCCAACTCGCTGGGCAGCGAGGGCCGCCGCGGGCCTTTGGCCGTCCTGATCAGCCAGTTCGCCAGCCCGCTGGTCTTGATCCTCGTCGCCGCCAGCGTGATCAGCCTGGCCGTCGGCGATCGGGTCGAGGCCGGCATCATTCTGGCCATCGTCGTGATGAGCGCGCTTCTGGGCTTCGTCCAGGAGGCCCGCTCCGAGGCGGCCGTGGCCGCGCTGCAGGCCCGTCTGGCTCTGCGCGCCACAGTGATCAGGGACGGCAAGCAGCAGGATGTCCCGATCCACGACGTCGTGCGCGGCGACGTGGTGGTCCTGGGCGCGGGCGACATCGTCCCTGCGGACGCGCGCTTGCTCGACGGCAACCACCTGTTCATCGATGAGTCTTCGCTCACCGGCGAGTCGGCGGCGGCGCTGAAGAACCCCATGCCGGGCGATCTGGATCCGGGGAAGGACGAGGATCGGGCCGGGCTGGCCTTCTTCGGGACGAGCGTGGTCAGCGGCACCGGAACGGCGGTCGTCACGGCTACCGGCGCCAGAACGAGCTACGGAGCGATCGCCCACCGGCTCGCCGAGCGCGCCCCCGAAACCGACTTCCAGCACGGCGTCCGGGCTTTCGGGGCCCTGATCGGCAAGGTCACGCTGATCCTGGTCGTCGGCGTATTCGCCATCAACATCGCTCTGGGGCGAGCGCTATATGACGCGTTGCTCTTCTCCATCGCCCTCGCAGTCGGACTGACGCCCGAGTTGCTGCCGGCCATCATCACCCTCAACCTGACCCGCGGCGCTCGCGCGCTCACGGCCCACGGCGTCCTGGTCAAGCGCCTGCCGGCAATCCAGAACCTGGGCAGCGTGACGGTTCTTTGCACGGACAAGACGGGCACTCTGACCCTGGGCAAGCTCGAGCTGGTGAAGGCCGTCGGTATCGACAAGGACGACCCCGGGGAGGCTTCCCGCGCCCTCGAGCTGGCGTACTTGAACAGCTACTTCGAGTCGAGCTTCCAGAACCCGCTGGACACCGCCGTCCTGGCCGGCGCGCCCAAGCCGGCCGACCTGGCAACGTACCGGAAGCTTGCCGAGCTGCCGTACGACTTCAACCGGCGGATGCTCAGCGTGGTGGTTCAGCGCGGCAGCGAGCCGCCGCTTCTCGTGACCAAGGGCGCGCCCGAAGCGGTCGTGGCAGCCTCGGACAGCGTCCGGGAGGACCACACGGCGCGGACCATCCGCAAGGCCGAACACGATCGCCTGGCGAAGCTCGTCAACGGTGCGTCCGCCGACGGCTTCCGTCTCGTCGCCGTGGCCTCCAGAGTGCTGCGTCCGGATGAGCTGACCGGACTGCCAGCGGCCGAGACGGCGCCGGCTCCGGCTCCGGCTTCGACCGCGAGCGCGCCCGACGCCACCGCCGCGCCCGCCGCGGCTTCGACCGCGAAAGCTCCGGCGCCGCCTTCGGCATCGACCGCGCCGGCTGCGGCCGCGAAAGGTGCGGCTCCGGCTTCGACCGCGAAAGCTCCGGCTTCGACCGCGAGCGCGCCCGACGCCACCGCCGCGCCCGCCGCGGCTTCGACCGCGAAAGCTTCGGCGCCGCCTTCGGCATCGACCGCGCCGGCTGCGGCCGCGAAAGGTGCGGCTCCGGCCCCGGTCAGCCTGTCGGACGCTTCCCGCCTCGAGCGCGATCTCACCTTCGAGGGCGTCATCCTATTCAGCGACCCGCCCAAGCCGGACGTCGGCGCGGCGATCGCGGCATTGGCGGCCCAGGGAATCGCGCTCAAGATCATCACCGGCGACAATGACCTGGTGGCCCGCCACGTCGCGGGCCTCGTCGGTCTCGAGGTCGACGAAGTCCTGACCGGCGACCAGATGCGCAGGCTGACCCACCCCGCGCTGGTGGCCCGCGCGCCTCGCACCACGATCTTTGCCCGCGTCGATCCCGACCAGAAGCTCCAGGTCATCCGCGCCCTGCGCGAGTCGGGGCACGTCGTCGGCTACATGGGCGACGGCATCAATGACGCGCCGGCTCTGCATGTGGCCGACGTGGGCATCAGCGTCGACAACGCCACGGACGTCGCCCGTTCCGCGGCCGACATCATCCTGCTCGAGCCGAGCCTCGCCGCGATCAGCCAGGGCGTGACCGAGGGTCGCCGCACCTTCGCCAACACGCTCAAGTACATCCGGATGGGGACCAGCTCCAACTTCGGCAACATGATCAGCATGGCCGGGGCGGCTATCGTGCTGCCGTATCTGCCCATGCTCCCGAGCCAGATCCTCCTGAACAACCTCATCTACGACGCCTCGCAGACGGCGCTTCCTTCCGACAACGTCGACGCCGACGTCCAGGCCGAGCCGGCTCGCTGGGACGTGCATGCCATCGAGCGCTTCATGATCGTCTTCGGGCCGATCTCGTCGATCTTCGACTTCATCACTTTCGGCGCGCTGCTGCTCATGCTCGGCCTCAGCACCAAGAACGAGGGCTCGTTCCAGGCAGGCTGGTTCGTCGAATCGCTCTTCACCCAGATACTGGTAGTCCTGGTGATCCGCACCCGCATAACGCCGTTCTGGCGGAGCCGGCCCAGCAAGCAGCTCGGGGCGGCGATCGCGGCCGCGCTGGCGCTGGCGGTGATCATCGCGTTGAGCCCGCTCGGGCCGGCGCTGCTCTCGTTCGGCGCGCTGCCGTGGCAGTTCTGGCCGCTGCTAGTTGTGCTGGTGGTCGCCTACCTGACGCTCATCGAGATCGTCAAGGTCATCTTCGACCGGCGTGAGGCGCAGCGACCCGAAGCGATCGCCCGCCGGTCGGCCAGCCCTGCGTCGCGAGTCCGGGCGTCGGGCAAGCCATCGGGCGCCGCCGGCGATGCCCGCAAGACAGCCTAGGAGGCGAAGAGTGACAGAACTGACGATTGAGCCGGCCAGGACGGCGCTCGTGGTGATCGACCTCCAGCGCGGCATCGTCGGCGCGCCGACCGCGCCCCGGCCGGGCGTGGAGGTGGTGCAGCGGGTCGTCGAGATCGCCGCCAGCCTGCGCAAGGCCGGCGGCACGATTGTCTTCGTGCACGTCACCCCATCCGCCGACGGCAAGGACGGCCTCAAGCCGATCACCGACGCGATCCGGCCGGTCCGTGGGCCGATGCCACCCGACTGGGCCGAGCTCGTTCCGGAGCTGGGAGTCCAGCCCGGCGACATCGTCATCACCAAGCGCCAGTGGGGTGCCTTCTACGGCACCGAGCTGGATCTCCAGCTGCGCCGTCGGGGCGTCGACACGATCATCCTGTGCGGTATCGCCACCAGCATCGGCGTGGAGAGCACCGCCCGCGACGCCTACGAGCGCGGTTACAACCAGATCTTCGCGGAGGACGCTATGGCGGACCGCGATCCGGAAGGGCATCGCCACGCCGCGCAGGCGGTTTTCCCTCGCATCGGGCGGGTTCGATCGACCGCGGAAGTCATCGCCGCCATCAAGTAGGGATACGATCCTTCTTACGCAGCGCTTACGTCGAGGCCGTTGGCGAGCGGTTCCGGGCCGTCCATCATCGATCGCGTCCACTCGACTTGGCGCCACCGGAGGACGAGTGCTAACACGAGATCGCACCCGAGCCATCGGGTTCATGGCGGCCGCGCTGCTTCTCGGCGCGGCGGCGATCGCGTGTGGNNGGCCACGCCCGATCCCGTGGCCAGTGAGCTGGACCAGATCAACCAGCTCATCAACGACCTCAACAACTCGATCTCGGATTCGTCCGACCAGGGCGGCGAGTAGGCCGCCATGTCGAAGGAACTTCTCATGCCTGCCCGCCTTCGCAACGTCGTCGCCGCTTGCGGGGTCGCGGCGCTCGTGGTCGTGTCATCCTCGAGCGCGGGCGCGGTCTCGTCCGCTCCCGTCTCCGGCGGCCCGCTCGGTCAGGGGGCCTGCGCGGCCCCGGCGCTGGCGGCGCGAACGGGTGGCACCGTTCTGACGCTCCGGGCCTTCGGCGATTGCGAGATCGGGCGTCGCCAGAGCACGCTCGCCGATCTCACCTCGGTCGTGGATGGGTCGTCGGCGCTCACCACGTCCGATCGAGCCGAGCTGGCGGCCGCGATCACGACGGAATCGTCCGGCCTGGCCAGCTTCCAGACGACGATCGACGGGCAGGCCAGGCTTCCGGCTCTCAAGGTCGAGATAGTCCAGATCGACACGAGATTTCGCGTGTACCTGCTGGTCGCGCCCAAGGTTTATCTGGTCAGCGCCGCGGATGGCGTGCTCGCGTTGCAGCAGTCCTTCACGCAGACGGCGGCGGACCTGGCGGAGCGGATCGCGACGGCAGAGGCCGATGGCAAAGACGTGACCGCCGCCAAGACGAGCCTGGACTCGATGAACGCCGAGGTTGCGGCGGCCATGAATCTGGCGGCGCCACTGCCCGGGAAGCTTCTGCCGCTGACCGCCGCCCAGTGGAACTCCGGTAATGCCGGGCCGGTGGTGAGCGCTGCTCGCGCGGCGCTGGTCTCGGCGCGCTCCCACCTCCAGGCCGCGGTCAGGCTTGGCCGCGCGGTGATCGTCGCCCTGCAGTAGCCGGAGAACCGGCCGGGCGCCCGCGCGTCGCCCGCCGCGTCGCCCGCGCCTGGGCCGCGCTCGGCTGCCTCGCTCCGCGCAACCGCCGGTCCGACGGGCAGGACGAACCGCTCGATCCTCCGTTCTGCCGGGCGCCGCTCCCATACTCCGAACTCGCGGAGGAGTTCCTGCAGCGCTTTGGCCGCTGCGCCCCGGAGGTCTGCGATGGCTCTCGCCACGTCCCAGCCGCCCCGTTTGCCCGAGCCGCGCCGCTCGCTCGCCGATCAGGGCCGCCGTCGTCGCCTGACCGCAATCCTGGGGCGCGCCCACGTTGTGGCACGCTCGCCGGATTCAAGTCGGTCTTCGGGCCCACCTGGGGTAAGTACCGCTCGATCATGTACCCGGCGGTGGGCAACCACGAGTACCTGACCGCGAGCGCCGCGGGCTACTTCACGTACTTCGGTGGGATCTCCCCGTACTACAGCTACAACCTGGGCGACTGGCACATGATCA
>PMIQ01000190.1 GCA_003157175.1 Chloroflexota bacterium
GTGCTGGGTCTCGGCGGCCTGGGCCTGATCAGCTCGCCGCTCGGAATCCTCGCCTTCCCGGCCGCGATGGTCGTCGGCTTCGGCTTCGCAGGCGCCGGCATGGCCGCCACGACGTTCGTCCGCAAATGGCAGGACTTCGACATCATGCAGCTGGCGATCATGCCGATGTTCCTGTTCTCGGGCACGTTCTACCCGATCACCGCATATCCGCCCGCGCTCCAGATCTTCGTCCAGTGCACGCCCCTCTACCGGGGCGTTCACCTGATCCGCGCCCTCACCACCGGCACGCCGGACGTGTGGATCGCGGCCGATGTCATCTACCTGATCGCGATGGGCCTGATCGGGCTGTGGATCGTAGGCAAGCGGCTCCACCGGCTGCTGCTGGCGTAGGGAATCACCGGTCGCCGCGGGCTGCACTCGGCATCGATGTCAGCAGACGACAAACTCATCAAGAAGGGTCCCAACTCGGACGGGTCCGGCGCCTCGAACTTCGCCTACGATGCCCTCGGCAACCTGCTGACAAGCCAGCCCTCGGATCCGGACTCCTCGACCCTGCTACCCACGACCTACAGGCCCTATGGGCTCTGCGGCCTGCGCAGTGGGGTCAGGGATGGTTCAGAGCTCAATCGACCGTCTTAGAGGTGGCGGCGCCGGTGGCGGCTGGTAGAGTCAGGATTCAGTTGAAGAAAGCGGTGCGAATGTGGACTCTCCATTGACGGCCGGCCAGGTGCTCGACCTATCGCTTGGCTTTGTAACCGTCATGACCCTTGGGGCGGTCGGGTTGATGGCTCTTGTCTCCAGCAGCGTCCGTGTCGATGAGACAATGCTGCCAAGGGCTATTGCCAAGGCGCGTGAACAATTCGCTCCTCCCGCGGCGGGCCCGCTACCAGTGGCCGCCTACAGGTGGGCGTTCCGACTGGGTGGGGCGGGGTCGGTCGGCGTATCGCAGACTGTGTTGGTGCGCGTCCTAACTGGATCTGGGTCGCTCTACCCATCGGGCATCCTCGTGCCCTGGGCTGTCACCCAATGGGGAATTCTTCTGGCGTGGACGGCTTGGGTCATTTGGTCGTTTCTCCGGGCCACCAGCCGCGGAGGAACCTTGCCCCTAAGGGTCGACCCCCCGGTTCAGCCCTCCCGATATCGTCCCGAGGCCAGGCCCGCATGGACGGATCCGGCTAGCGATTCGTCATCTCAGGGTAGGAATGGCATAGAGGATGAGACGGACCGAAGGTGAGCGCCTCCGTTCGTCGGCGGGGCCGTCCGCAACTACAGCCCGGCAGCCCTTGGAGGCAACGATGCGACATGGGCGCGCGCCACGCTACGGCGCCTTAGGCTCAGCGACCAACGTGTTCTGGCAAAGCAAGACCTCAGCACCCTGTTGACCGCGATGAGGTTCAGATGCCAACCGTCGATCTAGGATCGGCCGTAGTTGCGGCCTGGCTCGTCATGTTGGGTGCAGGCGCGTTGAACTTCGCACTCTTCGCCCTTTCACGGCATCGAACTCGTATCAGAACGGTCGAAGTGCAAGTAGGGGACGATGTCCTTGTCGGGCTAGGGGTGCTTTTCCTGGTTCCAGCTGCGATCGTCGCCGGATTTGGCCACTACATCCTAGAGGCGAACACGGGTTCATATGGGAGGCCGAGCGACTTCCGCAACAGCGCAACCTTCGTAGGTATCTGCTGGTTCTTCATCAGAGTCGTGGCCCCGGCGTCCATTCTTCTCGGACTCGGCATACTCGCTCGGGCAGTATTCCGTCACTGGCAAACGAACCGGCGTCGTCAGGATGCACAGCCTCTGGCGAGCAAGAGCCGAGGCGGTAGGTCTGACTTTGGACGCGGCAAGGCGGGTCGACACCCCAAGTAGACGCGCTATCGAGGCTGAACCGCCCTCGGTTCGGTGGAGTCGAGATACTGGAAATCAGGCCACGGTCTCGTCCCATCCAAGTAGTCCCCACCGCCCAAGGGCCGCCTCTCGTATCCTGTCGAGCACATGGCAACCGAACGCAGCTACTACGAGATCCTCGGCGTCGAGCGCAACGCCGACGACGCGGCGATCAAGCGCGCCTTCCGCAAGCTGGCCCAGCAGTGGCACCCCGACGTCAGCTCCGAGGCGGGCGCGGTCGAGCGGTTCAAGGAGATCAACGAGGCCTACCAGGTTCTATCGGATCCGAACCGGCGCCAGATCTACGACATGGTCGGGCGGCCCGGCCTGGGCGACATGGGCGGGGCGGGCTCGCCGTTCACCGAGGGCTTCCCCGGCTTCGGCGATCTGTTCGACGCCTTCTTCGCCGGCATGGGTGGCTCGGCGGGCGGTGCGCGGCGCGGTCGGCGGCCGGCCGGCTCGGACCTTCGCTACGACCTGCGGATCACCTTCGACGAAGCGGTGCGCGGGATCGAGCGCGAGATCGAGTTCGATGTCCTCGACCGGTGCGGCACCTGCGCCGGTAGCGGAGCGGCGCCCGGGAGCGCGTCGTCGCCGTGCTCGGCCTGCGGCGGCCGGGGCGAGATCCGGGCCGTACGCCAGACGATCCTCGGCCAGATGGTCAACGTCACCGAATGCACGCGCTGCCGCGGCGAGGGGCGTGTCGTGGACACTCCCTGCCCGACGTGCCGCGGCGACGGGCGAGCGCAGAAGCGCAAGAAGCTGCGCGTCTCGGTCCCGGCCGGCATCGACGAGGGGCATCAGATCCGGCTCTCCGGCGAGGGCGAAGCGGGCCCGCGGGGCGGGCCACCGGGCAATCTGTACGTGGCGGTGCACGTCACGCCGCATCCGTTCCTCCGTCGCGACGGAACCGAAATCTTCCACGACCTGCAGCTCTCCATTGCGCAGGCCGCGCTCGGGACGCGAGCCCGGATACCCACGATCGAAGGCGAGGAAGACATGGAGATCCGGCCGGGAACGCAGCCCGGCACCGAGATCCGACTGCGGGGCCGCGGTGTGCCGCACCTGCGCAGGCCCGGGACGCGCGGCGATCTCCACGTCATGATCCACGTAAACGTGCCGACGAAGCTCTCCAAGCGGCAGCGCGAGCTGCTCGAACAGCTGGCCGCCGAGTCGGGCGAGGCGGTGCTACCGGCCGGCGGGATCATCGATCGG
>PMIQ01000158.1 GCA_003157175.1 Chloroflexota bacterium
CGCACGCGCCGGCGAGATCCTGACCGACGCCAACTTCAACCGGATCGAACGGCTGGAGCGCTTCGCGGTCGAACGGGAACGCAGGCTGCTCGACCTGGCGTTCGGATGGCTGCTCAGTCAGCCGATCGTCGGTTCGGTCATCGCCAGCGCCAGCACGCCCGATCAGGTCAGGGCCAACGTCGCCGCGGCCGAGTGGCGGCTGAGCGCCGCCGAAATGGACGCGGTCGCCGAGCTTTAGAGCCGAGCGCGCGCTCGGCGGGCGGCTCGGCGGGCGGCGTGGCGTCTCAGACTTCCGAGACGTGCCGCCTCGCGGCCACGCGCGCCCGCAGAAACCGGCCCTTGTCGGCCATCGGTCGCAGCGGCTCGTTGTCGCGCAGCCACCGCTCGAAGACGCTGCGGCAGGCCGGACACTCGCAGATCAGGCAGGTACCGGTGTCCCGATACGGCCGAGCGTCCGGGATCACCTACTTGACTTCCGCCAGGACCAACCAGGCGCCGCACTTTGGAATGACGTCCCGAGTCATGCCAGGCATGGTTGTGGTCGGGGCGCGGCGCCGCGTCGGGGCCGCCCTGAATCGAGGGCCGCGGTGCCGCCCCGATGGCGTCCGTCGTCGGTCGTCCTGTGCGAGAATCCCCGCCGTGACGGAGCCCCAAGACACCAACGCGGCGCCCGCGATCGATCCGCCATTCCAGGGGCGGCGGCTCCTGGAGCGACTCATCGGCCGCAATCCACACGTGCAGTCCGTCAGCATCGCGCTCCTGTTCGGCGTGGCGGTCCTGGCCATCGGCCTCGGCGAGGTGAGCCGCTCGGCCGATTGGGGCTTCACCTGGGGCGGCGCCCTCGACGGCGTCCTGTCCGAGATCCCTTTCACCCTCGCCGCGGCCGTTCTCGTCGCCCTGGCCACCGCCGCCAACGTGCTGGCCGGCGCGATCGTGCTGCGCCTGTTGGGCACGCCCGCCTTCCGATCGCTTTCGGACCTGCTCCTGGCCGGCTTCGCCGCGGCGGTGGTGCTCGACGCCGCCGGCCTCTTCCTGCTCGGGAGCCTGGGTCTGTTCGGCTGGCCGGAACTGCTCGCGCTCCATCTCGCCGCCCTGGCCGCGTATGCGGTCACGCGCGCGTCCCGGCCGCTCATGGCCGTCGCGCCGCGGGTTCGGGCCCGCCGGCCCGCCGCGTGGTGGCTGCTGGTTGTGGCGGTCTGGGCCGGGCCACTGATCATCCAGCTGGCCTCGCCGGCAGCCCCTTTTATCGACGTCCTCCCGAACCACGTGGCGCCGGTGGAGCATGTTCGCGTATTCGGCAGCTTTGCCACGCTCACCACGTCCCCCTCCCCAATCTACGGCCCCTCGCGCCTGATGCTCGGGTACGTCGGTCTGCTCGGCGACCTGACCACGATCGCCAACCTGGAGGCGATCCTCGCGGTGGCCGCCTTCGCCTTGCCGCTGACGATCCTCATGGCGGTCTCGATGCGCCAGCTGGCCTCACGCCTTTTCGGGGCCAGCGCCGGCTTCTGGGTTCTTCTGACGTTCCCGCTCACCTTCACGTTCATGCGACTGGCCGACACGCGCGGCACCGTGGCGGCCTTTCCGCTCGCCGCGTACGCGCTGGCAGTGATCGCCAGGGAGCTTCGCGCGGGCCGGTCGGCGGTCGGGCCGCCGGCCGTGTCGAGCCCTGCCCCGGCGGCCTACCGGCAACCGGACCTGCCGCTTGCCGCCGCGTTGGGCGCCGCGATCCTCGTCCATCCGCTCGTCGGGATCGTCGCGGCTGCGGCGGCCGTTGGGATGCTGCTCCTCGAGCCCCGGCGTCTCGGCCCGCTTCTGATCCCGGCGCTGGGCGCCGCGACCTTCGTCGCCGTCCCTCAGGCGGTGACCATGCTGGGCATCGATGCGCCGTCATGGACGGGCTTCCTGTGGATCGTCGCCGCAGTGTCGATCGCCTACGTCCTGGCCTGGCTCGTCGCGGCGGTCCGCCCGATGATTCCGTCTTTAGTGCGACTCTCGGACCGCCTGTCGACGCCGCGGCCGATCAAGCTGGCGCTTCTGGCGGCCGCGATCTGGTTGTGCCTCATCGTCGCCCGCCAGCACATCGCTCCGCCGAACGATCCCTGGTCGGAGATCTGGAACTTCTTCCCGCGTCTGCTCATGGTCACGACCATCGGGCTGGCGCTCGGGGTTGCGCGCGCGGGCCGCGGCTGGACGGTGCTCGGCTGCGGGATCGCCGCCGGCGCGGCCGCCTGGGCGGCCTCGGGGCTAGTCGGCTACGACACCCTGACGCAGCAGGCCGTGCACTACGAAGTGCCGAAGACGATCGAGTACTGGCTGCCGGTCATGCTCGCGCTCGGCGGGGCGGGCGGCATCGCCGCAGTCATGCGGCTGCGCGGACTGGGCGCGCTGACGGCGATCGCCCTGGCCGCGCTCCTCTTCGACACGATGTCCACCTACCCGGGCCCTCTGATCACCAACATCCAGATCGGCGAGCACCGCGGCGCCGAGTCGCTGGGGCTGGCGCTGCGCGAAGCCGAAAACGGCTATTGGAACGGCTATCCGGATCCTCGGCTGATCGTCGATCCCTCCGAACAGGAGGTCATCGACGACCTGCGCGCCGAGGTGAGCGCCGGACGTCTGGGTCCATCCACTCGGGTCCTCCACATCGCCTCGAGCTTCCAGCAGTGGTCCTCGGTTCCGATCGGCGTCTTCGTCGGTGCGCTCGAGACGTCGATCTCGCTCCAGCCCGAGCTCAGCATCCACACCGAAGGCGGCCGGCTGCTCGGGTTCGATCAGCTCCCGACCGAGCTGGCCTCCGACTACGGCTACGTCGTGCTCGAACCCAATGGTCTGGATGCCAGCCTGGGCAACGCCATCACCGCAGCCGGTTACCACCAGATCTGGTCGAACTCCCAGGCCACGATATACGCGCGGAACTGACGGCGGCCGCAGCCTCGGTCCTCGACGCTTGCGGCTGAGGTCGCCCCAATCCAGGCTGCGCCGCCGGGGCAGGGTAAGCCCGCCGCGAACGCGGGCCCGGCAGCGAAAGCCGCCTTACTCGGCCGAGATGAGGAAGACTCCCAGATCGTATGCGCCGCGCTGCGCGGCCTTGGCCGCCCGAACCTGCTGAACCGCGGCCTCGCTCAAACCGCGTCGTTTGGCGATGGCCATGATCACCTCGAGCAGGTCGGCCAGCTCGACCGCGGCCTGCTCGTCGTCGAGCGCCGTGTCGTACTCCGCTGCCTCCTCGTCGATCTTCG
Source organism: Chloroflexota bacterium (assembly GCA_003157175.1). Taxonomy (GTDB): domain Bacteria; phylum Chloroflexota; class Limnocylindria; order Limnocylindrales; family CSP1-4; genus Fen-1039. The sequence goes on from PMIQ01000158.1 coordinate 3,243, forward strand.
CCCGAAGAGCCTCGAGCAGCTCCCTCCCCACGAGCGTCCGCGTGGACACCTCGTGGCCGCCCGCCCGCAACGTCCCTGGAACGAGATCCCGGACCAACTTGTTGTACACCTTCACCGCATCGCTCCGCTCCATCCGGCCGTCCGAAATCAGGTTCTGACACTCTACCTGGACGGCCGGCCCGGCTCCTTGCCGAATCGATCGCCGGTCTCTCGATAAGGGCCCGGAGAGAGTCGCCTGCGATGCTGCCCCAGTGCTCCCCTCCTCCGTCGCCGAACGCCTCAACCGGCTTGCGCCTGACCAGCGGGCGGCCGCA
>PMIQ01000161.1 GCA_003157175.1 Chloroflexota bacterium
ACCCCGAGCTCGTGGCGAAGGACGAGGATCTCGATCTGTGCGGCATCGTCGGAGCGGTAGTTAGGTGCGACAAGGGTGAGGAGCCGCAGAAGCGCGAGGTAGAGGAGTGAAGCGAACATGGCGCCGATACTGCCACGACCCGGCAATGTTCAACCACGCGGGCTGACTGATCGAGTTCTTGTACCCCACGGGGTCTCCAACCGCGACGCCCCTAGAGCGGAACGTGGGCGTCTAGATGGCAGAGAGCCAGGCCCGGCGCGGCCTTCGCCATGGCGCCGGCCCACCGCTCGTCATTTGTTACCACGACCGAGGTGATACCGTCCAGCGCCGAGGCGATGATCAGGGAGTCGGGGGTCTTGAGCCCGGTCGTTGCACGAAGGCGCGCCGCCTCGCGGGCGACTCCGTAATCCACCACCGTCACGGACAGGTTCGGGAAATGGAGCAGGAACGACTCAACCACGTTCACGGCCGCCTGGCCGGCTTTCATAGGACGGACCAGGGTTTCGCCAACAGTCACGGCGCTGATCCTTGCGGGATTGCGGCCGCTGTTGACGAATTCGTCGATGACCAGCGTTGCGGCTGGACTGATCGCCTCACGACCGTCGAAATACGCCAGGACGACGGAAGCATCCAGCAGGATCTGAGCGCCACGAGGAATCGCGGCCTCAAGGGAGGACCTGCTCATGGCTTAGCCCCAGGACGCGCGTTCGCCCTCGAGGTAGGTCTTGGTATCCGGTCCCCAAAGACCTGGCAGAGAACCCGCGTAGCTGTTCCGAACACGCCGAAGCAGAATAGTGTCTTGATCGTCTGGTTCGAGTTCAACAACGAACTTCTCCCCGGGCTCGATCCCCGCGGCCCGCACGATCGGGTCCGGGATTGTGAGTTGGTTCCGCGCGCGGAGCCGTGCTTCCGCGCTTACGGTTTCGGACATGGCTGTCCTTCCTAAGTCATAGTCTCGCCGTTCGAGATCAGTGCGAACGATACTCTTGCTTCAGAGGCGCGTCAACGGATCGGAGTGACGCCGAACGCTCCGACAACCCGTGCCTAGAACGAAGGAGAACAAGACATGATCGTGACGCTCATCACCGGAGCCAGCAAGGGACTCGGCTGTGCCGTCACTCGTCGGTCACTCGGAACGAAAGCGTCGGTGCTAAAGCGCGGCGCATAGTTGGTTTGGTCAGCGAACGGTTCCCCGGTCGGCCCCTGGACACTGAAAGGGAGACCGTCCGGCGACCGCACGCTCGAGTGGTTCGGATGGCGGCGCCGGCGTTCGGCAGGGCCGTGCTAGCCTTCGAACATGGAGTTGCTCAGCCGGACGGTCGGACCGATCGCGACCAACGTCTATGTCCTCGGTGACTCTCGGACGCGCGAAGCGATCGCCATCGACACGGCGACGCCATCGGTTGCCTGGCTGGGCGGCATGCTCGAGGAGCGCGGCTGGACGCTGAAGCTGATCGTGTCCACCCACGGCCACTGGGACCACGTGGGCGACAACGCAGCCGTTCAGGCGTGGACGCACGATCACCAGCCCGGCGACGTAGCCCGCATCGCCGTTCATCCGCTCGACCGCGAGATGCTCGTCCACCCGCAGCCGCTCTTCGCGCCGTTTCCCATCCCGCCCAGCGTTCCGGCGGTGGAACTGGCCGAGGGCGGTCGGGTCAAGTTCGGCAAGATCGACCTAGAGGTCCTGCACACGCCGGGGCACACCGAGGGCTCGGTCTGTCTGCTCGACCGCACGAACGGTCTGCTGCTCTCGGGCGACACGCTGTTCGCGGGGTCATGGGGCCGGACCGATCTCCCCGGCGGATCCGAGGCGCAGATGGCGGAGTCGCTAGGCCGCCTGGCCGGGCTGGACGAGCGGCTAAGAGTGCTGCCGGGCCACGGAGCGGCAACCACCATCGGAGCCGAACGCCAGTGGCTCGAATGGATACGGGCGAACAGGGCACTGCCTAGCTGAGCTTCGGGACGGGCCGCCGCCGGGGTTCTCCGTCGGGCCATCTCGGGGAGGCCAGTGGCAAACCAACCTTCCGACATTCTTCGCGTCTGGCAGACCTCCGCCCAATCGCGCTCTTCCGCGGCCTTCGCGCAATCTGCTATAACTGGGCTTGCCTCCCGAGCGGGAGTAACTCAGNNGCTTCCCAAGTCTGAGCCTCCCAGAGCCACGGCTCCCCTCGTGGCGACCCCTCCGTTTCTTGCCCAGTTATACGCTGTCGCTCTTGGCCGACTTGAGACGAGCCAGCCCCTGCTGCGATAGCTACGAGTCACCGAGGATCGAGAGGGCTAGGACGCCGTCTTCCGCTCCTGCGATGCCACGCCAGGCCGGGTGATAGACACTCCGAAGTTCGGTGCGAGCTCGCAAACAGGCTCGCTCGCCCTTGTTCATCTCAGTTCGGCTCGCGGTTGGGTCTTGGACCAGGGCGAGCAACCGGGCGAGATCGCGACGGTGTTTATCCGAGCCGGTCTGGCTGGCTTCGGTAACGCGGGCCTTGATGACGATCGCGCCGATGAGTGAAGGGATGGGAATCTCGAAGACGCCGTCCCCGGCGTCCACCTGAACCTGGCGAGCCCGGTTCAGCGCTTGGCGGCCACCAAGCGCCTCAAGCGTGATGCCGGGCGGCACAGTCCGCAAATCGGCTCGGCCACCGAGGTGGTCGGGAACCAGGATGTCGACGATGCCGGCACCTCGCCTGAAGCGATATGCCAGACCTTCGCCGATCGGCTCAGGCTCGAAGCCAGCGGCTCGGAGGAGATCTGCGGCATCCCGTGCGACGGTGGACACGACCCGCACATCGAGCAGCGCGTCGACATCTGCCGTCGCCCTGCCAACAACAGCCCCGTGCTCAGCCTCGATGATGGCGACCATCTGACCCCCGATGAGGACCCATGGCAGGCCGGCGAACAAGGCCGTGATCTCCTTGGTCAGCCGCCAGAGGTGTGCATCGGCCTCGCTTGCCGAATGGACGACGATCGGCTGAGTCACGGGTCAATACGGTCGAGCAGTGACGCCCCGAGCTCGCGAACCCGAGGATCGGGATCCTCGGAAAGATCGAGCGCGATGGCCGACAGTGGAGTATTGGGCGCGATCGGCCAAGTCGCCCCGAACCCCCGAACCCGACGCAGCACGACATTGGTCTCTCGACTTGGCCGTAGGTGATACTCCTGGCTGATCTCCTCGAACCGCCCGCTCTCGATGTATGCCTCGACGACATCGCCAGCAAGCAGGCCGAGACCGAGTTCAGCCGCGGCCGTGGCGCCGGTCAACATGAGACGAGGATCGTCGCGCAGTCGCCGGAGAAGAGATGGGTGGGATCGCAGCCGCACCGGCAGACCCCGATCCACCAGCTTCGAACTCAAGGCGCGAAGACCGCGATCTCTGAGCAGAGCCCTAACCTTGTATCGGGTGGACCTATCGAGCCACGGAGCCGGCTGGTGATCAGCAATGCACAATAGGCCCCAGGCGCGAGCTGGCGTGAGCCTGCGGCCATGGCCCGGCGCAAGGGCGATCCGGCGCTCCACGCTCTCACTCTCGACAAGCCAGATGTCGCCAACCTGGTTGGCGAGGAGATCGCCGGACTTGATCAGTTGACGGACTCGCCCCTGCGTGACGCCGAGGCGTTTGGCCGCGGGGACGATAGGCAGAAAGCCCGGAGCAGGCGAAGGCGTATCCTCAAACATAGTGCGAACAGTATAGATGAGGAGGGGCGGCGGTCAAGTCCGGGAGCGATGGCGCCCTGGGCTGATTCGGCCAGGGGTAGTCCCCCGACGTGCCGGCGTCTACAGTTTGTCGCCCGGGCTCAACCTCTTGCCCACCTCGGTGGCCCGCTCGGTGGCCGCCGACGCCGCGTAGCGCGAGACCATCGTCCGTGAACGCCAGCCCGCGAGCGTCATCAGGTCGGTCTCGTTCATGCCCCCGGCCAGCATCTTGTGGGCGTAGGTTCGGCGAAACATGTGGGGGTGAACGTGATCACCGAGGCCTGCGACGACGCCACGCTCGTGGATCATCTGACCCATCCCAGATTCGGTGAAGGCGCCCTTGGGTCCGAGCCACAGGTTGGGTAGGCGCGCGGCGTGATGCGGCCGCAGTCGCTTGCCGTACCGGCTCCCGCCGTCGCGGTAGCGAAGGTAGCGATCGAGCGCCCGAACGGCCTCCCGGCCGATCACGACGATGCGCTCCCGCCTGCCCTTGCCCAGAACCCGTAGCTGGCGCGCATCGAGATCCACGTCGTTCGTATCAGGGTCCTCGGGCGTCCAGCGAATGGCCGCGATCTCGGCTCGGCGCGCACCACTGTCGAGCAGCACCCGGATGAGCGCCTCGTCGCGCCGGCCGGCAAACGTGCGATCTTCGGAGCAGACCCGCAGCAGGGCCCGGATCTGATCGTCGCTCAGCATCGGCGACAGCAACTCGCCGACGATTGGTGGCTTCATCCGGTCCATCGGCGAGGCGACGATCAGCTCCTCCTCGAGCGCCCACTTGAAGAGCGCCTGGAGGCTGCGGTAGCGGTTGTGGGCGGTCGCCGGCTTGTAGTGGCCGAGCTGGTCGGAGATGAAAGCCTCGACGTGCTCCCGGCGGATGGCAGGAAGGGCGCGCGGCAGACCCTCCCGCGCCACAAACGCCTCGAACAGCAGCGCGGCATCGAGGTAGGTCCGCTCGGTCTTGGGCCACATGTTCCGGGCCGCGAAATGGCGCCGGAAACTGGCGATGTCGGTAACGAGCGCGCTCGTTACCGGTGCGGTCGGACGCGGTGTAGGATGAGCGCCGCTCGGTCGGTCAGGTCGAAAGGCCCGCGGCGAGGCTGGGTTGGATGGGTTGCGCATTTCGATCCACCTTCCTCAGTTTTCTGCTCTAGAGCCATTTAGACAGGCCCTTCCGGAAGGCAGACGCTCTAGGCGAGCGTGAATCGAGCGGGAGTAACTCAGCTGGCAGAGTGTCTGCTTCCCAAGCAGAATGTCGCCGGTTCGAATCCGGTCTCCCGCTCCAAATCGCAAAATCCCTCGTGAAGAGCCCCTCTAATTGAGGGGCTCGACGATTCTCGGGGCTGGCACTATGCCCTCCGACACTCTAACTGGACAAGTTTCGGAGGGCTCAAGATGGCCCCAAAGACCCCCGATTCGCCGTCCGGACCGACACTCGGCGTCCTCGCCGACAGCTTCCGGCGGTCGCTTCTGGCCGAAAACAAGAGTCCGAAGACCGTGACGACGTACCTCGACGCGGTCGCGACATTCGAAGCGTTCCTGCGAGCGAAACGTCTCCCGACCGCCGTGGACCGCATCACTAAGACATTCTGCCTGGACTTCATCGCCGACCAGCTGGCGCGATTCAAGCCGGCGACGGCGTCCGTTCGCTACCGAGCGCTCCAGACGTTCTTCCGCTGGGCCGTCACCGAGGGCGAGCTCGAGGCAAGTCCGATGGCGACGATGCGCCCACCGCACGTGCCCGAAACGGCGCCCAATGTCTACACCGACGACGAGATCCGCCGCCTGCTTGCCGCGTGCGAGGGCCGCGCGTTCGAGGATCGCCGAGACATGGCGGTCGTTCGGCTGTTCCTCGACACAGGCATGCGCCTGGCCGAACTGGCCGGGCTCCGGCTCGCAGACGTCGATTTCGAGCAGAACATTGCCCTCGTGCTGGGCAAGGGCCGGCGGCAGCGGGCGTGTCCGTTCGGACGGCGAACGGCGCAAGCGCTCGATCGATACCTCCGGGCCCGGGCGAGTCACCGCGACAAGGATCGGCCGGAGTTCTGGCTCGGTCTCGCTGGGCCGATGACGCCGAACGGCGTAGCCGATGTCGTGCGGCGCCGTGGCACCGCGGCGGGCATCGCCGACGTCCACCCACACCGCTTCCGTCACACGTACGCCCATCAGTGGCTCGCCGCCGGCGGCAACGAGGGCGATCTCATGCGTCTGGCCGGCTGGCGGAGCCGGACCATGCTCACGCGCTACGGTGCTTCAGCCGCCGACGAGCGGGCGCGCGAGGCGCATCGCCGGCTCGGTCCGGGCGATCGGTATTGATTGCTACGGGTTGACTGCAGCCTCTCGGCGTCGCATTCGCCGCCCAGCTGAGCCTCGTCCGCGTTCTTCCTTTACGCGCTGTTTCCCTGATGGGGCGCGGGGCCGATTCGAAAGACCGGACATCGCGAGGCGGCCGCTTCGAAATCGTCGGGGCCCGCGTCCGCGGCTACCCCGAACAACCGGGTGATGTACCGCCGCCCCTGCGGCACCTGGTACCAGAAGGCGCGAAGGATTGGGCCCCGTTCATCCTCCGGCGCTCGATCGACTGGAACGGGCAGGATACGTCCGCCGCGTTCATGGCCAAGCGGATCGCCGTCAGATCACGGTGGAGGTAACAGCCAATGCCCTTGGGTTGATGAAGGAGATCTGGGGCCCGATTGCCGACGTTGGCAAGGCGCAGCTCGCCGAATACAGCGCGGAGCAACTTGCCTTCCTGGTCGACTTCCTGCGCCGCGGTCGCGAGCTTCAGGAGCGAGAGGCCGCGCGGGTTCGACAGATGGCAGTCTCCTCCGGCCCGCGGCCCGCTGAGCCAGGACGATCCCGCTAGACCAGATACCCGGCAGAAGCGCGCCAAAGTCCCACGGTCCTACATGAGGGGAGCCCGGTTGTATCGCCCGACCGTGTGTCGATGGCCCGCCCAGTCGCGGTGACAAACACTCGACTCAACTGGCAGGAAGGCGGCGCCACCCCCCAACGCTTGGCACTTCAACGCTCGACAAAAGCTGTCCAGCCATTGACCAACGCACCGGATGATCGGGCGTCCTCTTGTTGACGAAGTGGTCGAGTCCCAACCATTCACCTGCATCCAGGTGGCACAACCAGGTTGCTCAGAGGGGCCGCTCGCCGGCGTCGGGCGTCACGCTTTCCTCGGTCGCGCGGACGCTTGTAGGCCGGCAGCGCTCCTGCGCCCTGGATCCTCCTGAGCGACCGCGAAGACGCCGGCGATCGCCGCGTCGCGGGCCGACTGCGGCGTGTTGGGCCACCTGTCGTCGGCGAGTTCTATCCCATCGCGAAGACGCTCGATCGCGTCCGCCACGACCTGCCGGGATCGGCGTTCCGGGATGCCCCACGTCAGCGCCTCACGCACGAGATGTTCGGTCCCGATCTCGGTGATCTTGAACTTGCCGCCGACAGGCAGGCCAACGCTCGTTGTTCGCGGAACGAAGGCCGTCGTTGCAGAGACGTCGTAGACCGGCGCGAGTCGAACGACGCCGGCTTCGTTGATGATCGAGAGGTTCTTCGCGTGCAGGTCCGCGTTGCGGAGCGCGACCGACACGACCACCTGGGCGAGGAGCCGCTCGAGTTCGGCCGGCGGGTCGGCTGATCGCTCGCGCAGGATGTTCGCAAGTCGCAGGAACGAAGGCGAGTCTGGCCTCGGCGGGACCGGGGCGTACTTCGCTCCGGGTGGCAGGCCCAGCGCCTGGCACAGGTCCTCCTGGTGCAGCCGCGTGATCGCGCCACCGCGCACCGGGCGGTCGTAGCGGGTGACGATCAGCACGGGGCGGCTTCCCAGGCTGTCGGAAACAACCGCCTCGGCGGCCGGCGTCGCCTTCGATGCGGCGACCAGCGCCCATGCCTCCGCGCTCGCGAGGCCCGGCCATTGCTCGGGTTCGGGCTTGAGGATGTGCGTCGAGGGTGCACCCTCGAGAGGTATCGCCCAGGAGTCGCCGACGCGGGCGACGAGCAGCTTCTCCTGGGCTCCACCGAGCGACATCCGAATCTCGGAGTCCGGGATGCCGGCAAGCGACGGCAAGCCATCAAGTTGCTCACCGATGGTCGAGTCGGAAACGAGGTCGTACCTTCCAGCCGACGGGTGGACTCCATCGGGCAAGACCGCGACTGCTCCGGCGCACTCCCATCCAACCTGAGCGAGGAGTCCGAAGGTGTCTTCGGTCCGCAGGCCCAACCTCGCCGCCAGGCGAGCCCGGCGTCCCTCCTCAGGCAGCAATCCGTCGAACCAGTTCTGAGTGAGGTCTGGCGACCAAGGCGCGAGACCTGACGCGGCGACACTCAGCGGCGCGTCCTGGTCGGGCACGTACCGGATCTCGCGGTCGCGGCCTTGCTCGAGCGAGCCGACCCGATTCCCGTGCAGCCAGACCGCGAGGTGGTCAGTCAGAGGCATCGGGGCTGCCCTCGGCTACGAGTCTGGTCGTCTTGAGGTGGACGGTCGGAACGGCGCCCAGAAGGGTCAGAGCCCGAACGACGAGGGCCGCGCTGACATCTCCGGTGGTCTCAAGCTTGGCGACCGTTGGGCGCGTGACACCAAGCCACGCCGCCAGCTCGGACTGGGACCAGCCCCGGCGTCGTCGCAACTCCCGAACGGACTGACCGAAATCCTCGGCCCGGAAGATGTCCCGCGGCTCCATCGCACCCACCATGTAAACGAACGTTGGCATTATGGCCTGTTGAAGGCCAATGTCAACGAGTCTTTGCATTTGTCGTCATGGAGCCGGGATGCAAAGGGACGTTTACATCCCCCGTCTGTCATCGAACGGGAAGCCATCTCTCATTCCCGCTTGACGCAGTTCCCGCGGGTCCGCCTTAGGCGCGCTGGCCGCTTGGCTTGGAATTCGCGCCTTGGGCCCGCATGAGACTCACTCGCTTGCCCGAGAAGACGGCATTGATCTCCAGCTCACCGCCCTGGGCCTGAATGAACTGCGCCAGAGTGGAGACACGTACGTCGCGCTGGCGCTCGATCCGGGAGACGTTCTCCTGCGATTTGCCCATCTCGGCGGCCACCGCTTCTTGGGTCATGCCGCTGGCCTGGCGCGCGCCGGCCAGGTCGATCTCGGCCATGAGGGCCTTCTCTCGAGCCACCTCCGCCCGGAAGGTGGGGTCGGCGAGCACCTCTTGCCGCATCGTCCGGAACTTGCTCGTCGTCATTTCAGTAGTCCTTCTCTCCGCAGTTCGGCGACGTAGGCTTCGTAGAGCCTCTCGGCCTCCGGGATCGCCGTCTTGTACCACTGCTCCCAGAGGCCCTCTTTGTTGCCTGCCATCAGGAGGATTCCGGTCTTCCGGGGGTCGAAGCGGAACAGGATCCGGAGATAGCCGCCGCGCGGTCTGAGTTCCTTCACCTTCGACCCGACAAGGCTGTCCACCCACGGGCGACCGAGACCGGGACCCTCTTCTTCGAGCCGCTCTATCGCGGCCTCAACTCTTACCTTGTCTGCTCTGCTCAATGGGCCGAACCAGTCAGCAAACTGGTCCGTCCCCTCGATCTCCCACACTATAAGCCTTACCTTCTAGAAGGTAAACGTTCTATCGGGCGGTTTTCTGCAACGCCTGGAGCGCACCGGCAACATGTCCGTCTCACCCCCGTCGATGGACCGACAAGAACTCCCAGATCAGGCGCGTTGCGTCGATAGTCGTGCTGATGCGGCCGAAGATGGGTGGGATCCAGATCCGGGCGCTCGCGCCGGGCCAGGTGTGACCGCCGCCCTCTATCCGGTAGAAGTCGAGGTCGCCCAGTGGGTTGGAGCCTCGCCAGCGCCGGACGGAGACGTCGGCGCCAAGCGTTTCGATCTCACAGGACGGCCCGACTCCGTTGACCAACCGCCAGAAGGCGGCCCATTCGTCCACGCCGACCGCCGGCCCCGCCCGGTGCCTCATCATGAGTAGTCGGCCCAGCCCGCCTGCGCGGCCGCCGATGTACGGGGCCGAGCGATCGGCCGTGCCATGGAAGGAAATCACCGGCAAGGGCAGAGAAGGCCCCGCCTGGGCCGCCACCGACACGCCCACCGTGCCCGCCACCTGGCCGATCCCGGCGATGAGATCGGGCCGCTCGCATGCGAATCGCCCGGCCATGGCCGAACCATTCGACATCCCGACGAGGTACACACGACCGCGATCGATCGACAGCCGGGCGCCCACGTCCTTTATGACTGCCTCAATGAAGCCGACATCGTCCACCTCCGAGGTGGGCGCCCCATAGCGTCCGTCGTTCCAAATCTCGCCGACGGCCTCCGGCATAGCCAGGACGAAGCCTGCCTCATGGGCCAACGCCGAGAAGCCGGTCCAGAGCTCGAACCTTGCGGCGTCGATTCCCCGCCCGTGCAGCTGGACGAGCAGAGGTCGCGGACCTGCGGCTTCTGTCGCCGGCCCCGGGACGTGAAGCAGATACTGCCTGCCGTGCCACTGGCCGGTCAGCTGGCATACGGCGTGGCTGGCTCCGGCCGAATTGGGTTCGCTCATGTCGGCCAAGTTACCGCCGCTGTCCAGTTTTCGTGGCCGCCAGCGTTCAGTCTTCGTGTCCGTGGGCAGATTCGATGTCCGCCGGTGGGCAGGTTCCGATGGCCATTGACACCACTCTTCTTGACGAGAGCTCCCGGCCACTCCATCAATCGCGAGGTTGCCGACCCGAACTCGATCGTGATCGTGATCGTGAACGACTTTGCGACGCTCGAGGGCGCGCGAGCCTTCTCTCAGGACCCCTCGCTCCCTGAGGCAATGCAGCGAGGCGGCGTCGACAAGGCTCCCCAGGTCTGGATCGTCGAGGAGGCCGAGGCCAAGCGGTACTGAGACGGGCCATTGAGCGGCCGCACGGTGCCGGCGGCCGCTCAGACTCGCCTCGCGGCCGAGGACGGGCACCTGACGCCGGATGGCGCCGGCCGCCAGATGGCCGAGCAACGGATCCGTAATCGTCAGGTTTCTGGTCTTGCCGCATCGGGCCCGGTATCCTCGATGGCATGCAGACACATCTCGACAGCGTGGAGCCGGCGGCGCCTGTGGCCGCGACGTCGTCAATCGCAGGGCGCTCATGACCGCGACGCCGAGCCGGTTCGGTGTCGTCGGCACAGGCTGGCGAGCGCAGTTCTACATGCGGCTGGCGCGCCTGCTGCCGGACCAGCTCGAGGTCATCGGCATCGTCGGACGAAATCCCGAGCGAGCGGCGCAGTCGGCCACGCGGTGGGGCGTGCCGGCTTACGGCTCCGTGGCGGAACTGGTCGCGAGTCAGCGCCCGGACTTCGTCGTGATCGCCGTGCCGTGGGGAGTGGCGCCGGGCGTAGCGAAGGCCGCCGTCGAGCTCCAGGTCCCCGTGCTATCCGAGACGCCGCCCGCGCCCGACCTCGACGGCCTCCGTCGCTTGTGGCACTCGGTCGGGGCAAGCGACCTGGTCCAGGTCGCCGAGCAGTACTCGCTCATGCCGAGCCACGCGTCGCGGCTCGCCCTCGCTCGCAGCGGGGCGATCGGCACGGTCACGTCCGTCCAGGTCTCCTCGACTCATCTCTATCACGCGGTCGCGCTGATGCGGGCATTCCTCGGCGCCCGGCTCGAGCCTGCGACGGTGAGCGCCCGAACCTTCGTCGCACCGCTGATCGACCCGCTCGTGAAGGACGCCTGGACCGACGACGACCGACCCAAAGACGCGAAGACGACGATCGCGACCATCGACTTCGGCGGTTCGATGGGGCTCTACGACTTCACCGATAACCAATGGCACAACCAGCTTCGGTCGCGCCGAATCGTGGTTCGTGGCTCCGCGGGCGAGATCGAGAACGACGAGGTGGTTCGGCTCGTCGGACCCCGCACGATCGTGCGGTCGCCGCTGGTTCGCCGTCAGACCGGCTACGACCTAGATCTCGACGGGTTCGACACGGACCACATCAGCATCGGCGACACCATCCTGTATCGGAATCCGTTCCCGGGCCTGCGCCTCAGCGACGAGGAAATCGCGATCGGCACGATGCTCACGGCGATGTCAGCCTGGAGTCGTGGCGAGGGCGCGCCGCCGTACCCGCTGGCGGAGGGCTGCCAGGACCATCTCATCGGCCTGGCGATCGAAGAGTCGGCCTCGAGCGGGGCGCCGGTCACCACGTCGGTCGAGGGCTGGTCGGCCGCGGCTCGGTGAGCGATCGCGGCGACTCTGGCGCCTCGGCGCCGCGACTTCGCGCCAGAAGGGTCGGGGAATTCCCTCGAATCCGTCCGTTTTCAGCACTCGATCAGGATTGCCTGGCCCAATGAGCTCGTGGCCGCGCCGGGCATCCGGCTCGACCGCAAATGAGAAGCAGCCGGCCGCTCCCCCCCTCCGCGGCCGGCTGCTTGCTGATCCGACGACGGCGGCCCTGATCGGCGAGCGAGCGGCGCGGCTCGGGCAAATTGGGCGGCTGGGACGTGGCGGGAGCCATCGCAGACCTCCAGGGTGCAGCGGCCAAAGCGCTGCAGGAACTCCTCCGCGAGTTCGGAGTATGGGAGCGGCGCCCGGCAGAACGGAGGATCGAGCGGTTCGTCCTGCCCGTCGGACCGGCGGTTGCGCGGAGCGAGGCAGCCGAGCGCGGCCCAGGCGCGGGCGACGCGGC
>PMIQ01000011.1 GCA_003157175.1 Chloroflexota bacterium
AACCACACGACCGGCATCGCCATGACCATCGCCACGGGCATGACCCAACGACGATCTGTGCGGGCGCCCTAGATTCCGCCTTCGAGGACCCGACCATCTAGCGCAGGCAGAGAATCCCCGACATTCGCCAGCTCGGTGCCACGAGCACTTCGGGAGTAACGCCGCCGGCATGAACCCCTGAGCGAAGATCGGCAGGTACGTGTAGAGATCGAGGCTCGAATACGGGGCCCGCACGTACAGCGGAGTGCCGTCGAGTGCGTGGCGAGCGGCCAGCCAGTACGCCTGCGTGTCGTAGGCCAGGCCGCCGTCCCGGACAAGTTGATGACAGCGGCGTCGAGCTCGACCGCGCCGCCCACAACCAGACCCGCGTCGAGCAGGAGGCGGGTCGTCGCTCGACAGAGGCACGGAGATAGGATCGATCTGAAAGCGAGGCTCATTTCGCGTTCACGTTCTCGACAGGTGACTCGTGGCCCTGTCCGGGCTGACCGCTCTGGACAAGGTCCGCCGACCGGGGTGTGTGTCCGGAGCGGCGCCACACGACGAGGCCGACCCTGGTGGCCACGTAACCGATAGTCACCAATGGGGGCACGAACTGGGCCGGGAAGGCCATCGCTGCGGCAAGGAAGGGGTCGAGCGGGAGGGCAAACATTGCGTAGTAGTACTGAGTCGTTGGGAAGAGCGCGGGAACGATGAGCCAGGCCGCCGCGCGGCCATCGATCAACGCGAGGACCCCGATCGAGATGAACGCGACCGCGAACAGCGCCGGGTCGCCCCAGGCGCTCAAACCGCCCGCGGACTCGGCGTGGACGGAGCTCTGGACCGTTCCAGCCTGACCCAGGAAGGACGACCACAGGCCTGAGAACAGGATTGCCGACACGGCGAAGGCCGCGACCGCGATCAGAAGCGCTCGCCAACGACGCTCGCCCATCAGCGGCGGGATGGCGACGATCTTGACGACCGAGGCCAGGGCCCCGGCCCACATTCCACCGGCGACCAGAAGCGCAAGAAGGACGACGTGCGGGTTGGCCGCGACGACGCCGTAGAGCAACGGCGGGTAGGCGATCCAGACGATCGGCAAACGCAGAGCGCGAATTGTTACGACGGCCGAGCAAAGAGACAACGCGAACCAAAGCCAGACGAAGACCTCCTCCGGAAACAACGTCAACGGGGCGAGCAAGATCACCGTCGGCGGCAAGCCCGCGTAGCTGAAGAGCCGGCCGTTCAAGAGGGCACCGACCCCCCAAGGGTCCTGTCCTGCCAACCAGGCGGCCGAGCCGCGGTAGTAGATGCGGGCGTCAATACCAACCGTCTGCCAGTTGAATCCGATGGCGAAGGTGAGAACCCAGAAGAATACGAACGCGCCGGGCAGGAGGAAGCAGAGCCAGCGGCGTCGGAATCCGGGCTCCAGGGAGGCGCCAGGCAGGGGCGGTCGCGGCGGTTCGGAGAGGGCGCCGCGGACGAGTCGAGCGGTTCTGTCCGCAATTCGGCTCGCGAGACCGGCCGGCATGTGGAGCGGCTCGGCTCGGGCGCCATCAAGCTTCAGCGGCGATCGAGCGGGTCTCATCCTGGAACCGAAGCCGGGGAGGCCGCGGGGCCTTCAGGCACGACAGGCTCGGCCTGCGGCGCAGGTTCAAGGAGCGGCAGGGAGCGAGACCAGCGGACGGCCATGAATAGCGCCGCAACTGCCAGCCACAGCGCCACCGGCAGCATGATTGCCGCGTCGGCAACCACGCAGGCGGCCACGAGCGCCATGGTGACACTCCGGCCGCGTGGCAGGCCGCGGCTTCGTGTCCAGGCGGCCACGGCGATAGGGATCAGCGCCACGGAATAGTGGTACCACGTGACGGGCAGCACGACGAGCGAGGCCACGACCGCCCAGCCGAAGCTCTCCAGCGGATCGCGTACGAATCGCGCGGCCGCCAGAGTCCCCGCCACGACGAGCACGGCAAACGCGACCGAGAGCGGACTTGCCAGACCGGGGTCGCCTGCCAGAAGGGCCAGCTGGCTGGCTGGGCCGATGTTGACAGGTGAAGTCAGGCCCGCATTTGCGCCGATACGCATGTAATCGAGATAGTCGCGCCACGGGCCGAGACCACCTATCACGATGCTCACCGCCAGGATCGCGACGCCCGTCGCGATGGCGGCCGCGACGACGGCCGAAGTGGCCCTACGTGAGCCCGATGCGGTCGGCGAGCGAGCGGCCAACCACACTACCAGCGTGGCCGGGTGCAGCTTCACGATCGATGCGATTCCCAGCGCCGCGCCGCCGCCAATCGACGCTACGCGCGACGGGACGGACCGTCTGGACGCCAGTGTCAACGCCACCGCTCCGAAGAGGAACGGGAACCAGGCGTCCACGTTGCCGAAGAGGAGCGCGGCGACAAACGGGAAAGAGAACGGAGCGGCGGCCACGGCGAGCAGAGCGGCGTCCAGAGGGAGCGCGCTTTGTGCCACAACGGGCCGCCCGATCGGCGAGCGCGCCAGCAAGAACGCCACCGCCGCCAGTCCCGACACCGCGCCCACGCACCAGCCCGCCATGACCAGCCATGTCGGCAACGAGGAGAAGGGCGAGAGGAACTGCGCCACGACCGGGGGATACGAGTAGAACAGGTCTCGGGCCTGCAGTCGGCTCGCGACGGCGTTGGGATCGTACGGCGATCCGCCGGCGGCAACCCGTCGGCCCGCATCGAGCAGGAGTTGAAGATCGAACCCCGCTTGCGGTGGGTCCTTCGACAGCATCGTCTGCCCCAGGATGGCAAGGTTGACCCAGCCCAGCGCCGCCCCCACGAAGCAGATGAGCCGGGCGAATCGACGGCGTGCCGGGTCGGTCCCGAAGGCACCGGATGTCGTCACGTGGCCGGCGGGCACAGCAACGCTGGCGACAGGCCCACCGCCTCCGTTCTCCAGAGCAGTCGCCGCCCTGTGGCGTCGACCGCCCATCGAATTCTCGGTCATGCCTTCTCGGATCTCCGGCCTCGGCCCGCAGCCAGCCCAGGGCCAGGGACCGCACCGGTGGCCAAGGGCACGACCCAGTAGCGACCGCCCAGATTCTCAGGCCCGGCAGCGACGCCGGTAGCCCGAACTCGGGTCAGCGGCATCCTGTTCACCGCGATGAAGCCGTCGTGCAGCGCGGGCAGGAACCTCAGGACCGATTCCGGATAAGCCAGGCCTTCGCCCCATGTCCCGGCCGCCGAGCCCCCGGCCGCCGAGCCCCCGCAGGCCAAATCCGCCGCCGGCCTCGAGAAATCGTTCCCGCTAGCCATCGCTGTCCCCTGATGCAGAGCGCCCACCACGAACGCCGCAAAGGTTAGTCCACCGCACTGCCGTCGGTCAGCCTGCCGAACGTGGGGATGCTCCGGCAGGTTCGGCGGTACGATTCGGCTAACCCCGTTATCGGGAAGGACGAGATGACACAGCCGACCGACACCGAGCCGCAGATCCCCATCTCACTCGAGCGCCTCGACGCGC
>PMIQ01000120.1 GCA_003157175.1 Chloroflexota bacterium
CATCCTGCGCGGCATCGAGGACGGCTGGTTCATGTCCGAGATCGCCGACGCGGCGTTCACCTACCAGATCGCTCTGGAGAAGGGTGAGAAGAAGGTGGTCGGTGTCAACTGCCACACCGAGTCGGTCAGCCATGAGCTGGAGATCCTGCGAGTCAGCCACGACGTGGAGCTGGAACAGGTCAGGACGTTGGCAACGCGGCGGGCCGCCCGTGACGAGGACACCGTGCGTGCTGCCGTCGCCCACCTCATCGAGGTCTCGGCCACGTCGGAGAACATGGTTCCCGCCATGCTGGATGCGGTTCGGGCCGAGGCCACCCTTGGCGAGATCTGCAACGCGTTGCGCGACGTCTGGGGCGTCTACCGAGAGCCTGCGCGGTTCTGAGTCGGCCTGGGCTGGTCGTCGTTTTGATTATCATTTTCACTCCTTATCGAGCGATGTGTGTCATGGTGGTATGAACCACTCGTAGGCAGGCAGGCCTTCGTGATGACCATTCATCAACGTGAGGACACAGCGTGCGAGCATCAACCCGGCGGGCGATGGGCGCTGTCGCGGCTGCCTTAGGTATCGTCCTGCTGGTCGTCGGAGCATGGATGGTCGTCGTTCTCGGTCCCTCAGGTGAGGCGCAGTTCAGCACCACATCCAAGGCTCCGGGCGCCGTCGCGGTGACCCCCGACGTGCTTAATGCCTTGGACGTGCCTGTGCGTGTGACCGCGACCCGCCGAGATGGCGGTTCGCTGCTCCTGGCTGTGGGGCCGAGCCCTGATGCGCGCTCGATCCTGGCCGGCTCGGCTGTCTCGACCGTCAGCGGGGTGCACTACCCGCAGGGGAGCATGGACCTACGCACCTCAGGAACGGGCGCGTCCAAGGATGTCAGCCAGGCCGATATCTGGCGACTTACCGCCAAGGGGTCGCGCACGGCCACACTCGTGGTCGGCCAGGGTATGGGACCCGAGACGGTGGTGGTCACCTCTGGGGATGACACCGCCTTGACGGATCTCACCCTTACCCTGACCTGGAACAATCGCGCCTGGTTCTTCGAGGCGCTGGCCATGGCAACGATCGGGGCTGTTCTGGCCACGTTCGCGATCAACGACCTGTGGCAGGGCGGCTTTCTTGCCGTGCAACGCCATGCCGCCAAGACGAAGCCGCAGACGCAGACCCATGGGGCGACGGTATGACCCGCCAGGACCTGATCGACAGGGTCACGGCTCTGGGCAGGCTCACCCGCAAGAACCTGGTCCGGGCGGATCTGCCCACCAAGGTTGCCGCAGGTATGAGACTTCGTCGCGATGACCTGATCCGGGTCGTTCGCGTCCTGGTGGTGACTGTGGTCTGTGCGGGCTTTGTCCTGGTGATGGCCTCGGTGCCGGGATGGGGAGTCACCCATTCCCTGCTGGGCATCCACGAGGCGCCGCCGGTGAAGGCAACCTCGGCGCCGTTGACCGTCGACCAGGCCAAGAGCATCCTGGCCCGAGTCTTCACGNNGCCAGCGTTCAGCCGGCGGCCACGACGTCCCCGCTTCTGGCGCCTCATCCCCGACTGCTGGCCGTCTCACGGGGTTTTGGGTTTCCGCGGTTCATCATTGCCCAGACGGTGCCCTCAGAGGGTGGCCTGCCGGTGCTGCACCTGCTGGTCAGCCCGGATGCTGCCACGCCGTACCGGATCAGCATGTCGGTGGAGATGGTGCCTCCTGCCACGGTGCAGCCCTTTGACCGGCTCACCTCGGGCTCGCCACTGGTGGCCAACAGCACGGGTCCTCAGGTAACCCGCAGCGCCGGTCTGGCCGTGGCTCCCGACACCTTGCTGAAGCAATATGCCGCGCAGATGGCATTCCCGGCCAAAGCCGTCAGCAAGCCGCCGTTCGCGGCGGATCCGTTCTCTGGCCAGCTTCAGGCGGGGGCAGCAGCGGTTGCCGCGGCTGTCGCGACCCAGGCTACCTTTACCCAGGTCCATAAGGTCCTGCCCGACTCCGTGTACGCCGTGCGGGCGGCCAACGGCGATGCACTGGTCTTCGGGGTCCTGGCGCGTACGGACTCTTTTGCGGTGAAGACGGGCCAGAACGTCGATACCGCTGCCAACAAAGCGTTTGTCCTGTTGACCGGGAAGAAGCTGATCAACACCTCAGGTTCCATCACCACCCTGGAGTTCGTCGTCTTCACCGTTCCGCAATCCAGCGGGCAAGCCAGGCTGATTGCGGCCCGTGAGCAGATCGTCGCGGGGTCGGGCTCCTGATTGGAGCCATGTTCAGGGACAATGGACTCATGACTTCCCATCCCATCAGCTCGGCCGCCCTTCGTGGCGCCGTGGACCTGTCAACGCTCAACCAGCCGAACCCTCCGACCGGAGCCGCAGCAGGCGACGGGCTCGTGATTGAGGGCACAGATGGCGGTTTCCAGGCCGTCGTCTCGGGCAGTCAGAGCGTCCCTGCCGTGGTGGTCCTGTGGTCTGCGCGCCTACCGGCCTCGGCGGACTTCGTCGAGGTGATGGCCTCGGTGACAGCATCGTATGAAGGACGCTTCCAGCTCGTGTCGGTCAACGTCGACGCCAACCCTGGCCTGTTGCAAGCCTTCCAGGTTCAGTCGGTGCCTGTGACGCTCGGTCTGGTGGCAGGTCAGCCGGTCCCGCTGTTCGCCGGGGCGCAGTCGCCCGAGCAGGTGGGTGTCTACATCGACGAGCTGCTCAAGCTCGCCACCGAGCACGGCGTGACCGGGCGGGTTACTCCTCCGGCCGCCGTACAGGAGCAGGTCGAGCCCGAGTTGCCGCCGCTGCATCAGGAGGCATTCGACGCGATCGAGCGTGACGACCTTGACGCGGCGGCCGACGCCTACACCCGTGCGTTGGCGGCGAACCCTGCTGACGACGACGCCGCCGTGGGGTTGGCCCAGGTCAAGCTCATGGCCCGTACCGCCGACGTCGACCAGAAAGCTGCCCGAGCCGCGGCAGCTGCAGCCCCCGCCGACATCGCCGCCCAGATGCTCGTGGCCGACCTCGACGTGTCCGGAGGCCATGTCGAGGACGCGTTCACGCGCCTTATCGACGTGGTTCGCGCGACCGAGGCCGATGAGCGCGAGACGGTGCGTCAGCACCTCGTCGAGCTGTTCGCGGTCGTCGGCACCCATGACGAGCGGGTCCAGAAGGCTCGTCGTGCGCTCATGAGTGCGTTGTTCTGACGGGCGGTCGCTACACCGGATCGCCATCTTGGGCGTACCGGTGTGGCGAGGCCAGGGTCTGGCCAAGGTCGAACCACCGAGGATAGCAACGCCCACCGAGGCCGGACGCCTGCGCGTGGACGCGGTCGCGGGGGAGCTCCGTGGCGAGTTGGACATTGTCGAGACGTCGATGTTCGAAATGCCGTCGCTGCCGGTTCGAGACGGCAAAGCGTTCGCGGGTCTGCATGGCGCCGGCATGGTGTTCAAGCTCGAGGCAGACGCACAGGCAACCGCCCTGGCCCTGGACGCTGCTCATCACTTCGAGCCCCTGGCCGGTCGCCCCATGAAGGCATGGGTGCAGGTGCCGCCCACCCACCAGAGACAGTGGGTTGAGCTTGCCCGCAAGGCCGATGCGAGCGGTCGCCGGTAGGTCAGTCGGCCAGCGCGGCGGCCACGACCTCTCGGGCTTCAGTCTGAACCTGCGCGAGATGTTCGGGTCCCCTGAACGACTCGGCGTAGATCTTGTAGACGTCCTCGGTCCCGGACGGGCGGGCCGCGAACCAGCCGTGCTCCGTCGATACCTTGACGCCGCCGATCGGCGCGCCGTTGCCGGGGGCCCGGGTGAGCACCGACGTGATCAGCTCGCCGGCCAGCTCCGAGGCCGTGATCCGTTCCGGCGACAGCTTCGACAGCAACGCCTTCTGCTCTCGCGTCGCCGGGGCATCGACGCGGCGATAGGCCGGCGCCCCGTACCTGGCCGTCAGCTGGTCGTAGGCGACGGCCGGATTGTGGCCGCTCCGAGCCGTGAGTTCCGCCGCGAGCAGGCAGGCGATCAGCCCGTCCTTATCGGTCGTCCAGACGGTGCCGTCGCGGCGCAGGAACGATGCGCCGGCGCTCTCCTCGCCGCCGAACCCGAGAGACCCGTCGAAGAGCCCATCCACGAACCACTTGAAGCCCACCGGAACCTCGAGCAGCCTGCGCCCCAGCTCGGCGGCGACGCGGTCGATCATGCTCGTGGAGACGAGGGTCTTGCCGACCGCCACGTCGGGCCGCCAGTCGCGGTTTCGATACAGATACTCGACGGCGGCCGAGAGGAAATGGTTGGGGTTCATGAGCCCCGCCGCTCCGGCCACGATCCCGTGGCGGTCGGCGTCGGTGTCGTTCGCGAAGGCGATGTCGAAGCGGTCCTTCAGCGCGACCAGTCGGGCCATGGCGTACGGCGACGAGGGGTCCATTCGAATGCGGCCGTCCCAGTCCACGGTCATGAACGCGAACTGCGGATCGACCACTTCGTTGGTGACGGTGAGGTCCAGGTGGTAGCGGTCGCGGATCGCCGCCCAGTAGCCGACGCTCGCCCCGCCGAGCGGATCGACCCCAAGCTTCAGGCCGGAGGCCCGGATTGCCTCCATGTCGAGGACGCCGGCCAGATCGGCCACGTACACGCCGGTGAAGTCGTACCGGCCCGCCTGTCCGATGGCTTTGTCGTAGGCGATTCGCTTCACGCCCGCCAGGCCGGCGCGCAGCAGCTCGTTCGCTTCGTCCTGAATCGAGTCCGTCACGTCGGTGTCGGCCGGACCGCCGTTGGGCGGGTTGTACTTGAAGCCGCCGTCCTCGGGCGGGTTGTGCGAAGGCGTTACGACGATGCCGTCGGACAGGCCGTCGTGCCGGCCCCGGTTATGGGTGAGGATGGCGTACGAGATGGATGGCGTGGGCGTGAGGCCGTCCGCGCTGTCGACCATGACCGAAACGCCGTTGGCGACGAGCACTTCGATGGCGGAGCGGGTCGCCGGCTCGGACAGGGCGTGACTGTCCTTGCCGATGAAGAGTGGCCCGTCGATGCCCCGGCTTCGCCGATGCCGGCAGATCGCCTCGCTCATGGCGAGAATGTGGTTCTCGTTGAAGGACCCGTTGAGCGACGAGCCGCGGTGACCTGACGTGCCGAAGGCGACCTGCTGGGCGGGCACGCCGGGATCGGGCTTGATGTCGTAATAGGCGGCGATCAAACGGTCGACGTCCACCAGCATCGAGGACTCGGCCGGTTTGCCTGCCCGCTCGCTCACAGCCACTTCTCGTCTACCTCTACGCACTTCTGGGTAGAGTCATGATGACGCGCCGGACACACTCAAGCCAGCTGCCATGGGTTGGCGCTTGGAAGCGCGCCAGCTCGGACGCCGGCGCGCCCGATCGGCGGCGCGTCTAGTAGGGGAACGCCAGAGGCTTCGTGGCTGCGGCTTTGCCCAGGTACGGCATGCCCCAGGCGTCCTCGATCGTCCGCAGCAGCGAGTAGTGGCTGGCCGCGCCCGTGTATCGGGAGGCGGGCGTCATCCCCGGACTGACCACGATCGTGGCGATGTGCCCGCCGCCGCCCCTGCTCGTGCGGCCTTCGTCCCAGGTTATGAAGAGCACCGAATCCGCGAAGGCTGGGCTGCCGATGATCTTGGGCACGAACAACTTGAGGAAGGCGTCGCCGGTCGCGACTTCGCCGCACGTCGCGCACGCCTTGGAGTGCATGTCGTTGAACATGTTGGGGACGATCAGCTCGAAGTTGGCGGCAGCCGGATCGAAGCCGGTCAGGCGGGTGATGTTGGCGCAGCGGGTCTTGTTCGACTCGATGCTCGCGTAGCTGATGGCCGGATTGTGCTTCCGAGCGTACTGGCCCGGCAGCCCGGGCCCATCGACCACGCCCGTGGGACCCGAGGCCGTGGCGCACTTGCCCGGGTACCCCTGGGCGTAGACGTGCCAGGTGAGTCCGGCCGCCTCTATCTGGTCGAAGATGCTGGGCACTCTGAGGTTGTAGTAGCCGTCGCTGCTCACGCCGTTCAGACCGCCGGACGTGAGGGCGATGTAGTTGGGCTCGGACGGGTGCGTCTCGGCGTACAGGTTGGTCGCCAGCCCGTAGCGGGCGATGAGCGCGTTCTCATACGGGGCCGCCTTCGAACCAACGATGCTCCCGTACTCCTTGTTCTCAAGGATGATTACGTATATGTGCTTGAAAGCGGGGATCCCCTCGATTGGCGTCGGAGCGGGAGTCGGGGTTGGGCTCGGCGACGGCGAAGGGCTGGGGGAGGCGGTGGGGCTGGGGCTCGGCGTCGGGACGAGGGTCGGGCCGGCGCTCGGCGTCGGCGTCGGCGTCGGCGTCGCGTTTCCGCAGGCGGCGGCCACGAAAGCTATTGCAATGACGATGCTTGCAAGCTGCGATGCCTTTTGCCTTGCCATCTGTAGATCACCTCAGTGGCGGCGCACCGGTGCGTCTCGATTCAGGGTACATCGGGTGACCTGATGGTCCCAAAGGCACCCGCGGAGTTACGTTTGGGGCGCTACGGCCATCTACGGGCTATCCGAGCCAGGCGGCGCGCGCCCCGAAGTCGGCGCCGGGCACGGCCCGGCTGCCAGCGCGGCGAGGTCGTGTTCGAGGAGCGCTGGCCGAAGGGCTGAGCCGCCAGACCGCCGACCTTCGCGCGTGACGGGCGGGTCCGCGCCTACTCGGCGCCTTCGGCGGCCTGCCCCGAACCCGACCCGCTCGGAACAGTGCGAACTCCTGCCCGAGCCGCCTGATCGGCATGGAAATGCGTTCGCAGCGGCCTCTCCTTGAGGGCCAGAACGGCGACGAAGGAGATGGCCGAGGCCAGCACGCCGAGCCAAACCGAATGAGCGATCGCGAGAGAGAAAGCGTCATAGAAGCCCGTCGCGAACGACGGCGGGTAGTGCGCGAACGCGTTCGAAACTGAACCACCGACCGAGATGAGCTGGTTGGGATCGAATACCGCGGGTGCCACGGTGGGGACGTTCGAAGCCGGGACCCCGGCCGGGAGGGCGGCCACGATCGAATCGTGGATCGAAGTCCAGGTCAGGTTCTCGCGGAAGAGCGTGAACGCCATCGTCAGCCCCACCGACGTACCGATCTGGCGGAACAGGGTCAGGTCGCTCGTGGCTGTGCCAAGGCGCTCGAAGGGGACATCGTTCTGGACGATGAGCGTGAAGATCGCCATCGTCGGGCCGACGCCCAGGCCGGCGATCAGCATCCAGATATCCAGAGGCCCAAAGCCGGTGTCGCCGCGCAGGTTTCCGAACAGGAAGACTCCGACGCCCATGAAGATCATTCCGACCCCGAGGAGGACCTTGTAGCGACCGGTCCGGCTGACGAGCAGGCCGGCGGCGACCGAGCTGAAGATGAGCCCGATGAGGAACGGGAAGATCAGGTAGCCCGATGCCGTCGTGCTTTCGCCCTTGACGATCTGGAACCAGAGCGGCAGGAAGATGATCAGGATCGAGAAGCCGAAGACCGCAAAGAACGTCGCGACCGTCGAGACGGCGAAAGTGCGATTGCGGAACAGATCGAGCGGGATCATCGGGTCCTTGGCCTTTGCCTCGACGACGATGAAAGCCACGAGGAAGGCCAGGCCGATGGCGAACCAGGTCAGGACGGACGAATCCACCCAACTGGTGGTTTCGGCAAGTGTCAGGGCGATCAAGACCGGAACTACGGCGCCGACGAAGGTGATCACACCGGCGATGTCCAGAGTGAGCTTGGCGTCCTTGGGACGGACCATCGGCAGCAGCCGGCCGATGAGGTAGAGGGAGACCAGCCCGACCGGGACGTTGACGAAGAAGATGTAGTGCCAGCCGACTGTGTCGGTGAGGGCGCCGCCGAGGAACGGTCCGACCAGGAAGGCGATGCCGAACACGCCGCCGAAGAGTCCCTGGTACTTGCCTCGCTCGGCCGGGGTGAAGAGATCGCCGATTACGGCCAGTGAGATCGGGAAGAGGGCGCCGGCGCCGAGGCCCTGAACGCCGCGGAACGCGATCAGCTCCCACATGGTCTGGCTCAGGCCCGAGAGCACCGACCCGATCAGGAAGAGAACGATGCCGATCAGCAGCATGGGCCTTCGGCCGAAGTAGTCCGACAGCTTGCCGTAGACGGGGATGGCAGCCGTGCTCGTCACGAGATAGGAGGTCACGACCCACGTGTACAGGTCGGAGCCGTTGAGATCCGTGGAGATCCTGGGCAGGACCGGGCCGACGATCGTCTGGTCGAGCGCTCCCAGGAAGAGA
>PMIQ01000093.1 GCA_003157175.1 Chloroflexota bacterium
AAGGGGACGTGACTGGAGCGCTCGGTAGGCTGCCGATGGTCGACCGGGCGATCGACGACAAATCACCGGACACGCTCGTAGTGGTCTCCGGCGAAGGTTTCTGGACGGGGAGTTCGACTCTCCCCCATCTCCACCATTTCTTTGCCCGCGACCGTGGGGCGTACTGGCTGCCACCATCGGCCAAATGTTTCCGGGCGCCGCCTTCATCGATCTGGCCAAGGCCTGTCCGGCCAATCACACGCCGGAGAGGCGACCAAGACTACGCGACATTGACCCATAGCGTATTAGTGGTGTAGTCTTAGCCCCATGAACGACAAGCGCGAAGGCGCAAAGCTGGTCGAGTTGCTTCACCTGGCTTTCCTCCAGGTTCTTCCCTCGCACCTTCCAGTCCGAGACTACGCCGTAAAGGGAGGAGCCAACCTTCGGCTCTTCTACCAGAGTCGCCGGCGCTCCCAGGATATCGACCTCGACTACCTGGGACCTGGTTTCTACGATGTCGAAACCAGGGTCGACAATGCGCTTGCTTCCCATGCGTTCAGCGACCTTCTCCGAGTCGCTGGCGTAACGATGACTGAGCCCACCAAGCCCAAGCAGACCGACACGACCCGTCGCTGGAAGTTCACGGTCAAGGGCGCCAGCGGCTACCTGAACACAAAGATCGAGTTCTCCGCGCGAGGCGGAGTCGACCCCGAGCGGGCCTTCGAGGCCGCACGAGACGATCTCGGACGTGGGATCGGCCTTCGCGTCGTGAAGGCCGAGCACTATCTCCCGCCGGCCGCGATTCGCCAGAAGATCGGGGCGCTCGCGCAGCGCTCCGAGACCGAACCCCGAGACGTATTCGACCTC
Source organism: Chloroflexota bacterium (assembly GCA_003157175.1). Classification (GTDB taxonomy): domain Bacteria; phylum Chloroflexota; class Limnocylindria; order Limnocylindrales; family CSP1-4; genus Fen-1039. Next base: position 847 of record PMIQ01000093.1, read on the forward strand.
GATCTACTGTTGAGCACATACCCGGACGCCATCAAGTCGGGCGACGTCAACCCCGATCTCGTGAAGACTGCCATGGAAGCCGCGCTGGGAATCCCCTACGAGGCATACGAGCAACTCGTCCTCGAGTTCATCGAGGACGAGTTCGTTGAGATCTATGGACGACCGGAGGTCTGGTCGGACATGGCGCTCGGCGTCGTTGAGCGTCTGGGGGCTCTTCGATGAGCCTCCTATCCACTTACTCAACGCTGGATCGACTCGGCCCGGTTGTGAGCACGGCTGAGGCGGCGGCTGCTCTTCGTCGGACTACAAGTTCGGCGAGCAGGCTGCTGCGTGGTCTCGAGGGGGCGGGCAGTGCCCATCATGTTCGCGCGGGCCTGTGGGTCATAGGGCCGAATCAACCCGACCCCTTCACGATTGCAGGTGAGCTGACCCGTCCCCATCCAGCTTATGTATCGTTTCTTTCGGCGCTGAATCATCACGGCATGATCGATCAGATCCCACGGGAGATCTCCGTCGCGTCGCTCGGTCGAGCTCAGGTGATCAGGACGAGCCTCGGCACCTTCTCAGTCCATCATCTGCCGCCCGGACTCTTCGGCGCTTGGCAGGAAACTGAGCGCGGTTCGGTGGCAACGCCAGAGAAGGCACTTTTCGACCTTGCCTACGTGAGCGCGGTCCATTCGGGCAGGCCTCGCAAGGTCCCCGAACTCGAGCTCCCGGCAGACTTCGATCGGAAGGCGATCGACTGGTGGATCGAGCGCATCGAGAGCGGGCGACTGGCCACGATGACTCGCCTCGGCATCGATCAAATGTTGGCGCGGGCAACTCGATAAGCGTTCCCATTTGGCACCGGCGGCCCTCAGGGACGCGCCCCGCCTACGAATGACGTCAGCCGCCTCAGTCCAATCTACGATGACCGGGCTGCCGGCGGGGCGGCCGTTGTTTGGGTTCGCCCGATTTCCCATGTATCGCTGGCGAAGTGCAAGCTGTGGCCACCGGTCCCGGGTGTCCAGCGAACCGCCGGACACCGAAACGCCAGGCCACGGACGGGACCGGGACCTGGCGTCGGTTGCGTTGCGAAGCCGAATGCTCGGCGCGAGGGGCTCGCCCCAACGCTACTTGAAGAGAGTTTTGGCGATCTCCGGCTCGAGATAGGCGAGATAGCGCTCGGCGCGCAGCTGGACGACATCCTTGGCCGCTTCCGCGGCCGCCCGTTCCTTGTTGGCGTTGACGACGCCCTGGAGGCCAAGGGCCACGCCGAAGAACGCGCCACCCAGTCCGGCGATCGCGATGGCGACCATGCCCATGAAGGCTGCCGGGTCGGACAGACCCCTGGTGCCGCCGGTGTTGCTCGTGTCGGCGTTGATCACGATCAGCCACAGCGCGATCAGGATCGCCACGAAGCCGGCGACCACGACGATCAGGCCGTACACGACCGCCATGTATTCGCGAGGGGCGTGCACAACCGGGGCCGCCGGAGTGGCGACGACCGTGGCCGGGATCATGACCGAGGTGCCTGGGATGGCGGGCGCGGCCGCCGGAGCGACTGCGGGAGCCACGGGCACGGTGGGAGCGGCGGCGGGAGCGCTGGCGGCGGCGCTTCGTCGTCGCGGGCCACGGGTGGTGGTGGAGCGGCCCGTGGCGGGTGCGGGACCTGCCATTTGGTGCACCTCCCCCGCCGGCGATGCGGCCCATCCCCTGGCCGGGGCTGGTTTGGGCAGTTACCGGCGTGAGGGCGAGTATGGTCCGGTCCGCGCGGGGATCAAACCCATTGTTTGTTAAGTTCGGGTTGTCATTACGCGCCATCCTGCCGCCTCTGGTTGAGGTGCCGTTTCGGGGGCGATCTTCCTCGTCTTCCTGGCCGTCTATTCGACCTGCCGACCGATCGACCCGGACGCCCACATCGTCGAGCGCAGCGCGATCTGGATCGTGCCGTTGCTCGAATGGGCGTCGCTGCTGAGCCTGCTGCTNNGGACCTCGCCTATCCTTCGCGCCATGTCCCTGAAGCGTCCGACCCGACGCGCGCAACTGCGCGGCCTGCTGGTCGATCTGGAGCCAGTCAAGCGAGACCGCGACTTCCGGTTGGTCTGGCTGGGCCAGCTCGTGAGCGGCGTCGGCCGGCAGGTCACCATCGTCGTCCTGCCGCTCGAGCTGTGGAATCTGACGAAGAACCCACTGTCGATCGGCCTGCTGGCGATAGTGCAGCTCTTCCCAATACTCATCTTCGCCCTGGGCGGCGGCGCGGTCGCCGACGCGGTCGATCGGCGCAAGCTGCTGCTCGTCACTCAAACGTGCCTGGCCGCGACGAGCGCCATGCTGGCCTTCCTGGCGTTCATGCCCGCCCCGCCGCTGTGGGGCTTCTATGTTGTCGCGTTCTTCGCGGCCGGGATCGCGGCCGTGGACCAGCCGACGCGCTCGTCCGCGGTGCCGCGGCTCGTCCCCAGAGAACGGCTCCAGGCCGCGATCGCCGTCAACTCGCTCAGCTCCCAGACCGTCTCCGTCGTGGGGCCGGTCTTTGGCGGCATCCTCGTCGCGCTGGCCGGAGCGGCGTGGGCCTTCTCCTTCGACGTGGCGACGTTCATGGCCTCGATCGTGACCGTCCTGATGATCGCTCCGATCCCGCCCCACCCCGAAGCGCCTCGCCCGAGTCTCCGTTCCGTGGCCGAGGGGCTCAGCTTCGCTCGGTCCCGCAAGATCGTGCTGGCCACCTTCGTCATCGACCTCGACGCGATGGTCTTCGGCATGCCCGGCTCGCTCTTCCCGCAGCTCGCCCTGACGGTATTCAACGTCGGCACGGCCGGGTATGGGCTGCTGACCGCGGCGCCGGCGTTGGGCGCGCTCGTCGGCGCGGCCCTGACCGGCTGGACCAGCCACGTTCGACGCCCCGGGCGGGGAGTGGCGGTGTCCGTGGCGGGCTGGGGCGCCGCGATCGCCGCCTTCGGCCTCCTGGCGGCGAGCTTCCCGCTGGCGCTGCTGTGCCTGGCCGTCGCGGGCGGCGCCGACGTCATCAGCGCCGTGCTGCGCGCCTCGATCGTCCAGCTCGAGACGCCGGACCACCTGCGCGGCCGCCTCATGTCGATCCACACATTGGTGGTCACGAGCGGGCCGCGCCTGGGCGATGCCGAGGCGGCGGTCGTCGCCGCCATCGCCGGGCCGCAGTTCTCGGTGGTCTCCGGCGGAGTGCTCTGCCTGGTGGGCCTGGCCGCGGTGCTGCGGCTCTTCCCGCAGCTGCTCGGCTACGAGGTGGGGCGAACCGATCGGGTCCCGACCGCGACCGGCTCCAGCTTCACCGGGGCGCCGCCCGAATAGAAGGGTCTGGGTGAGGGCCGCTTACCTGCGGAGGAGCCGCCTGCGCCGCGAGATCGGCACCAGCAGGGCCGCCAGCGGGATGAAGGTCAGCGGGATGANNGCCAGCAGTCCGTTGACCACCCCGTACTTGGAGTACCAAGTGTCGGAGTGGATGACCGCACCGGTCGAGTCCTTGACGGTCCGCGTCACGACGGTGTTGAAACCGGGGTCTGGGTATTCGAAGCGATAGGGGCTCTTGTCGCCGGCCGGCAGGGACGAAACGTACTCCGTGCTGTCCGTGGCCTTCACTATGTTGGTCTTGACGGGCACGATCGGGTAGAAGGTGGTAACGCGCCCGTTCGGCTTGCTCCACAGCTGGACGTAGATCCATCTGGTTTTTCCGGTGCCGCTGATCGAGGCCTTGATCACGATCGGGTAGGGAGTGTCGTTCGTCCAGCGCAGGTTCCAGGTCGTGCTGCCGTTGGAGTAGACCGTTGCGTCCAGACCGACGGGGTAGCGAGTGATGTAGTAGAAGTGCGGGTGCCGCTCGTTGATCTCGAGTCCCGCCCGGGCCGCCGCGTTGAACATGGTCGTGGAGGCGGAACAGATGCCGCCGCCCACGGCGCCGGTGTGGTTGCTCGCCCCGTTCAGGATGACGCCGCCCATCTGCCAGCCGGCGGCCAGGCTGATCGGACCGACCGCGTTCAGGAAGTTGAACTGCTCTCCGGGGGCCACCACCTGGAGGTTCAGAAGCTTGGCCGGGAGCTCGATGTTCACGCCGTTGCCGTTGGACGGATCCAGGATGAACTTCGTGCGCCACGAACCGATGTCCACGAAGCCGGTGAGCGTCGGGTCGAGGGCGAGCGACGGCTGGGTCACGTTCACAACGAGCGCCACGGCGGTGCCGGTGTTCGTGCCGCCCGAGCCGAGATTGTCCAGATAGGCCTCGATGGCCTGTGAAGTGCCGTCCACGTCGAGATCGAGGCCGGGCTTGCCTGCGCTGATACCTGTCGTGTCCGACGTGTTGATCAGCTTGGGCTCGACGGCAGCGACGTTGACGTCCTTGGTCAGCGTGCTGACGTAGGTCTTGACCAGCGCCGGATTTATGACGGGGCCGAAGGTTCCGTCAGTTCGGTCGCCGAAGATGATCCAGCTACGGATGGTGGCCGCGGCGATCGTCCAGGTCTTGTCGTTGTACGTCAGGGTGACGTCGGCCGACATCTTGTTAGCACTGTCGATGGCCGCCTGGGCATCCGCGTCGGTCACGTTTGGCTGGACGGTGACGAACTTGCCGCCGACCTGGACCTGGCTTGGCGTATCGGCGTTGGCCAGCTGGTCGATCAGCCCGGTGGCGATGGTGGTCTCGTCGATGCCGCGCCCGGTGACGCCCGGCACTACCGTGAAGTTCGTGCCGCTGACGGCGACGTTGGCATCCTTTGGCGGATCCTGGGTCGAGCCCGTGATCTGGTGGAGCCTCGTTTCGAGGGCCAAAGGATCCAGCTTGACGATCACCGGGATTTGGACGCCGCCTGCGAAGGTGTGAATCGCCGACGTGACGCTCGAAACAGGATTGTCGCCGTGGCCAATCGACAGAGCCGCATCCGCCATGGCGGCCGAATCGGGTGCTCGTCCGGCTTCCTGGTAGGTGATCGAGCCGGTCCCGATCGGCGTGGTGAGGTTGACCTGACCCTGTCCGAGAGACGCATACGCGGAGTCGATCGCGCTGATCGCCTCGTCACGTGTGAGTCCCGAGACATCCACCGTTCCGGCGTGAACGCCGGGCATTATCTTGCCGTCGTAGGTCCCCGCGAGCCCGAGGATGGCGACGGTCGCGAGGATGAGAGCGCCGAACACCCCGATGGCGAAGCCGGCCACGAACCGGACCGTAACCATGGTGTTCTCCGAACGCGGACGAGACGCCGATCGCGACTTGACGCGCTTGGCCGCCATAACCCCGGCCTTGTCGGTCGCGGCCGACCCGTTCGAGCCGTTGCCCGAGCCGTTGNNTTGCCCGACCCGTTCGAGATCGGCAGTTTGCTGGCGGTACCGCGGACCGACTGTCCGGCCGGAATGGAGCGAACCGCCGACGCCGTCTTGCGGACCGGCGCTCCCGATTCGTCCCACCAGCCCGGGCCGTCCCAGCCCTGAGGCTGCGAGGTAATGGGCTTGGCTTGGTTCCTTGGCTCGCGGGGGTCCCAGGTCATAATCGTTCCTTCTGTAGCGCCGATCGGTTCGTGGTGGGGGCGGCGCTGGACGGCAGGGCTGGTGGAGCCGGGCGGTCACGCCCGGCCGGGCGGTAGACGCACGACCTGGCGTCACCGTGACGCCGTCTTTTTACATGATAGTTGAGTACGCCGATATCGTTTGCCGCTCCCAAATGGGAACGAAGCGCTCTGGGCCTTGCCCAACGACGACCGCCCACCGGTTCCTGGCGGGATCGGCTACAGCTCTCGCGGAAGCACCACCACGCGACGGTTTGGCTCTTCGCCGATTGACTGCGTCGCCACCTTCTCGTGGTCGCGCAGGGCGAGATGGATCCAGCGCCTTTCGAGAGCCGGCATCGGCTCGAGCTGGAGCATCTTGCCCGTTTCCACTACGCGCTCGGCGGCGCGATTGGCCAGGTCGCGGAGCTGGCGCTCGCGGCGGCCNNCGCTCGCCCTTGCGCCCGATGAGCGCGCCGAGCGATTCCTTCTCGCTGCCCTCGCCCACAACGTTGAGGCGGTTCGTCTCGCCGGCCTTGATCTCGACGCGGACGTGGAAGTCGAGTTGGGCCATGAGGTGCTCGAGGATTTCCTTGGCCGCGGCCATCGCCTCGGGCGTGACCTCGGCCGACTCGGGGCGCTCGACGGGCGGGGCGACGCGCGCGGCGGCGACCTCTTCGAGCTCTTTGGCCGTCAGCGCGGCTTGCGGTGCGGGCCTGCCATCGGAGCGCGGGCCACGCGCGCCGCTGTCGGGACGGCCGCGGTCGCGGTCGAATTGCCCACCGCCGGGCCCACGATCGGGGCGACCGCCGGCCGCGGGACGGGGTGATCCACTGCGCATCGGGGCGCCTTCGGGGCGAGGCGGCCGCGGGCCGCGGTCGCGGTCGAAGCCACCCGGGGCACGTTCGGCGCCACGATCGCGGTCGAAGCCACCCGGGGCACGTTCGGCGCCACGATCGGCGCCACGGTCACCCCACGCGGGACGAGAGCCACGGTCGAAGCCACGGTCCGGACGCGGGCGATCCTCGCGGTCGCGGGCGGGCGGGGGCGGCAGCGGAACCTGGGCCGCGGCCTCGCGCTTGGGCGTAGAGCCGCCAAGCGCGGATCGGGGCGCCGCCAGGACGCGGGCCGGCTCAGCGCCCATGCCGAGCACGCCGCGGCTGCCGGGCGTCAGGATCTCGAAGTCGAGTTCGTTGAGGTCCACACCGAATTCGTCGCGTGCGGCGCGGAGGGCCTCCTCCGGAGTCTTGCCGGTGAACTCGCGGTATGCGTCGCGGAAGCTACTCATGTCAGCGTCGTCTCCCTCGCCGGCTCGATCGCCGGTGCGTATTGGGCCGAACCGTTGAGGCCGCCGATGCCTGCCGCTCCTCCGGCTTGTACCGGGTTGCGGCCAGCGACTTGCCCGCGTTCGCCGGCTCAGGCATGGTGACTGGGAACCTTGGTGTGTAGTTTCGCGCGAAGCCCGGGGTCCGACCAAAGAGCGGGAACATCGCGCCCCAACCGACGATCAGGAACTGCTGTACGACCGAGAACAGCGAAGTGACGATCCAGTAGATGAACAGGCCCGCGGGGAGGATCCCGCCGTAGAGGATCGAGATCAGCGGCATGAAAATCATCATGCTGCGCTGGGTGCTTGCCGAGGGATCGTTCTCGGCGTTGGGCGGCATCATCATCCGGCTCTGAACCATCTGCAGCCCGGCGGCGGCGAGAGCCAGGAGGCTCACTCCGAGGGCCCAGCCGTTGATTCCGAGCGGCAGGCTGAACAGGACCTGCTCCTTGCCCATGTCTACGCCGGCGATGACGGTGTTGATACACGGCAGGGCCTTGTCCACGACGCCGTTCACGATGTGAGCGGGGTTCGGGCAGGTTAGCGGCACGACCTTCTCGCCGAAAACTTTCAGCATCGAGGTCGGGTCGAAGTTGGTCAGCCCGATGCGGATGACGGAATACATGGGGATGAGCATCCCCATCTGCAGCAGGCTCGGGAGGCAGCCGGATGTCGGGCTGACTCCGCGTTCCTTGTAGAACTCCTGCGTGGCGGCGTAGACGGCCTGGCGATCGCCTTTATAGCGACGCTGGAGTTCCTTTGTCAGGATCTTGAGCTCGGGCTGAAGACGCTGCATGCGCTGCTGTGAGGCGAGCTGGCGGGCCGATAGCTTGATCGTCGCGAACCGGATGATCAGCGTCAGGAGCACGATCGCGACCAGAACATTGCCGGTGAGAACGTACAGCCAGGTCAGCAGGATGAAGAGCGCCTGGAAGATCGGCGTGAACAGCCAGCTGAGGAAGCTGAATGGGTCGGTGGGGGAGCTCGCTGCCAGCGGCGCCGGCGTGGGCGTGGGCGTGGGCGACGGCGAGGTCGCCGGCAAGCCACTGGATCCAGGCGAAGCGATCGCCGAGGCGGCAACGCCGGCCGACGGCCCCGAGCTGGAACTGGCCGTGCCCGCGTCGGCGCACGCCATGACGGCGAGCGCGACAAGCACGACGAGGAGCCCGAGCGCGAGCCAGCGCACCCGGGACATAGACGTGCGCTTCTGAGAGCTCACGCTAGCGAACTGGGTCGTAGCCACCGCGACTCCATGGGTGGCAGCGAGCGATTCGACGCATTCCCATCCAGCTCCCTCGGAACAAACCGTATTTGGCGATCGCCTGCTCGGTGTAGACCGAACAGGTCGGCTCATAGCGACAGACCGACGGGCGCCAGGCGAAAAGGCGGCGGTAGAGCCTGATGAGCCCGATGCCGACCGTTTTCACGTGACGGTCCGCCCTCCGAGAACGCCTCCCCGGCGGAGGAGACTGTGCAGGGCTTCCGTCAACGCTTGGTAGTTTGCTGCGATGACGGGCTGTCGGGCGATGATTAGAACGTCCCAGCCGGGCCGGAACGAGGGCGCCATCACCCTTAACGCCTCACGGAGTCGCCGGCGGATCCGGTTCCGGACGACCGCTCCGCCGAGCTTACGTCCAGTCGAGAGCCCGAATCGCGTCTCCTCGAGGTCATTCCGGCGGATTCGGACGACGAGCAGGGGGTTGGACCTCACCGATCCTTGACCCTGCAACGCGGCGAAGTCCTCCGGGCTGGAGAGCATCACCAGCCGCGGCGAGTTGTGGCCGCGGTCCGCCGTCAGACCGTGAGCTTCTTGCGGCCGTGGGCGCGGCGTGCAGACAGCACGCGACGTCCCCCGGTGGTCTTCATCCGGGCGCGGAAGCCGTGCTCTTTTGCGCGATGCCGCTTCTTGGGCTGATAGGTCTGCTTCATCGGACGGCGGGTATCTCTCCATTCGGCCTCGGGGTCAGGATACCCCGAAAGGCACGCGAACGCGCCTGGCGCCACACGAGCGCTTCAGCGCGTCTGCCGGCGGATTATATGAACGTGATCCACACAGTGTCAAACGACGGGGCCATGGCGGCACCGGCCGGACCGCCGGAACGGGTCGGTCACCCGATACTCCCCAGGAGTATACGATTCGGATGCGGTCCAAGCCTTGCCGGAGCCGCCGGGGCGGTGCTATTCTTCGGCGGCCCGCGGCGCCAGACAACCCCAGGGCCACGGCCCGGAGGGACCGTGAGGACCGCCAGACTGCTCCGGAGGAGAGCCTGATCGGTCGACCTCACGGCGCCGGAAGGTGAAAGCGGAAGCGGGCGTCCGTCATGATTCTGGCTATCCATCTCCGTCTCTTGGGACTAAGCCTGCCTCGATGGACGCTAAACAAGTCTGGCGTGCGGCACTGGGAGAGCTTCAGGTCTCCCTGTCTCCTGCCAATTTCGAAACCTGGCTCCGCGACACGGTGCTCGTCGACGTCGACGACAGCCGCTTCAAGATCGCGGTCCCCAACGGTTTCGCCAAGGACTGGCTCGAGACGCGCTACCGCTCCTTGATCTCCCAAACGCTCGCCCGCATCGTCGGCTACAGCGTCCAGGTCGAGTTCGTCGTTCGCCCAGCCGGCGAAACACCCCGCGTGGCCGCCGCCAATGGCTCGAGCGGTTCGTCCGCGGCCAACGGCGCGGCGCCGGCTTTGTCGCAGCCTGTACGGGTCGAGGCCACGCGCGTTGGCGCGCCCGATGGGGCCTCCACCAACATCAACGCGCGCTATACCTTTTCCAACTTCATCGTCGGGTCGGCGAACCGCCTGGCCCACGCGGCCAGCCTCTCGGTCGCGGAACGGCCCGGTCATGCCTACAACCCGCTCTTCCTGTACGGCGGCGTGGGCCTGGGCAAGACCCATCTGATGCATGCCATCGGGAATGCGGTGATTGCCCGCTACCCGCGCAAGCGCGTTGTGTACGCCACCAGCGAGAAGTTCACCNNGGAGGAGTTCTTCCACACGTTCAATGCCATCCACGAGGACGGCAAACAGATCGTGCTCTCGTCGGATCGTCCGCCCAAGGCGATCCTGACGCTCGAAGAGCGGCTCCGCAGTCGCTTCGAATGGGGCCTCATCGCGGACCTGACCGCGCCGGACCTTGAGACCCGGATCGCCATCCTTCGCGCCAAGGCGGAAGAGCAGGCCGTACCGGTCAGTTCGGACGTGCTCGAGTTCATTGCCCGCAAGGTCGTCAGCAACATCCGCGAGCTCGAAGGTGCCCTCAATCGGATCGTCGCGTACGCCAGCATGGGCGCGGTGCCGATCACGATCGAGCTGGCCCAAGCGGTCCTTTCGAACGTCCTCTACAACCCCAAGAAGCGCCAGGTCACGCCCGAGCGCATCACTCGCGCGGTGTCGGACTACTACGGCGTCCAGATCGAGGCCCTGAAGGGACAGAAGAGAGATAAGGCGATCGTGGTGCCGCGCCAGATCGCGATGTTCCTGATGCGCGAGGAGACGGACGTCTCGCTGCTGCGCATCGGAGCCGAGCTGGGCGGCCGGGACCACTCCACGGTCCTGCACGCCTGCGACAAGATCAATCGCGAAATGGGCATCAACGATGAGCTGCGCCGCGAGCTGGCCGCAGTTCGAGAGCTCATCTACGCCGAATAGGAGCCGCCGTTCCGGCGGGCGATCCCGTTGTTGCTCCCTGTGGTGCTCGCTCACGCGCATCTAAGCGCGCTCGCTCCGCTCCGCGGCAGCGCCTAGGTCTCGCCTCGCCTGAACGGCGGCTCGGTTGCTCGGGCGGGCGGGCGGCTGTTACGTTGGCGCCTGTGGCTCGACGGCGAGCGGCGACTGCCGCATTGGGCGGTCCGGCGGGCTCGCGCCGTGGATAAACGGGTCGAAACCGTGGATAACCATGGTCGCGTGTGGAGAAGCCCGCCCTTCGTTGCGGACGGGGAAGTGGTCGAATCGCCGCTCCGGAAGGTGGCCACCGACCGAGAGGCCGATCTCTCCACAACACTGGGGCGCGGTCATCCTCAATTCAGCGTCGCCCGTCCACCGTCCCGGATCATCTCTCCACCGCCGTCCTGAGCGTGGCCACGCAGCGAACACACAGTCTCCACATCATGATGATGGTGATGACGGGATGAGAAGATAGATGGACAATCAACGAAGAGTAGGATCGCTGCCCGTCACCCAGCAACCCAGTCTGCCCGCCACGTCCGTCCTCAGGGGAGTGAAGCCGAAGTG
>PMIQ01000146.1 GCA_003157175.1 Chloroflexota bacterium
CAACGGCCTCATCTACCGCGGCTACCATGCCCTGCCGCCCCTGACGACCAGCAGGGGCGAGCTCGTCAATGCCGTCTTCGGCTTCTGCAGCATCCTGCTGCGCGGCATCCAGGACGTTCAGCCGGAATACGTCGCCGCCTGCTTCGATCTGCCGGGCCCCACCTTCCGTCACGAGCAGTTCGCGGCCTACAAGGCCACTCGGGCGCCGATGCCGGACGACCTGCGCTCGCAGTTCCCCAAGGTGCGCGAAGTCGTGGCGGCGCTCCGGATTCCGGTGTACGAGATGGCTGGTTACGAGGCGGACGACGTCATCGGCACGATCACGCGCGACCTGGACAGGCGCGGCGTGGACACGACGGTCGTCACCGGCGATCTCGACATGCTCCAGATCGTGACCGAGCACACGCGCCTGATGACGACGCGTCAGGGCGTCGACTCCACGATCTTCTACACGCCAGAGAGGATCTGGGAGCGGTTCGAGCTGCGGCCGGACCAGATGATCGACTACAAGGCCCTCAAGGGCGACCCGACCGATAACATCCCGGGCATCCCGGGTGTCGGCGAGAAGACGGCGGCGAAGCTGGTGGGCCAGTTCGGCTCGCTCGAAGGCATCTATGGACGCATCGGCGAGGTCAAGCCCGACAAGCTCCGCGACAAGCTGGTCGATGCGCACGAGCAAGTCTTCGCCAGCCGCGAGCTGAGCCGGATCGTTCGCGACCTGCCGATCACGCTCGACCTGGAGGCGGCCCGCCTCTCCGACTACGACCGGGCAGAGGTGGTCCGCCTCTTCCGCGAGTTCGAGTTCCGCTCGCTGATCGACAGGTTGCCGCCACTCACCGGTGAGTCGGTGGTGGCCGCGGCTGAGGCGCTGCGTTCGGTGGCGGGGAGCGTCCCCGCCGCCCGAGTCGCCGGTCAGGGCGAGCCGCCGCAGGGCCAGGGTGAGGCGACGCGAGCCCCAGGACAGCGGGCGCCGCATCGCGAAGGCCGTTCGCTCGTTGGCGGCGGAGAGGGGCTCCAGCTCTCGATGGACTTCGCGTCGACGGGGCTGACGGAGCCGGCGCCCGGCCCCATGGCGGCAGCCTCGCGGACCGATGGCCGGGCCGCGGTCGGCGGCGCCGGCGAGACCGGAGCCACGGGACCCGTGGATCTGGCCGCGGCCCTCCGGGCAGCGATCGCCGACCCGACGCTGATGGACCGTTTCGAGGCCACGGACGCGGACGCGGCTGAGGCGGCGGCATGGCTGGCGGACAGGGCGGAGATCGGCGCCGCGCTGCTGATGGACGACCCGCGCCCGATGCGGGGCATGCCGCAGGCGCTCTCTCTCGCGGGCGGCGATGGCCGCGTGTTGGTCGCCGAGGGCCACGCGGCCGTGGGCTTGCTTGGCGATTTGCTCCTGCGCTCCGGGGCACATGTCGTGGGCCACGAGACCAAGCCACTCGTCGTGGCGAACATCGCCGGCGGCGCCGACCGGCCACTCCCCGTGGCCTTCGACACGCAGATCGCGGCGTACCTGCTCAACGCGTCGCTGCGCAGCCAGACCATCGCCGACGTCGCCCACGAGCGGTTGGACGTGACGCTGCCGCCCGCCGGAGACGTGTCGCCGGCCGTCCGTGTCGGGCTCGACGCGCTGGCCGCGATGGCCGTTCGGGAGCCGCTGGAGCAGGCCCTGGTCGAAGCCGGGCTCGAGCATCTCTTCCGCGAGATCGAGATGCCCCTGATCCCGGTTCTGGCCGAGATGGAGGCGGCCGGCGTCGCCATCGACCGCGAGGCGCTCGCTCTGCTCGACGTCGAGTTCGGGCGCGAGATGGCGCGCCTGGAGTCGGAGATCTACCTCGACGTCGGCCACGATTTCAATCTCGGCTCGCCCAAGCAGCTCGAACAGATCCTCTTCTACGAGCTCGGCCTGCCCAAGGGGAAGCGAACCAAGACCGGCTACTCGACCGACGCCTCGGTCCTGGAGGAGCTCAAGCCGGCGCACCCGATGATCGGCAAGCTGCTCGACTGGCGGCTCTACTCGAAGCTTCGCTCGACCTACATCGAAGCCCTGCCGGCACTGGTCTCCGAGCGCGATGGGCGGCTGCACACCACCTTCCATCAGGCAGTCGCCGCCACCGGCCGGCTGAGCTCGTCCGACCCGAACCTGCAGAACATCCCGATTCGATCGGAACTGGGACGGCGCATCCGACGGGCCTTCGTCGCCGGTGGGCCGGACGTGACGCTGCTCGCGGCCGATTACTCGCAGATCGAGCTGCGCATCCTGGCCCACGTGTCGGGCGACGAGCACTTGCGCGACGCCTTCGCTCGCGGCGCCGACATCCACCGCGAGACCGCCGCCCGGGTCCTGCACAAGGCGGCCGAAGACGTCACCCACGACGAGCGCTCGATGGCCAAGATGGTCAACTTCGGCCTCGCCTACGGGATGAGCGACTTCGGTCTCTCGTCGCGGGCCGGCATCTCGCGTGCGGAGGCGAGGGAGTTCATCGACAACTACTTCGCCACGTATAGCGGCATCAGCTACTACATGCTCCACATCAAGGAGCTGGCCCGGCAGCAGGGCTGGGTCTCGACCCTGCTCGGCCGGCGGCGGTTCATCCCCGAGCTGCGCATGTCGAACCCGTCGCTCCGGGGCGCCGGCGAGCGGATGGCGATCAACATGCCGATCCAGGGCACGGCCGCCGACATCATCAAAATCGCCATGATCCGACTGCCCGAGCGGCTCCTGGCGGCGGGGCTGCGGGCGCGAATGCTGCTCCAGGTCCACGACGAGCTGGTGCTCGAAGTCCCGCGCTCGGAAGTCGATGCGGCCGTGCCGATCCTGCGTTCCACGATGGAGGAGGCGCTCAAGCTGGACGTGCCGCTGACCGTGGACGTCAAGGTCGGCGACGACTGGGAGTCGATGAAACCGCTCACCCGCGAAGATGCGGTCCTGGCCGAGCTCGGCGAGGCTCCTGCCGAGCTCGTCGTCGGGTAGGAGAGGGCTGCGGCCGGCCGGGGCCCAACAGTGTCGCCCAACTTCAGCCCCGGCGATGCAAAGCAGGGGTGGGAGCTCTGGCCGGGCCGTCTCGGCTGCCGGACCGCGGGCCTCACGCTCATGGCGCGTGGCACCGCGGGCTCCATGCGCTGCCGAAGCGCTCTGGCGTCGCGTAAGAACGCCGCCGGCGGTATTGGACGAGGACTCGGCCGACCGGGACGCCAACAACGCCGCCGGCGATATTGGACGAAGAACGGTCGGCGTGGGCGAAGATCCCGGGCGTCGCGATCATGCCGCCGGTGCCACGAGTCGCTGGGCGGCGCTGCACCACGCACCTGATCTCGGCCTGCCGGCCGTTCGATCCGCGGCGCCGTCGCACCGCCGGCCGTGCCTCGGCCGTTCGCACTCAGCCGTTGGCGACGGCGACCTGCCAGTAGTCGTACTCGCCGCCGAGCGGCGCGACCGCGGCCTCGAATTCGGTCCGAAGCGCGGAGATGGATTCGGGCGTGACAACGACCGATTGGATCACCGCGACCAGCCAGTAGCCCTTGCGTGCCGATGTGTCGATCTCGATGCGTCGATCGGGTCGCCTGAGCGAACGGGCGACCTGCTGCGCGGCCTTCACGCCGGGCACGTACAGGAAGTGGCGAGTCTCGTGAGGCATGCTGGGATCGGCGCCTGCCTTGCGGAGCTCTTCGATCGCGAGCGCGTCGGGCGTCGCCGTTGCCGGCTTCTGACCCGGATCTCTCTTGAGGAAGCTCATCGGTCGCTCCCAGATTGCGATTGCGGCGTTGCCGCCCAGGAGATAGTAGTCGCGGACTCTCGTCGACGTGCGTCGGCCGCCCCACAAGGTATCGCGTGGTCCGGGGATTGCCGCACGCGTTCCGGCGCCCGCCCCGCTACGCTCTAGGTATGCCCGAACTGCCGGAAGTCGAGACCATCGCGCGGGACTTGCGCGGCCTCGTGACGGGCGCCCGAATCATCGCTGCCAGGTCCGACTGGCCGCGGACGCTTCGGAGTCACGAGCCGGAGGCGTTCGCGGCCGCGGTGACCGGCCGTGAGATCGAAGGCGTGGGCCGGCGAGGAAAGCAACTCCTGGTCTGGCTCGGGCCCGCCAACGTCGCCGCCGCGCTCGGCTCGCCCGCGCTCGGCGCCGCCGCGGCCCCCGCCGCGACCCCCGAAGCTGCGGCTTCGGAGCCCGCGGTCCTGACGGTCCATCTCAAGATGACGGGGCAGCTCTTCGTCGTGGCGGCGGGCGCCCCCCAGGATCGCCACGTTCACCTCGTGCTGGCCCTCGCCGACGGCCGCGAGCTGCGCTACCGCGATATGCGCAAGTTCGGACGGATGGGGCTATACCGTCGCGATCCGGAGACTGGCGAGCCGGTCGAGGGCGAGGCGGTCGGCGTCCTCGCGACCGGCGCCGAGCCGCTCGCCGACGGCTTCACCGCGCGGCGGCTCGCGGAGTTGCTCGCCCGGCGCCGCGGCCGGCTCAAGACGCTGCTCATGAACCAGGACTTCCTCGCCGGCATCGGCAACATCTACGCCGACGAATCTCTCTGGCGGGCGCGACTCCACCCGCTCCGCGACGCCCACACTCTCCGTCCCGACGATGTCCGCCGGCTGCACAGGGCGCTGCGCGACGTCCTGGCCGAGGCGGTCGAACGGCGCGGCAGCTCGGTCGACGACTACACCGCTCCGCAAGGCGACGGCTCGATGCAGGAGCATCTGCAGGTGTACCAGCGAGCCGGCGAGCCGTGCGAACGGTGCGGGCGGCCGATCCGGCGGATCGTCGTGGGCGGGCGGTCGACCCACTTCTGCTCGTGGTGCCAGCGACTGCCGGCCAAGCAGCGCGAGGCGGCGGGCAAGCCTTTGCGATCGGCAGCGGACGGGGGCGACGGTTCGTCCCGCCGGCCGGCGGCGGCCACGCGGCGGGGCCCCCGCTGGACCGAGCTCAGCGGCGAGGGAGCGCTGGGCCGGACCGCCGACGAAGAGGCGCGAGCGCGGCGGGTCGCCGCCACTCGCAAGGCCGCTGCCACTCGGCGCGCCGCGGCGCGGGGCGGCGCCACTGCCCCGGCGCCGGTTCCGGGCGCCACGTCTCCCACGGGCGGGGCCGCCTGATGTCGATCGTGCGGCTGGAGAGCGTCGTTCGCGAGGTGGGCGATTTCGTTATCCTCGATCACGTGGATGCGGCCGTCGCCACGGGCGATCGAATCGGCCTCGTCGGCCCCAACGGCGCCGGCAAGACGACCCTGCTGCGGCTCGTCGCCGGGCTCGACGAGCCAGATCAGGGTGAGGTCCATCGCAAGCGCGGCCTGACTGTCGCCATGCTCCGGCAAGAGGCGAACGTCGACGCGGACTTCACCAGCGCGCCGAGCCTGAGGCAGGCGGTTCGAGCCGGCGCCGTGCGCTTGGAGGAGCTCGAGCGAATCCTTCGCTATATGGAAGAAGCCGGTCGCGTCACTGAGCCCGATTACGAGCGCTTCCAGCATGAGTTCGATCACCTCGACGGGTACGGTCTCGACCAGCGCGTCGAAGCCGCCCTTTCCGGCCTCGGCTTCGATCGAGGGCAGTGGGATCGCCCGCCGACGAACCTTTCCGGCGGGGAGCAGACCCGCGCGGCCCTGGCCCGGCTGCTGCTGGCCGACCCGGATCTGCTGCTTCTTGACGAGCCGACGAACCACCTCGACCTGGCCGCGCTAGAGTGGCTGGAGCTGCACCTGGGCCGCCGCCACGGCTCGCTGCTCGTCGCTTCACACGACCGCGCCTTCCTGGACGCAACTGTGAACCGGGTGTGGGAGATGCGCGATCGACGCTTGACGCCGTTCCGTGGCAGCTACTCCGCCTACGCCCGCCAGCGCGAGGAACGCGACATCCGGGCCGTCGACGAAGCGGAGGACCGGGCCGGCGAGATTGCCCGCGAGCGGGAGCTCGTGCAGCTGTACCGCCACCAGCGCAAGTTCTCGAAGATGCACGAGCACGAGGGCCGCCTGGACGCGCTCGAGCCGCTCGAGAAACGCCGCTCGGAAGCGAGGCTGCGGCTCCCGACGGAAGCGCTGGCGGGCGGCGGTCCGGCTCGGTCGTATGAGACGGTCATCCGGGCCGAGGGGCTCGTCGTCGGCTACGCCGCGGTGGTGGAGGGCGCGGCCGTGGACGCAGACGGCGCGGCGGCCGGCCCGGCTCCCGTCGACACCGCGGCTGGCGCGGGTGCAGGCGCGGCGGGCGCCATAGGCACCGCGGGCGCCATTCGCGTCGAGACCCCGGTCGCCAGAGTTCCGTGGCTGGAGCTGCGGCGCGGCGACCGGATCGGCATCGTCGGCCCCAACGGCGCCGGCAAGACGACGCTCCTGCGCACGATCGCCGGCGAGCTGGCGCCGCTCGACGGCGTCCTGGAACTGGGCAAGAACGTTCAGTTGATGTACCTGGCGCAGCTCCGCGACGCCCCGATCCCCGGCGCCACGGTCCTCGACGCGATCCTGGACGCGTTGCCGCTCACTCAGGGAGCGGCGCGCGGCCACCTGGCGCGCTTCCTATTCCGCGGCGACGACGTCTTCAAGGAAGTGGCGGCGCTGTCGGGCGGCGAGCGTTCGCGCCTGGAGCTGGCGCTGCTCTTCCTCCTGCCTGCGAACCTGCTCCTGCTCGACGAGCCCACCAACCACCTCGACATCCCCGCGCGAGAGGCCCTCGAGTCGTTCATGGCGAGCACCGACGCCACTCTCCTTGTCGTCAGCCACGACCGGCGGCTGCTCGAAAAGGTCTGCAACTCCCTCTGGGTCGTCGACGGCGGCCTGGCAGTGCCGTTCGACGGCGGCTATCGCGCCTGGCGGGCGGCGGTCGCCGACGGCTGGACGGTGAAGGCGGCAGCCGAAAACGAGGCCAGGCGGCTTCACGGCGGGCGTTCGCAGGAGTCTGGCGGACGCCGCGCGGGGGGCACGGTCGGGAGCCCGGCTCGGAAATCGCAAGCGCGATCGGGTGGGGGAGCTGCGACCCCGAGTCGTCCCGTGGCCGTCGCCGATGTTTCGCTCCGCCCTCCCATCGCCAAGTTCTCCAAGGACGCGTATCGTCGCCGCAAGATCCAGCTCGACGAGGAACTGGCGGGTCTGACGGAGCGCAAACACCGCCTGGAATCGGCGCTCGCCGATCCGGGTGTGCATGGCAACTTCCTCGAGCTTCGTCGCGTCAGCGGCGAGCTGGCGAACGTGGATCAGGCCCTGGCCGAGGTTGAACAGGCCTGGCTCGAGATGGAGGAGGCGGCACCGTGAGCATCCCGCGGCGTGGCACTCTGGGGACCGCAGCCCCGCTGATCGGCCTCATCGGCCCGATCGGCTGCGGCAAGTCGACCGTGGCCGGCTGGCTGGCGGCGTGCGGCGCGGCCGTGATCGACGCCGACGAAGTGACGCGCGAGCTGATGTCGCCGGGCACCCCAGTGAGCGAAGCGGTGATCGCCCGCTTCGGCGCCGAGTTCCGCCGCCCCGACGGCTCGCTCGATCGTGTCGCACTGGGCCGCCTCGTCTTCGCCGACCGGGATAGCCTGGCCGATCTCGAGTCGATCGTCCATCCGGCCGTCGCGGGCATGCTGGAGGCTTCGATTCGCGCCGCCGATATGGTGGCTCCCGTCGCCGCCGTCGCCGCCGTCGCTCCCGTCGCTCCAGCCGCGATCGTGCTCGAGGCGATCAAGCTGGTCGAGGCCGGCCACGCGCCCTGGTGCGACGAGATCTGGCTCATCGTCTGCGACCCCAAGACTCAGCTGGCCCGTCTCACCGACCGTGGCATGGCCGAACCCGACGCCCGGCAGCGGATCGCCGC
>PMIQ01000184.1 GCA_003157175.1 Chloroflexota bacterium
CGGTCCACCAGCGCCTCCGCTCGGCAAGCCTCGCGATCATCCGGGCGCTGGGGGTTGAGGGCGGCTGCAACGTCCAGTTCGCGCTCTCGCCCGACTAAACCGAATACGCAGTCATCGAGGTCAATCCGCGCGTCAGCCGATCCTCGGCGCTGGCGAGCAAGGCGACCGTCTAGCCGATCGCGCGTGTCGCGGCCCAGTTCGCCGCGGGCCGGCGGCGGGCGGAGATCCCGAACGTCGTGACCGGGACAACGGTCGCGGCCTTCGAGCCGGCGCTGGACTACGTGGTCGTCAAGCTTCCGCGCTTCCCCTTCGACAAGTTCCCCCAGGCCGACCGAACGCTGGGCAGCCAGATGAAGGCGACCGGCGAAGTGATGGCGATAGATCGAACTTTCGGCTCGGCGCTGAACAAGGCGCTCCGCGCGCTCGAACAGGCGGGCGCCGGCTGGCTGGCCGAAAACGCCGGATGGAAGGCCACGCTCGATTACCTCATGGAGCCGGCGGTCGCGGAGCCGGCCTTCGTCACGGTCGATACCAGCGGCCTGGTTTGCGAGGCAAAGGCGCACGCCGAGCGGATGGCCTATCCGATCGTCCTGAAGCGTTTCCTCGCGCCGTCCGACTCGCGGCTGTGGCGGATCCTGGCCCTGCTGCGGCGGGGCATGCCGGCGGAGCGAATCCGCGGCGTGACCGGGATCAGCGCCTGGTTCCTGTCGGAGTTCGAACGGGCAATCGCGCTGGAGCGCGAGGTGCGCAAGTACGGGGCCCGGATCGCGGAGCCACGCGACGATGAGGCGGCCACTCTCCTGGCGACCGTGAAGCGCGCCGGCTTCGGGGATCGCGAGCTGGCGCAGATGGCGGGGGCCGGCGTGACGGCCGAGGCGATCCGATTGGCTCGGATGGAACTCGGCCTGGTGCCGGGCTACGCGATGGTGGACACGTGCGCCGCCGAGTTCGCGGCCGAGACGCCCTATTTCTACGCCACTTACGCGGCCGCCGGCTCGCAGCCGGAGCTGCCGCCGGTGGAACGACCCGCGGCGCTGGTGATCGGCTCCGGGCCGGTGCGGATAGGGCAGGGGATCGAATTCGACTATTGCGCCGTCCAGGCCGCGGCGGAACTTCGCGAGCGCGGCTGGCAGGCGGTCATGATCAACTCGAACCCGGAGACGGTCTCGACGGACTTCGACGCCAGCTCGCGCCTCTATTTCGAGCCGCTCGATCCCGAGAGCGTCCGTTCGGTCGTGGAAGCCGAGTCGCCGGACGGCCGCCCGATGCTCGGCGCCTTCGTCCAGTTCGGCGGCCAGACACCGCTCAATCTTGCGGAGTCGCTGGTCGAGGCCGGGATCCCGCTGCTCGGCGCGAACCTGGAGACGATCGACCAGGCGGAGGACCGCATCCGCTTCGCCAACCTGGTCGAGGCCGTCGGCATCCCGCAGCCGGAAGGCGGCATGGCTCGATCGATCGAGGAGGCGCTGGCGCTGGCCGATCGCATCGGCTATCCGGTCATCGTTCGACCGTCGTTCGTCATCGGCGGCCTGGCGATCGATTTCTCGTATTCGCCGTCGGATCTCGTCGAGCAGCTCGCCCGCGCGACGGTCGTCGACCCGGATCGGCCGGTTCGAATCGACCGCTACCTCGAAGGCATCGAGGTCGACGTCGACGCGATCTCAGACGGCGAAACGGTCCTGATCCCGGGCCTGCTGGAGCACGTCGAACGAGCGGGCGTCCATTCGGGCGACTCGGTCGGCATGTTCCCGCCGCAGACGGTCTCGGTCTCAGACCAGGAGCTGATCGTCGCCGCCATGGACCGGATCGTCCGGGCGCTCGACGTCCACGGCCTGGTCAACGCGCAGTTCATCGTGCGCGAGGACGGTGTTTATCTCATCGAGGTCAACCCGCGCGCCAGCCGCACCGTGCCGTTCATGAGCAAGGTCACCGGAGTGCCGATGGTCAAGCTCGCCGTCCGGATCGCGCTCGGCCAGACGCTGCGCGGGATGGGCTGGGGGAACGGGCTGCTGGAGCCGCCGCCGCTGGTCGCGGTCAAGGCGCCGGCCTTCTCCACGGCCAAGCTCCGTGGCGTCGATCCGTCAGTGGGCCCCGGCATGCAGTCCACGGGCGAGGTCATCGGCATTCACACGGACCCGCGCGTGGCGCTGGCTAAGGCCATGCAGGGTGCGGCGCTGATTCCGCCGCGGCCGGGAGCGGATGGGGCACTGGCGTTGATCTCGGTCGCGGAACGCGACAAGAAGGAGCTGCCGCGCGTGGCCGCCGCGTTGGCCCGGGCCGGTTACCGGTTCGCGGCCACCGCCGGAACCGCGGCGGAACTGCGCCGGCTCGGCCACGAGGCGCAGGTCGTGGCCAAGGTCGGCGAGCGGACCGGTGAGGAGCGAGTTTCGATCCTGGATCTGATCGCAGGCGGGTCGGTCCGGCTTGTCGTCAATACGCCTTCGCCCACCTCGGGCCCGGTCCGCGATGCGGCCGAGATCCGTCTCGCCGCGACGGCTGAGGGGATCCTGTGCCTGACCGCGATCGAGACCGCGGTGGCGGCCGCCGAGGCCCTGGACCCGGACCTGCGCACGCGCCTGGCGGAGGTTCGTTCACTGGGGGAGTGGGTGCCGGAACCGGGCAAGCCCCGCTGATCGCGGCGCCGATCG
>PMIQ01000136.1 GCA_003157175.1 Chloroflexota bacterium
GGAGCCGTTCCACCCCGACCGCCTCGCCGGCCGGATCCTCGGCATGGGCGACGTCCTGACCCTCATCGAGCGGGCCCAGGAGACCTACGACGAGAAGCAAACGGCCCGCATGACCGAGAAGCTTCGCAAGAACGGCTTCACTCTCGAAGACATGCTCGAGCAGATGGAGCAGGTCCAGAAGATGGGCCCGATGGGGCAGCTCATGGAGATGATCCCGGGCATGGGCGGGATGGCCAAGCAGGCTCAGGCGGCCATCGACCGCGGCGATTTGCGGCGCGTCCAGGCGATCATTCGATCGATGACGCCGGAAGAGCGGCGCGACCCGAACGGCATCCTCAACGGTTCGCGCAGACGCCGGATCGCGAATGGGTCCGGGACCCGTCTGCAGGACGTTAATCAGATCGTCAAGCAATTCTCCGAGCTTCAGAAGATGATGAAGCAGATGTCAGGCGGGCGGTTTCCGCGGCGCATTCCGGGCATGCCCGGCAAGGTTTGAGGGAGGGTTTCATGGACCAGCAGCAGCACCCCACGGGCTCGCCGGAGCCATTTACCGGAACAGTGGCGCCGCAGGGTGCGCCGACGGCTCGCCTCGAGCCGATTGGCGAGACCTGGGCCGATGGCGTAGGCCCGGTCCGAGTCGGGCCCCGGACCAGCCGGTTCCGCTGGGCCATCGCCCTGGGCGTCGTCCTGTGCGTCGCGCTCGTGACCGCGGGCGGGGCGTTCGTTCTGTCGGGTGCGGGCGGGTCGGCCAAGTCGCTCACCGCAGGCTACGCACCCAAATCCACGCTCCTGTTCGTAGACCTGCGCACGGACTTGCCCGGCGACCAGCACCAGAAGCTGGCCGACTTCATGACGCATTTCCCCGGCTTTGCGGACCGGGCCCAGTTCGACAGCGCGTTCGATGAGATCCTCAACCGGATCACGAGCTCGATCTCGCCGGATCTGACCTACACCTCGGCCTTCCAGAGTTGGACGACCGGCGAGCTATCGGTCGCGCTGACGAGCATGGGCAGCGCCTCCGCGAACTCGGCGGACGTGGACCAGATGATGGCGGCCATAGCGTCCGGGCTGAACCAGTCCAACGTGCCGCCGGCACCGTCTGCCACGGAGTCGGGCAATGGCGTCGTGATCGTCGCCCTCAAGGACCGCGCCGCGGGCGAGGCCTGGGTCAGCGACGAGATAACTCGGACGGGAACTGCTTTCACGGCGCAGGACTACGCGGGCACGAAGCTCTACGTCGCGCAGACG
Organism: Chloroflexota bacterium; assembly: GCA_003157175.1. Lineage (GTDB taxonomy): Bacteria > Chloroflexota > Limnocylindria > Limnocylindrales > CSP1-4 > Fen-1039. The sequence continues at coordinate 1,249 of PMIQ01000136.1, forward strand.
GTGACCGATGGGCTGACTGCGGCATATGCGTTCACCGACAAAGTTCTGCTGCTCGGCACCGTCGACGCCGTGAAAGCCGGCCTGGATGCCCCGTCCAATGGCTCGCTGGCAGACAGCGCCGGTTACCAGAAGGCAATGAGCTCGTTCTCGGGCGATAGCGTTGCCCGCTTCTACATGGATTCTCAGGCGCTCATTGCGCAAGAGATGGCATCCATGAGTTCGATCGCCGGAATGGCCGGGATGTCGGCCGGCGGCATGATGCTCGGCCAGGACTACATCCCGGCGTGGATCGCGGGATCGGTTCGAGCCGAGTCGGACCACATGACGGTCGAGATGACCATGCCCAAGACGACGGCAGCCCCCAGCCCGGGCAACAAGGAGTCGGTCGTGGCTTCTGACCTGCCCGGCTCGACCGTTGGAGTCATCGAGGTTCATTCGGTCGGCCAGCTCGTCAACGACGAGTTGAAGGTACTTGCGAGTTCGGCCTTGGCGTCTTCGGCGCCCGACGCGATGAAACAGGTCCAGGGCGCTCTGTCGCAGATCGGCGGCGTCGACTGGATCGGCGACGCCGACATGGTGCTGACCAAAGACGGCTCGTCTTATGGCGGCGGACTCGTCGTCAAGACTCCGGACAGCGCCACCGCGACCACCAAGAAGGCGATGATCACCAACCTGATCAGTCTCGCCGGCCTCGGCGGCGGCGGCATCACCCAGGCCGACGAGACCTACAAGGGCGCGACGATCAGCGTCGTCAGCGTGGCGGCCAGCGACATCACTCCCGATTTGAGCTTCGCCATCGCCACCAAGGGCGACCTGCTGGTGGCCGGGTACGGCGACGCATTCGTCAAAGCGGTCCTCGACACCACGTCTGCGAATTCGCTGGCTGCCCAGTCGGGCTACAGGACCGTCATGGCCGCGGCGGGCACGTCCAACGCGGGGTACGGGTACTTCGACATCTCGGCAGTCGCCGATCAGATCGGTCAGGCATTATTCCCCGCAAACCCCGGTTACTACAACCTCAACTACAAGCCCTATGTCGATCACGTCGGAGGCGCCGCCTTTGCCGAGATCGACGGCAGCACGGTTACCCTGCGGCTCGTCTTCACGGCCAAGTAGGCCGGGCCCGAGTTGCCAGTACCTCAGGAGGAGCACACCCGCACATGGCAGTTCGAATCCGCCTCACCCGCGTCGGGGCCACCAAGCAGCCCGCCTACCGCATCGTCGTCACCGACAGCCGAAGCGCCCGCGACAGCCGGGCCATCGAGACGATCGGTCACTACAACCCCCGGGTGCACCCGGTCGAGTTCGTCGTCGACGTCGAAAAGGTCAAGAGCTGGCTGGCGAAGGGCGCCCAGCCTTCTGACACGGTGAACCGCCTCCTCCAGGGAGCTGGCGTCCTGCCGAAGACGGAGCGAAAGGCAGCCCCGGCCGCCAAGTAGCCGGGTCCGGGTAGCGGCGCCGTGCCGCTCCGGCTCTGGCTGACGCGGGAAGGGCACCACAACAAGAGGTAGTCAATGGCAGCCCAGGATCTCGTCGAGTACGTCGCTCGCAACCTCGTGGACGACCCCGACGCCGTGCAGGTTGAAGTCCACACCGGCCCGGACGGCACCGTCATCGAGCTTCATGTCGCCGAAGACGACATGGGCAAGGTGATCGGCCGCAACGGCAGCGTCGCCAAGGCGCTGCGGACGCTGCTCAAGGTCATGTCCGCGCGCGACGGTGAAATCGTATCGTTGGAGATTAGCTGAGCCTCCGGCCGTGACCGCCGGTGAGAGGCTCGTGGTGGCCCGGGTCCGGGGCTTTCACGGGCTGCGCGGGACCATGCGACTGGAGTCGCTCACGGATCGAGCAGAGCAGCGATTTGCCGTCGGCAAGTCGCTCTTCCTCGAGGGCAGCGACGCCCCGCTGACGGTGGTCGAGTCGGAGCCGGACTCACTTGGCTGGCGCGTGCGCTTCGCCGAGGTGATGGACCGAACCGCCGCCGAGAGCCTGCTCGACGCGTACCTCGAAGCGGTGGTGGCCCCGGGCGAGGAGCTGTCGCGCGGCGAGTTCTACTGGCACCAGGTCGTCGGCGCCTCCGTGGCGGACGTCGACGGCAGTGAGCTCGGGGAAGTCGTGGACATCTATCGCGCCGGCGGCGCAGACGTGATGGTCGTGTCGGGGCCCGCCGGAGAGTTGGACGTGCCCCTCATCCGCTCGGTCGTACGTGTATTTGCGCCGACCCGCGGCAAGATCGTGATCGACGGGGAGGCTCTGGGGCTGCGCGGGGAAGGCGGGGAAGGCGGGGAAGGCGACGACATCGAGGCCCCCGCCGGATCGGCCGAGGCCGGTCGGGAGCCCGAGGCGTGACGACCGAGCCTTCGGCTACCGCTGGCGACGTCGAACTCGCTGCGAAGCCGGTACGGCAGCCTCTCGAGATCGAATTGTTGACGCTCTTCCCGGGGATGCTCCAGGGGCCGCTGGCAGAGAGCATTCCGGGGCGCGTCCAGGCTCGAAACCTGGCCCAGATCCGCATCCACGACATGCGCCACTGGGGCCTCGGCCGCCACAAGTCGGTCGACGACTACACGTACGGCGGGGGAGCGGGCATGGTCCTGCGCCCGGAGCCGGTGGCAGCGGCACTGGACGAGCTGCGCAGACCCGACAGCACGGTCATTCTGCTCGACCCGGGCGGTGAGGTATTCGGGCAGGCCCGTGCCCACAACCTGGCCGAGCGCACGCATCTGATCCTGGTATGCCCGCGCTACGAAGGCGTGGACGAGCGCATTCGCTCCCTCGTCGACGTGGAGTTGTCCATCGGCGACTACGTGCTCTCAGGCGGCGAGATTCCGGCGCTGGTGGTGGTGGACACGATCCTGCGGCTGCTCCCCGGCGCCATCGACGCCGAATCCACGGCCGAGGAGTCGTTCACCGCCGGGCTGCTGGAATATCCGCAGTACACGCGACCGCCTGTGTTTCGCGACCTCGCCGTGCCGGCGGTCCTCACGAGCGGACACCACGAAGCCGTCCGCAAGTGGCGTCTCAAGGAATCCCTGCGCCGCACCTGGCGCCGCCGGCCGGAGCTGCTCGAGGACAGGCCGATGTCGCGCGAGGAGGCCAAGCTGCTGGCGGAGGTCAGCCACGAGGAGAGCGTCGCCGCCGCCGATGCGGCAGAGGCAGACGCGGCNNGCGGCTGCGCAAGCGGCAGGCGGCGTGGTCGAAGACGCCGACCGCGAGGCTCGTTGAACGCGACGATCGCGGACGTCAGCCGTGAGCTCCAGCCCGGCAGAATTGGCGAGTCGTTTGTCGCCCCGGCTGGGGACGACGGCGGCAGGCGACGACATTTGGGTGTGAGACTGGCCCTCTGTCTGCCGCGACGACAATCCGCTCACGCACGGGAAGTTGCCTAGCGAGCGCGGCGAGGTTCCGGCGCGAGGAGCCTATTAGTCGAGTCCGTCGAACGCGTGATGGTCCGGGGCGCGGACGAGGATTGCCTGCACAGGTTCCTCATCTTCGGCCTCAGACCACAGATAAAGGCCGATCTCGGGGAAGGCACAGCCCGACGGGAACTCGGGGTCGGTCTCATCCGCTCGGGCGATCGCCTGCATCGCCAAGCGGATCTCGGCGTATGAGGCGGCCAGATCCAGGTTGAGGCATGCGACCGGGTGCGGGCCGTTCGCCGCGACTTCGACCTCGACTACTCGGTCTCCATCCTCGAAATATGCCAAGAGCTGGTCAGCGATCAGAAGGTCAGGCGGACCGTCGGGTTTCCAGGCCTTCCCTCGGCGAAAGTCACGGGTCGGCAGGCCGTCTGCGAGCGCGGCAGCGATGGCCTCCTGTCGAGTCATCCTGATCTCAATGGGTCCGATGCCCGCGCCCGGACGCACATCAAATCCAGTCGCCGCCACCTACAAAACCCGCCTCAATACTGATGCGGGTAGGTTAGGCGAACTGGCCTGCGGTCGAGGGCTGCTCCTGTCGTGATTTGAGACACCGGAGGCGTTCTGCACTTGCGTGGATACCCCCTTTTGGCCAATTGCTAACCCCCGTAGCAGGGTTCCGGATTAGCAGGGCTTCCTGGTCCGCGGCGGAGCCTGGGGCGATTGTGCAGCGGCGATCGCCACGCTCGGCGTCGAGCTCCGGAGGCTGGCTTGGCCACTTCGTAGGGCAGGATTCATGGCCGCGTGCTACCCCGGCTAGCAAATGGCCGGAAGCCCGATCGGCGGCTCCGCCCTTCTCGCGGCGCACTCCGGCCGGGTCGCATCCCCGCCCGCGTGTGCTATNNCGCGCCGCTTGACGAAGAGTAGGGAACGCCGTGAACGTGCTCGACGAGATAGTTCAGGAACAGATCCGGACGGACCTTCCGGAACTCGCCTCCGGAGATACCGTGCGCGTCAACGCACGCGTCGTGGAAGGCACCCGCGAGCGCATCCAGGTCTTCGAGGGGACCGTCATGCGTCTTCGCGGCGGCGGCATCCAGCGCTCGATCACCGTCCGGCGNNCACGGCCAGGCGCGCCGCGCTCAGCTGTACTTCCTGCGCAAGCGCGTCGGCAAGGCGGCCACCCTGCGCGAGCGCCGCGTCAGCAGCTAGACGGGCTCGGGAGCCTGATGACCGGCGCCCGACGCTCCAACTTCCGGATCGAGGACCCCGGCCGCTCGCCAACGGCGACGCGACGGGGTCCCACTGTATTCGCGCCCGGAGCCCACGGCGGCCGGTTCGAGGTCGCGTCCTGGCATCGCGAGCGCCTCGACCCCGACTTCGCCGAGGAGCGGATCCTGTGGTCGCGCGGATACCGCCACGTTGCGGGCATCGATGAGGTCGGCCGAGGCTGCCTGGCCGGCCCGGTGGCCGCGGCGGCGGTGATCCTCCCGCCCAACTGGAGGCCGCGCGGCCTGCGCGATTCCAAGCTGCTCAAGCCGGAAGATCGGCGCCGTCTAGACGTGGAGATCCGCGGCCGGGCAATTGCCTGGGCGATCGCGTTCGTCGGCCCCGAATTGATCGACCGTATCAACATCCTCCAGGCGACGCTGCTGGCCAGCACCCTGGCCGCCGCCCGCCTCCCGATCCGGCCCGACGCCCTGCTGCTGGACGCCGTCTCGCTGCCGGAGGTCAGGATCCACCAGCGCGTGCTCGTCTCCGCGGACCGGCTGTGCGCCTCGGTGGCCGCGGCCTCGGTGATCGCCAAGGTTGCCCGCGACCGGTTGATGGAGCAGATGGACGAGCGCTACCCCGGCTACGACCTGGCCCGTAACAAGGGCTATGCGGCTCCGGAGCATCGCGCCGGCCTCGCCGCTCTGGGCCTCTGCCCGATCCACCGTCTCTCGTTCGCGCCATGCCGTGATCGCGAGCAAATGGGCTTGTGGGACGATGCGCCGGCGGACGCCGCGGAGGCCGACTTCGAGCCGGGCGACTGACGGCCCGCCGGAGGAGCCATGGCCGAACGAACGGACCGCCAGAAAGCCGGCGACGCGGCCGAAAGCCTTGTCTGCGAGCGCCTGACCGATCGCGGCTGGCGGATCTTGGCGCGCAACGCCCACTTCGGCCGCAGCGAGCTGGACATCGTCGCGATCGACCCGGGGCCGCCGCAACGGCTGGTCGTGGTCGAAGTCCGCTGGCGGCGCTCGAGGGAGTTCGGGCTGGCGGAGGAAACTTTCGACCACCGAAAGCAGGCCCACCTCAAGGCGGGAGTCGCCCGCCTGCTCGAGGCAGGTTGCCTGCCCGATGGCCACGCACTGCCGCGCCTGCCGCTGGCGTTGGACCTGGCGATCGTCGAGCCCGGCGCGGGCGGCCGGCCTGTCGTGCGCCTGTACCGGAACGCGCTCGGGGGCTGATCGCGGGGTTCGCGCCGGCTCCGACCTACCAGTGAAGCGTCTTGGATGAGGCGAGCCTGATTCGGTTCAGGACCAGCTTGCCATCGCCCGCCGGGTCGAGCAGGTTGACCTGGGAGTGGTCGACCATGAGCGTCGGATGCAGGTCGACCTGGACGAGTCGCCGGCCGGCATAGGTCAGGTCGGCCACGACGCCCTCCTGGGTGGCCTCGCTGTAGTTCAGATCGAAGAGCAGGTCGCCGAGCGAGTAAGCCACGAAGACGGGGCCGCCCGACGGCCGGTCGATCGCCTCGATCGGGCCGGTGAAGTGGGAGTGGCTGCCGAGGATGAGGTCGGCGCCGGCGGCTACCAATGCGGCGGCCTCGCGGCGCTGATCCGGGCTGACGTATTCGCTGTACTCGGCGCCCCAGTGCGGCATGACGATCACGAAGTCGGCGCCGGCCGCTCGCGCGCCCCTGATGTCGGCCTCGGCGCCGGCGAGGGTGAACGGCGCCGCGCCGGCTCGAGAGGAAGTCGCGAAGTTGCCGGGCTGAAGCGCGTCGTACGCCAGAAACGCCACCCGCAGACCGCCCGCGGTGAACCAGGCCGGGGCCGAGGCGGCGGTCGGATTGGCACCCGCGCCGGCGTGCTCGAGGCCGATCTTGTCGAGGTTGACGCAGGTGTCGAGCACGCCCTGGCTGCCGGCGTTGCGGATGTGGTTGTTGGCGAGCCCGACGCCGTCGATGCCGGCGTCGGCCAGGCCGACCAGCAGCGCCGGGTCGAAGCTGAACGACAGACCGTCGTCATGGTAGACGTAGTTGTTCGGAGCCGGTCCTTCGAGGTTCACCAGCGTGAGGTCCGCGCCCTTGAGCAGGGTCGTGAACGCCCCGGCGCCCCCAGTTCGGCGGCTCACCGTCAGCAGGTTCTTCCCAAAGCCGCAGCAGACGCGGCTCTTGACGACGGCGTAGCCGCCCGCCCATGGGTAGTCGGGGCCCATCTTCTTGCGGACGGAATAGACATAGACGTGGCGCTCAAGGTTGACGTCGCCACCCGCGTCCAGAACCCACGCCGTTTTTGGGTCGAAGGTCGAGGGCGAGTCGGACGGGACCTTGAGAGGCCACGCGTCCAGGTCCGAGATGCGTCCGGAGCCGAACAACGAGACGCCGCCAACCCCGAGTGCGCGCACGTCCGGCGTCACGTCGTCCGCCCGCAACAGGCCGATCGTGCCCGCGGAGCTCCGAACGGCCGCCTTGACGTCATCGGGGCTGGCAGCCTGGGCCGACGCCCCGAGAGAGACACCGAGCGCCGTGGCCAGGGCGGCGGCGTCGGGTGCCGCCACGACGACCTTCGAGTAGGCGGGCCCGACGGTGGGTTTGGAGCCACTCACCAGAAGGGCCAGGTCGGCCATAGAGATCGTCCGCTGAGTGGACCAGAACGACACGACGGGCACGAGCGGGACCGCGGGTCGAGGGGTGCTCGTTGGGGTCGTGGTTGAAGTCGGGCTCGGGGTCTGGGTCGCGCTGGCGGCCGAAGTGGCCGGCGCGGATGGCGTTGCAGGCTCGAGGCTGCTCGTGGCCGCGGCGGGACCGGCTCCGCCCCCGCAACCGACCGCTCCAACCGCGATCAGCACGGCTAAGGCCACGGAGGCCGCGGCTACCGCTGGGCCTCCGCTGGAGCTCGCCGCAGAACCCCTGTGCCACACGCCGTCAGGTTATCGTGGCAGTGACCCACCCGTAAGAGAAATGCGCTCGGGGCGACGGCCCCGGGGCCGGCCCGTCCGGCCGGGGCTGGCAGCCGCTGTGCTACACTCCCCGCCGGTCGTCGCGTCGCGAGGGCCCCCGCGCCGTATCCGCCTCATAGCGGACGGAGCGGAGATCACACGCAGAGTTGCCGTGTCGGGGCGGTGCCGGAGCCGCGTTTGGCGGACCGGTTCCCGACAGGAGCGCTGCGGAGGAAGCAACCGCAGGAGGTCAGTTCATGCCGTCCGTTTCGATGCGGCAGCTCCTGGAGGCCGGGATCCACTTCGGCCACCAGACTCGTCGCTGGAATCCCAAGATGAAGCCGTTCATCTTTGCGGAGCGCAACGGGATCCACATCATCGACCTGGCCCAGACCGTCAAGCGGCTGGACGTCGCCCTCGACGCCGCCCGTGAGACCGTCGCTCGTGGCGACGGCGTGCTCTTCGTCGGGACCAAGAAGCAGGCCCAGGAGCCGATCTCCCAGGAGGCGACCCGCGCCGGTCAGCCATATGTCAACCGCCGCTGGCTCGGTGGCATGCTCACCAACTTCATCACGATCAAGAAGCGCATCGCGCTCCTGGATCAGCTGGAGGCACGCCAAGCAAGCGGCGACTTCGAGCGTCTCACGAAGAAGGAAACGTCCAAGCTCGTCGAGGAGATGGAGCATCTTCGAGATGCGTTCGGTGGCATCCGCAAGATGAAGCGGCTGCCGGCGATGGTCTTCATCGTCGACCCGCATCGCGAGCGCATTGCCGTGACGGAGTCCCGCAAGCTCGAGATCCCGATCATCGGTACCGGCGACACCAACGTTGACCCGGATGAGCTCGACTACATCATTCCGGCCAACGACGACGCGATTCGGGCCATTCGGCTGCTCTGCTCGCTCGTGGCCGACGCCTGCATCGAGGGCCAGCGCGAACGCGGTGCTCGTGCCACGGCCGAGGTCGAGGCTCCCGAGGCTCCGGCCGAGCCGACATTGGAGGAGACCCCCTCCGACGAGCTTGTCGCGGCCCTGGCGGGCGGCGCGGCCCTCACCTTCGAGCCCGACGTGGACGAAGAGGAAGTCCTGCTGCCCGGCGTGCGAGTCGTCCCGTCCCACCCGCGCGATGCCGAGGGCGAGAGTGCGCCCCGAGTTCACGAAGCGCCCGTCCGCCCTCGCGAAGAGCCGGTCCGAACTCGGGAAGAGACGCCGCGCTCTCACTGACCCATCGATTTCATCCAACTGGCGGCCGAGGTCGGTTGGCCGACCGGCCGCACAGGCGCAGACGACAGGAGACACGAGAACACGATGGCGACCATCACTGCGGAGACCGTCAAGGCCCTCCGCGAGCAGAGCGGCGCAGGCGTCATGGAGTGCAAGCGCGCTCTCGAGGAGACCGGCGGCGACCTCGAGAAGGCGGCCGCGATCCTCAAGGAGCGGGGCCAGGCGGCCGCCGCCAAGCGTGCCGGCCGAGAGGCCAATGAGGGCCAGATCGCCAGCTACATCCACACCGGCGGCAAGATCGGCGTCCTTATCGAGGTCAACTGCGAGACGGACTTCGTCGCTCGCACCGACGAGTTCCAGCGCCTCGTCCGCGATCTGGCGATCCAGGTCGCCGGCCTGCGCCCGACCTGGACCACTATCGAGGCGATCCCGGCGTCGGAGCTCGAGGCCAGGCGGGCCGAACTCATAGCCAGCGACACGGTTCAGGGGAAGCCCGAATCGGTTCGTGCGCAGATCGTCGACGGCCAGCTCAAGAAATGGTTCTCCGAGGTCGTCCTCGTCGAGCAGCCGTTCCGCGATCAAGACCGGACCGTCGGCCAGCTGATCGTCGAGGCCATCGCCAAGACCGGTGAGAACATCAAGGTGCGCCGGTTCGTTCGCTTCGAGCTGGGGGAAGAGATGTGAGCGAGGCCAAAGCGGCCAAAGCCACGTCCGCTGGGACCGCCGTTGACTCTGTCGGCGGCGGCGCCACGCGGCCGCGCTATCGTCGGATCCTGCTGAAGCTGTCCGGAGAGGCCCTCCTTGGGTCTCGCCAGTACGGCGTCGATCCGAACTTCTGCGCATTCATCGCGGCTCAGGTCGCCGAGGTCCACCGGCTCGGCGTCGAGATCGGCATCGTCGTCGGCGGGGGCAACATCTTTCGCGGCCTCGCCGCCGCGGCCAAGGGAATGGACCGCGCCACCGGCGACTACATCGGCATGCTGGCCACGGTCATGAATGCCCTGGCGCTCCAGGATGCTCTGGAGAAGGCCGGCGTCCAGACCCGAGTGATGAGCGCCATTGGGATGAACGAGGTCGCCGAGCCATACATTCGGCGGCGCGCCGTGCGTCACCTCGAAAAGGGGCGAGTGATCATCCTCGCCGCCGGTACGGGCAATCCGTACTTCACGACGGACACGGCCGCGGCGCTCCGGGCGGTCGAAATTGGAGCCGAGATCATCCTCAAGGCCACCAAGGTCGATGGCGTGTACGACTCGGACCCGCTGACGAACCCGAACGCCACGCGCTACGAGCATCTCACGTATTCCCAGGTCCTGACACAGAGGCTACGCGTTCTCGATGCCACGGCCGTATCGCTGTGCATGGAAAACGACACTCCGATCGTCGTGTTCGACCTCAACGAGCCCCAGAACATCACGCGGGTGGCCGTGGGCGAAACCGTCGGCACCCTGATCAACGGAGGCAGCCCCGCATGAGCAGCGAGACGTTGACCGGCACCGAACACAAGATGATGCGCGCGGTGGAGGTTCTCGAGCGCGACCTGCAAGGTGTTCGCACAGGTCGCGCCTCCACGTCCATAGTCGAGCGACTCGTGGTCGATTACTATGGCGCGCCGACGCCGATGAATCAGCTGGCCGGGATCAGCGTGCCCGAATCGCACCAGATCGTCATACAGCCATGGGATCGCAATGCCATCCAGGCGATCGAGAAGGCGATTCAGAAGAGCGACATCGGCCTGGTGCCAAACAGCGACGGCACCGTCATTCGCCTGAACATCCCGCAGCTCACCGAGGAGCGCCGTCGAGACCTGGTGAAGCAGGTCCACAAGCGCATGGAAGAGGCCCGGGTAGAGATCCGGAACCTGCGCCGTGAAGCCGGCGACCAGCTCAAGAAGGAAGAGCACGACGGCACGATCGGGGCCGACGAGGGGCGGCGCGAGCACGAGAACCTGCAACGCGTCACAGACAAGCACATCGCCGATGTGGATCGGGTCGGCGCGGCGAAGGAACAGGAGATCCTGGAGGTCTAGTGGCCCGTCCGATCGACCGGCCGACCGACTCTCCGTCGATCGTCCATCGTGAACGCCAGGCTCCGACCGAGCCGTCAGGCGACTCGCCGGCGGCGGAGACGGCCGCGGCGCCCGCTGTTTCGCCGCCCAGCCCTCCCATGGTTCAGGCCGGGGAGGCTTTCGCGGTTGCGCCCCAGGAGATGCCGCATCACGTGGCGATCATCATGGACGGCAATCGGCGCTGGGCTCGCGGCCGGGGCCTGACAGAGATGGAGGGTCACGCCGCCGGCGTCGAGGGGATCCGCGAGATCATCCGCCACTCCGTCCGGCGCGGGATCGCGGTCCTCTCGCTGTACGCCTTCAGCCGGGAGAATTGGGCTCGCTCCGACGACGAGGTAGGCGGCCTCTTCATGCTGCTCGAGAAGGTCATCCGCAACGAGACGGCCGAGCTGGTCGCACAGGGCGCTCATGTTCGGCTGCTCGGGCGGATGGAGGAGCTCCCGCCCGAGACGCAGGCCTCGCTCCAGGAGGCGCTGGACGCCACCGCCGGCGGGCAGAGGCTTCAGCTCAACATAGCCTTCAACTATTCCGGCCGGACTGAGCTGGTGGACGCGGCTCGCAAGGTGGTCGCGCGGGGCCTGCGACCCGACGAGATCGACGAGGACGTCATGGCCGCGGCGATGTACACGGCCGGCCTGCCGGACCCGGACATGGTCATTCGTACCGGCGGCGACGAGAGGCTCTCCAACTTCCTCATCTGGCAGTCGGCCTATGCCGAGATCGTCTTCACGCCAACACTCTGGCCCGATTTCGGGCCGGCGCAACTTGACGAGGCTCTGCTGGAGTTCGCCAGCCGGCAGCGCCGGTTCGGGCGGTAGGGGCAGGGATGCGGCAGAGGGCGCTCAGCGCGCTGGTCTTCGTGCCGCCGCTCCTGATCGTCCTGGCCCTGGGCGAGCCGTGGTTCGGGGCGCTGATCGCGGCCTTCGTCGTCGTCGCCGCCTGGGAGACCGGCCGGCTGATGCGCGGCGCCGGCTATAGCGTGGTGCCCTGGCTGATCGTAGCCGGCGCGCTGGCCGTGGCCGCGGACGTGGCCGCTCCATCGTGGCTGGCGGGGTACGGCGATCTGCTCATCGCGGCGGTGGTCGTGGCTGCGGGGATCGCCGCACTCGTCGAGAAGGACACGAAAGTCGGTTTCGCGGCCTGGATGGCGACCACGTTTGGCTCGGTGTACGTCGGGCTGCTGGCGGCCCTGGTTCGGTTGGGCCTGGCCGCGCCGGCCGTCGCGTCGTCCGCGCCGGCCACTCAGCTCGGCGGGGAGCGGGGCTGGATCCTTCTCGTCATCCTGCTCGTCTGGTCGTACGACACCGGGGCATACTTCGTGGGCATCGCCCTCGGCAAGCGCAAGTTCCTGGCCCACATCTCGCCCTCGAAGAGCTACTGGGGCCTGTTCGGCGGGCTCGTCGCCTGCACGGCCGTGTCCGCGGGCGGCTTCTGGGCCCTCGGCCAGCCAATCGTGCTGGGCGTCGTCCTGGGACCGCTGATCGGGCTCGCGTCGCAGGCCGGCGACCTCGGCGAGTCGATGTTGAAGCGCGCTGCGGGCGCGAAGGACTCCAGCGGGCTGATTCCGGGACATGGCGGGATACTTGACCGCGTGGACTCGTTCATCTTCGCGGCGCCAGTCGCCGCGCTCTATGTCGCCGCACTCGTCCGCTGAGTCCGGCCTCGGGCCGGCAGCGGAGGGGAGCGGCCGCCGGGTCGATCCGCTGGATCGGCTCGGGCCCGGGCTGGCTCGATGACCGGCGCCTCGCCGATCGTGCGCGTCGCGCTGCTCGGCTCGGGCGGTTCGATCGGCCGGCAGGCGATCGAGGTGCTCGGTGAGATGCCCGACGCCTTCCGGATCGTGGCTCTGGCCACCGGCTCGCAGGCGCAGCTTCTCGAAGAGCAGGCGCGCCGCTACCGCCCGCAGCTCGTGGCGCTCGCAGAGCCAGGCGCCGTGGCCGGGCTCGATCTGCCATCGGGAGTGGCCCGAGCCTCCGGCCCCGACGCCCTGGAAGAGATTGTGGCCCGGTCCGACGTGGATCTGGTGCTGGTCGCGACCGGGGGACTCGTCGCCCTTCGTTCCGTGCTGGCGGCTCTCGAGGCGGGCAAGATCGTCGCCACGGCCAACAAGGAGACGCTCGTCGCCGGCGGGCACCTGGTGATGCCGCTCGCGCGTGCGCTGGCCGATCGACGTCGCGCGGAGTCGGGATGGTCGGGTGAGGCTGGTTCGGCGGGTTCGGCTGGTTCGGCGGCATCCGCCACGGCGGGCGCGGCTGGCCGCGCCCTGGCCAGCCCGCTGTTCTGGTTGAGGCCGATCGATTCCGAGCATTCGGCCATCTGGCAGTGCCTGGCCGGCGAGGACCACGGAGCCATCGCCCGGCTGCTGCTCACCGCTTCCGGTGGGCCGTTCCGCGATGCCAGTGTCGCGGACCTCGCGACGGTCACGCCCGAGCAGGCCCTGCGCCATCCGACCTGGCGGATGGGAGCGAAGATCACCATCGACTCCGCGACCCTCGCCAATAAGGGGCTGGAAATCATCGAAGCGCACTGGCTGTACGATGTGCCCCTGTCGGCCATCTCGGTCGTGATCCACCCTCAGAGCGTTGTCCACTCAGCTGTGCAGTTCGTGGACGGCTCGATCAAGGCCCAGCTGGGGACCCCGGACATGCGCCTCCCGATCCAATACGCGCTAACGTATCCGGCCCGCCGGCCCTCTCCCGCGGCCGCCGCGGATCTGATCGCCGCCGGCATGCTGGAATTCGCGGCCCCCGACGAGGAGCGCTTCCCGGCGCTGCGGATCGCCCGGGAGGCCGGCCTGGCCGGGCCGCGGGCGAGCACGGCTCTCATTTCGGCCGACGAGGTGGCAGTGGCTCGCTTCCTCGGCGGAACGCTGGGTTTCCAGGGAATAGCACGATTGCTCGAATCTGCGGTGGCGCGCTTCGGCGCCGGCGAGCCGCGCGGGCCCTCGCTCGATGAGCTGGTCGTGCTCGACGCAGAAGTTCGTTCCTTCGCGGAGGCCTACCGATGACCCTGCAGGGCCTGCTGTTCGCCCTGATGGCGATCCCGCTCACGCTCTTGATTCTGAGTTCGCTCGTAGTGGTCCATGAGTTCGGTCACTTCATCACGGCTCGCCTGGCCGGCATCCGCGTGCTCGAATTCGGGATCGGTTTCCCGCCGAGGGCGAAGGTGCTCGGCCACGATCACGAGACGGAGTACACCCTCAACTACCTCCCGATCGGCGGCTTCGTCCGGCTCGAAGGGGAGGAGAGCGACTCGGAAGACCCGCGCGCCTTCACCAACTCCTCACTGTCGCGGCAGCTGGTCGTCATGGTCGCCGGCGTCACGATGAATCTCCTGACCGCTGTGCTGCTGTTCTTCATAGTGGCCTGCGTCTTCAGCCCGGGCCAGGCGATCAAGTTCGGCCAGGTCGTTCCGGGCTCGCCCGCACAGCGTGCCGGACTCGTGGGCGGCGAGACGATCGATTCGCTCAACGGTCAGCGATTCGGATTCATGACAACCATGGGTCTGGTTGACGCGATTCAAGCCGACGCCGGGAAGACAGTAACGATCGGCTACGTTGACCTGCAGGGAAATCACAAGTCCGCAGTGGTGACGCTCGGAACCAACGTCCCCGGAGTTCTGGGGATCGCGGGGCCCGTTCAGGCCGACGGTACGACCGGGACCCTCGTGTCCGTGGTGACATTCACCCACTCGGATCCCGTAACCGCAATGGAAACGGCGATCGAGAACACCAGGACGTCTCTCGGACTCGTCTTCGCGGGCCTGGGTCAGCTGGGATCGTCGATCGTCAACCACCCGACCTCGGCGCCCAGCGGGATACAGGGACCGGTCGGCATCACCCGCGACGTAGGGCTCGTGCTGACCGACTACGGCTTCCCCGTGGTCATCCTGCTGGCGGCCATTCTCTCGGCGAATCTGGCCCTGATCAACATCCTGCCCTTTCCGCCCCTCGACGGCGGTAAGGTCCTGGTGCTGGTCGTCAAGCGAATCTTTGGGGCGCGCGGCGTCAGCGCGGTGGAGGCGGCGGCATATGTTGCCGGGATGGCATGCCTGCTGGCCTTCATAGCCTGGATCAGCTACTTCGACATCGTCCGCGGCGGCGCCCCGTAGACATGGATAGCGGTGGTTTTGGAGCGCGCCGGCAGACGGTCGCCGTCAACGTCGATGGCGTAACGGTCGGCGGCGGTCATCCGATCGTCGTCCAGTCGATGACGAACACGGACACGGCCGATGCCGACGCCACGGCGCTGCAGGTCGCGCGGCTGGCACATGCCGGGTCGGAGCTCGTCCGGATCACTGTCAACAACGAGGCCGCGGCCGCCGCCGTGCCGGAGATCGTCCGCAAGGTCAGGGGGCTCGGTGCCGCCGTCCCGATCGTCGGCGACTTCCATTACAACGGCCACAAGCTGCTGTGCGACTACCCCGAGGCGGCCCGCGCGCTGGCCAAGTACCGCATCAACCCCGGCAACGTCGGCCCGGGTCGCCATCACGACGACCACTTCACCGAAATCGTCCGCGTGGCGATCGAGAACGGCAAACCGGTCAGGATCGGCGTCAATTGGGGATCTCTGGACCAGGCGGTCCTGGCCGAGCTGATGGACGCGAACGCGCGCCGGGCGGAGCCCAGAGATGCGCGCGATGTCATGATCGAGGCGATGGTCGAAAGCGCCATTCGATCGGCCGAGCTGGCGGAGGCGACCGGCCTGGCCCACGACCGAATCATTCTTTCGGCCAAGGTGTCCGGTGTGCGCGATCTGGTGGAGGTCTACCGGCGCCTTGCCGTGCGCGGCGACTACGCCCTGCACCTGGGCCTGACCGAGGCCGGCATGGGCATCAAGGGGATCGTGGCGTCGTCCGCGGGGCTGTCGCTGCTGCTGGCCGAGGGCATCGGCGACACGATCCGCGTCTCGATCACGCCCGAGCCCGGCGGCGACCGAACTGAAGAGGTTGCCGTGGCGCAGCAGGTCCTGCAGTCTCTCGGACTTCGATCCTTCATGCCGCAAGTCTCTTCGTGCCCGGGTTGCGGCCGGACCACGAGCACCTACTTCCAGGAGCTGGCCCGCGACATCCAGTTCTACCTGCGAGACCAGATGCCTCTTTGGCGAGAGGCGCATCCCGGCGTGGAGGACCTGCGCGTGGCGGTGATGGGCTGCGTGGTCAACGGCCCNNGACGAGTTCAAGGCGATCCTGGACGGGTACGTGGAGCGGCGGTTCCCGGCCGTGGGGAGCGGCGTGCGCTAGACGGGGCAGGGCAATATCGGGTGAGCTCCCGACGCCGGTCGGCGTGCAGGAGATGCACGCAAGCGACGGGCCGCGCCGCATCCGGTCGGGTAGACCGGTCCTTTAGTGCATCGAGCGCACAACCTCGAACGGCATGGGGCCGCGGCGAGCCTGCACCCGTGGAATCGGGCCCAGGAGAGAGTGGATCTGACGCGAGCCATCGGGCTTCGCCGAAATGCGTTGACACCATGACCAGGCACCGAGATCCCAACCGTGTCGGGCGGTTGCCATCGACGCGACCGCCACGCGTCCGCCGCCCCGGTCCAGGCGGTACGATTGCGCGAAATCGCCCACGTCGCCGACATCGCCCAGGTCGGATCGCCCGGAGGAACAAAGTGCCCAGTGAGGGATTCGTCACCAGCATCACGCACCAGTCCGAGAACTTCCCGGAGTGGTACAACGACGTCGTTCTAAAGGCAGAGCTGGCCGACTACTCCCCGGTTCGCGGCTGCATGATCATCCGGCCGTACGGCTACGCCATCTGGGAGTCGATGCAGGCCGAGCTCGACGGCCACATCAAGCGCACCGGCCACAGCAACGTCTACTTCCCGCTGTTCGTGCCGCGCTCGCTTCTCGAGAAGGAAGCCGAGCATGTCGAGGGCTTCAACCCGCAGGTCGCCTGGGTAACCCATGCCGGCGGCAAGGCGCTCGACGAGTGGCTGGCCATCCGGCCCACCAGCGAGGCGATCATCGCCGACAGCGTGAAGGATTGGATCCAGTCCTACCGCGACCTGCCGCTGCTGATGAACATGTGGAACAACGTCGTTCGCTGGGAGCTGCGCACGCGCCTCTTCCTGCGCACGACGGAGTTCCTCTGGCAGGAGGCCCACACCTTCCACGCCACCCGCGAGGAGGCCGAGGCGGAGGTCGCGACCGGCCTCGACTGCTATGACAGGGTGTCGGAGGAGTGGCTCGCGATCCCGGTCATCAAGGGTCGCAAGACCGATGGCGAGAAGTTCCCCGGCGCCGAATTCACGTGGTGCATCGAAGCCATGATGCGCGATAAGAAGGCCCTCCAGGCCGGGACGAGCCATATGCTCGGCCAGAACTTCGCGAAGGCCGCGGGCATCGAGTTTCTGGACCGGGACAACGTCCGCAAGAACCCGTACGGAACGTCGTGGGGATTCTCCACGCGCATGGTCGGGGCGACGGTCATGGCCCACGGCGACGACTCGGGGCTGGTGCTGCCACCCAACGTCGCGCCGGTCCAGGCAGTGGTCGTGCCGATCTTCCGCAAGGACGAGGAGCGTGCCGCAGTCGCCGAGGCGATCGATCGTTTCCAGGCCGCGCTCGCCGAGACGCCCGAGGGCAAGGCCGTCCGGGTCAAGGTCGACTGGCGCGACGATTCGCCCGGCTTCAAGTACAACCATTGGGAGCTGCGCGGCGTGCCGTTCCGCCTCGAGATCGGACCGCGTGACGTGGCGGCCGGCCAGGCCATGGTGGTGAAGCGACTCGATCGGTCGAAGGAGGCGGTCCCGCTCGATCGACTGGCGGCCGAGCTGCCAGCCCGGCTGCGCGCCTATCAGGCGGAGCTGCTCGCCCGCGCCCGCGTCTTCCGGGACGAGAACACGCATCACGTCGACACGTACCAGCAGATCAAGGACGGTCTCGACGGTGAGGGCGGCTTCTTCCTGGCCCCATGGTGCGGCAACGCCAAGTGCGAGAAGCAGGTCAACGAGGAGACCGGGGCCACGATCCGCTGCATCCCGTTCGACTCTCCGGACGAGGCGGGCAAGTGCATCGTTTGCGGAGCGGCCTCGCCGCGACGGGTCCTCTTCGCGCGGGCCTACTGACGGGGCTTCTTCGGCAGCAGCGCACTGGGAGCAGCGATGTCGCAAGCCGGGCCAAAGGGGGACAGCGTCGACGCGGTCGTTGTCGGAGGGGGGATGGCCGGCCTTGCCGCCGCCGACGCGCTGGTTGCCCGGGGCTGGACGGTCCAGTTGATCGAGGCGGCGCCGGCCGTCGGTGGGCTGGCTCGGTCGATCAACGTGGCCGGCGAAGAGATCGAGGCTTACTACCACCACGTGTTCCCAGACGATCGCGAATTGCGCGACTCCGCAGCCGACGACCAGGATGCAGATCAATCCCAGCACGATCACCAGGCTTAGCAGGCAGCCGTGACGGCGGGCGAAGGAGCGTGGTCGCGCCGCTTGTCGGCATGGACCTGAAGCTCCACAACGCCCTGGGACCCAGGGCGGAGAGCGTGTCGTTCAACTGGCACAACGGCGACACCACCTGGGTCATCTACGTCGCGCCGGGCTACGAGAGTCAGGCGGCAGACATGGCATGTCACGTCGTCAAGCCTGATGTTGCCGGCACGCAGTTCGCGAACTCGGGTTTTGAGCTGGTCGACAGCCGGGGCTATTTGCTCGCAGACGAGGCCACGCCCTGTAGTTGATGTTCGGCTGCCAGACCGTGCGGCGCCGCCTCGCGCATGGCCGCCGGGGGCCGCTCCGATACGCGTCACCGAACCGGCTCCCCTTGGATGGCCCGGGGGCGCCGTGTATACTCAGCCCAATCTACCGGCCGCTCCTGACGTGGGTGACCCCCACGTCTTTTGTTGAGTGGCTGGCGGGCCGGGCGACGGGCCGGCGGCCGAATTGATGAAACGGGAGGCGCGAAATGAGTCGAGATTTCGTCGGCGCCCTCCTGCAGCTGAACGCTGAGAAGGGGGTCCCACGCGAGCAGCTGATTCGGACCGTCGAGGAGGCGATCCAGTCCGCGTACCGCCGGACCCCGGGCGACGAGGACATCCACGTCCGCATCGACGCAGAGTCGGGCAAGGTGCGCGTTTTCCGCGCCCGTTTCGTGGCCGAGGAGATCGAAGACCCCGCGACCCAGATCGGCGTGTCGGAGGCCCAGGCCTTCCAGCCGGGCGCGGAGCCGGGCGATCTCGTCGAGACGGAACAGCTCGACCAGGAAGCCTTCGGCCGGATCCACGCCCAGACGGCCAAGCAGGTCGTGCTGCAGCGGCTCCACGAGGCCGAGCGCAACGTCGTCTTCGATCACTTCGCCAGCAGCGAAGGCGAGCTCATGACCGGTACCGTCTCGCGAATCGAGCCGCGGGCCATCATCCTCGACGTCGGCAAGGCCGAGGCTATCCTCGCCACCACGGAGCAGTCGCCGCTCGAGCACTACCGCATCGGCCAGAACGTCAAAGCTTTCGTCCTGGAGGTGCGGCGCAGCGCCAAGGGTCCGCAGATCTACGTGAGCCGCACCCACAAGGGCTTCCTGCGCCGCCTCTTCGAGTTGGAAGTGCCGGAGATCCACGGCGGCACCGTCGAGATCAAGGCCATCGCCCGTGAGGCGGGCAGCCGCTCCAAGGTCGCCGTGGCATCGCGCCAGCAGGGGCTCGATCCGGTTGGCGCGACCGTTGGCCAGCGCGGCGCGCGGGTTCAGGCGGTCGTGGCCGAACTGGGCGGCGAGAAGATAGACGTTATCGAATGGTCCGAGGACGCCTCGACCTTCGTGGCCAAGGCGCTGAGCCCGGCCCAGGTCATCGAGGTCCGGATAGACGAAGAGCACCGCATCGCAAACGTGGTGGTGCCTGAGCGGATGCTCTCGCTGGCTATCGGCCGTGAGGGCCAGAACGCCCGCCTGGCGGCCAAGCTGACCGGCTGGCGGATCGACATCAGGAGCGACGTCTCCGTCGCCGAGGCGGCCAAGGCCGAAGCTGCCCACACGGCCGAGGCCGCCGCCGAAGAATCGGCCGCGGCGGGCGGGCCATCGACTGCCGCGGTAGACGAAGCGCCGGCCGAGGCCGCTGTCGCGCCGGTCGAGGCCGCTGTCGCAGATGAGCCGGTCGCGGCGAAGCCCAAGCGCCGCAAGGCGACCGCCAAGACCGAGGCCATCGAGCCTGCCGTTGAACCGGCGGCCACCGAGGAGGTGCCGTCGTAGCCCGGGGCGCGCCTCCACGGCGCTATCCGACCCGATCGTGCGTCGTCTGCCGCCAGCCCCGGCAGAAGCGTGAGCTGACGCGCGTGGTTCGGACGCCCGACGGCCGCGTCGTCCTGGACCCGACGGGCAAGATGCCGGGTCGCGGCGCATACGTATGTGGATCACAGGAGTGCCGCACGGCGGCCCTCGACAAAGGATCGCTCCAGCGTGCGCTGGAAGTGCCGATCCCGGTGGAGCTCCGGGCCGAGCTGACAGGGGAGGCGAGCAGGATCGAAGCAGGAGGTAGTCGTGGCCAAGAGTAGGAGCGGCACGCGTGGCCGTCGTGGTCCGCGCAAGCCGATGCGCCGCGACGCCGTTGCGCAGGGCGCGGCGGCAGCTCTCGACTCGCGAGAGAGAAGCGCCATCGAGCTGCCTTCGAGCATCACCGTCAAGGACCTGGCGGATCTTCTGGGCGTCAATCCCGCGGACGTGATCCGCGAGCTGATCAAGAGCGGCATCTTCGCCAACATAAACCAGGGCATCGATCGCGAGACCGCGTCGCTGGTGGCGGAGGAGCTGGGCTACGAAGTGGCCGAGACGGCCGCGCCGGGCACGACTGCCAATGCCGACGGCTCAGCGCCCGAGACGGCGCCTGTCGGCGCGGCCACCAAGGAGCAGCTGTACGAGGAGGACGAAGAATCCCTCCTGCAGCCGCGCGCCCCGATCGTGACCGTCATGGGCCACGTCGACCACGG
>PMIQ01000002.1 GCA_003157175.1 Chloroflexota bacterium
GGTTACCGAGCGGTGGGAGGTGAAGCCTTTGAAAGCGGTCGTGGTCTATGAGTCGCTGTGGGGCAACACCGCAGCCGTTGCTCGCGCCGTGGCTGAAGGCTTGGGGCCCGAGGCCCGAGCGCTTTCCACCGCGGAGGCGTTCGGCCAGGCGATGTCAGGGGTAGACCTCATCGTGGCCGGTGCTCCGCTATTGGGCTTCCGGCTCCCGACGGACGGCATGCGCGACAGCATCGCCTCCAATCCGGCGGGCGCTCCCAGGCCGCCCGATTTTTCGCACCCATCGATGCGCTCTTGGCTGGCGAAGCTCCCGGCGGGACACGGCTCATGTGCCACATTCGAAACCGGCCTTCGGTGGTCTCCGGGCGGGGCGACCTCCGCGATGGCGCGGAGCCTGGAGCAGGCAGGTTACCGCCCGCTCGTAAAGGGGCTCCGTTTCGTCGTGAAGGGCAAGTGGGGGCCACTCCGTGACGGAGAGCTCGAGCGAGCGCGCCGCTGGGGGTCCGAACTGGCGAGTGTCCAGGGCTGATGAACCAAGGACAGCCTCTGGCAGAACCGACGTCCGGGCTGGTCGGTGTGTTCGCGCGGTGCCGAAGGGGTACAGCCGCGGCAAGACCGCAACTGGACCTGGCGTCGCTATGCGCGGGTCGTGGCCGCGGCTGCGACGGCGCCTTAGTCCTGGCTGGCGTGGGTCTTGGCCTCTACTCCGAAGGCTCGGTCGGCGTCGATTGGGGGGACCAGACCATCACCGAGCCGGATCTCGTCCCGCCTGCGGCGTTGCTGGCCGGCTACTCCAAGTACCAAGCCCTGTACCCAAGCCTCAAGCCTTTGTTCGCCGCGCCTCAGCTGGAGTTGCCCACGTCCCAGAACCCATCGGATGCGGACCACGAGGCACTGCGAGTGGCCGCAGGGGATGACAATAGCAAGGGAACCCGAAGGTCTTTGCCATCCAAACCGACGTCGAGGCGCCTCGCAACACAACGCGGACGGGCAGCGACGATGAGCTAGGGGGGCAGCTCTGGCCTAATATGCTGCAGGGTTCAAATGAGCCTTCGCCGATCATCAGGTGGCCGAGCTCTAGCGGAGCCGCAGATGGTTGTTCGGCCGGATTGTGAAGCTGTGAATCGGTGATACGGAGACCTGATTTCATGTTGACCCAAGCTCAGGTCCGCCACGCGCGCGATCGCGCTGCCACGGCGCTGGCAAGCGCCGGAATCGCTATCACGCCGGCCGAGCGGGCGAGTATCGAGGTAGCTGACTTCGGGCTCGGCGATCTTGAACGGGTCGGCCTAGAGCTCGTCGTCTACGTCAACACCGAGCGCGTCTGCGCGAAGGAGCTAGTGCTGTTTCCACATCAGACTTGTCCTGAGCATCGACATCCACCGTTCAACGGCTCCCCAGGCAAGGAAGAGACCTTCCGAGTTCGGGCGGGCATGGTCTATCTGCACGTCGATATCGGCGAGCCCACCCCCGTACCCAAGGCGCGCCCGGCGCACGCCGAGCGCGGAGTCTACTCTGCCAAGCACGAGATCGAGCTCCGCCCTGCGGAGCAATTCATGATCCCGCCGAACACGAACCACTGGTTCCAGGCCGGACCAGATGGAGCGGTCGTGTCCGAGTTCTCGACACAGAGCCGCGACGACCTGGACATCTTCTCGGACCCGGACATCAGTCGGATACCCGTCTTCGCCGACTGACGCCAGACTTCCGGCCAACTGTCACCGCCGCTGCGTCGAGCGCGGCGAGATCGCCGGGGCCGTCATGCTCGTGGTGCGGCATGACCAGGTGGCGCAACTGGCTTGCATCGGACGCCGGGACATCGAGAGGGCCGCGGCGCAGGAGCACTTCATCGACCTGTGCCGGATGCTCGGCCAGCCCACTCCCAACGACGCGGACCCGACCGGCGACTGGTACCGCCTTCTGGGCCAACGGGCGCGTCTCGCTGATGGCGTCGGCGGCGGCGTATGCCTGGCTCGTTATGCGGGTCGATCGTCTGCATCCTGGCCATCCCGGGCCGCGTCACCGGACGGCGTTCTTCCTCGGCGGGCTCGGCTCACTCGCGCTCGCGATCCTCTCGCCGATCGACGCGCTCTCCGACTCGCTCGCGACCGTTCACATGGTCCAGCACATGCTCCTGCTCATGGCCGCGGCGCCGCTCTTTGCCGCGAGCGGGCTGGCGACGCTGCTGCTGGGTGCCGCGACGCACCGGGGTTACCGCTTGATTTCGGCGGACTTTCTCATCGCCACGGGCACCTCCGGCGGGCAACCGAGGACGGCCTGATAAGATGGCCAACAGCGGAATCACGGGATCGCCGGGCGAGTGTTCAGGATCCTTTCATGATTATGAGGGACCGTGGAGTATCCGAGGGAGGCAGCGAAATATAGGCGCGCCTGGCAGTCGCAGCCGATGGGAGGCTGGATGTATCTCGATCCCGGCTCGGGGAGTCTCATCCTTCAGGTTCTGATCGCCTCGATCCTGGCGACACCCTTCCTTCTAAGGTCGCAGATTCGGCGGCTTGTCCGAACAATGCGAGGCCCGGAGCGCCCGCCAGAGAGTCCGAACGAAAACAGAAGTTGACGAAGACTAGCCAACGACCTGTACCG
>PMIQ01000142.1:0-1177 GCA_003157175.1 Chloroflexota bacterium
GAAGCCGAACCAGCCGAACCACAGGATGCCGGCGCCGATGACCGTCAGTCGCACGTCGTGCGGCTCGAACCGCTCGGACTCGCGCCGGACGCGCGGGCCCAGGACGAGCGCGGCCACCAGGGCCGCGACGCCGGAGCTGATGTGGACGACGGTGCCGCCGGCGTAGTCGAGCACGCCCAGGTTCTTGAGCCAGCCGCCATCGCCCCAGACCCAGTGGCAGATCGGCGAGTAGACGAGAAGGCTCCACAGGAGGGCGAAGAGAACGAAGGCCTTGAAGCGCTTTCGTTCGGCGAAGGCGCCGATGATGAGGGCGGGAGTGATGATCGCGAACATCATCTGGAACAGGGCGAACGCGGTGGCCGGGATCGTCGCGGCATACGGGCCCGGAGTGACGCCGACGTCCTTGAGGCCGATGTTGTCCAGGTTACCGATGACGCCCCAGCCGTTGACGTCCTTGCCGAAGGCCAGGGTGTAGCCCACCAGGACCCAGGTCACGCTGACCAGGCCCAGGATGAACATGCACTGCATGAGGATGCTGAGGACGTTCTTGCGGCGGACGAGACCGCCGTAGAAGAGCGCCAGGCCGGGCGTCATCAACATGACGAGCGCCGTCGCGGTCAGTACCCAGGCGGTGTCGCCACCGTTGATCACGCCGAGACTCCTTCGCTTCCCAATGGCGACACGCGAATGCCGCGGTTGCGGCCCGGGGAAGCGTATGGAGCGATGGAGCGGGAATCAGTAACGACTGAGTAACCCTCAGGTAGCGCTCTGGTGGCGCGAGGGTTGCGGTTCGGGACGTGTTGCGACTGCCGGGCCCGTAGGCTCGGCTGGCTGTGGCGAGGGCCCGGTCAGACGGGCCCCTCGACCTTTCCAGGTTGCCGATCGGTACCGAGCGCCGTACCGCCGGCCCGATCGATCGTTAGCTCTGCCAGGCCACCTCGCCGTGCTGCGAGGAGTCAAGGCCGGCCTCTTCCTCGGACTCGTCGACACGAAGCCCGACGAAGTGGTCGACCACCTTGAGGATGATGAAGGTGGCGATGCCGCTGTAGATCCAGGTCGCGGCAACTGCCACCAGCTGCGTTCCGATCTGGCCGGGATTGCCGTCGATCAATCCTGAGTAGCCGCCCACGGCGGACACGGCGAATACGCCGGTCAGGATCGCGCCGAGCGTGCCGCC
>PMIQ01000142.1:1194-2532 GCA_003157175.1 Chloroflexota bacterium
GCGTGCCCTTGTGCAGCCAGCTCATGGTGACCCAGGTGAGGGCCGCCATGCCGGCGGCCGTGTTCGTGACAACGAACGCGTTGGCGGCAGTGCCGTTGGCCGCCAGAGCGGAGCCCCCGTTGAAGCCGAACCAGCCGAACCAGAGCAAGCCGGCGCCAATCACCGTGAGGCGGACGTCGTGAGGCTCGAAGCGATCCGACTCGCGCTTGACCCTCGGTCCCAGGACAAGGGCGGCGACCAGAGCCGCAACGCCCGAGCTGATGTGCACGACTGTGCCGCCGGCGAAGTCGAGGACGCCCATCCCGCGAAGCCAGCCGCCGTCGCCCCAAACCCAGTGCGCGATCGGCGAATACACGATGAGAGTCCACAGCAGCGAGAACAGCACGAAGGCCTTGAAGCGCTTGCGTTCCGCAAAAGCGCCGGTGATGAGGGCCGGCGTGATGACGGCGAACATCATCTGGAAAGCCATATACGCCGACCCGGGGATAGTCGGCGCGTACTGCGTCAGAGGATCTTTGCCGACGCCGTGCAGACCGATATAGTCGAGGCCGCCGATGATGCCCCAGCCATTGACGTCCTTGCCGAACGCCAGGGTGAACCCGAAGAGAACCCAGGTAACGCTCACCAGCGCCAGGATGAAGATGCTGTGCATGATCGTGCTGAGCACGTTCTTGCGGCGGACCAGACCGCCGTAGAAAAGAGCCAGGCCCGGCGTCATGAGCATGACGAGCGCGGCGCAGGTCAGGACCCAGGCCGTGTCGCCGGAGTTGATGGCGCTCGAGGCGGGGTTCACGCGGTTGTCTCCTTCGTCTCCACGCCGCAACAAACGACCCGTGCCGATGCGGCCGGCCGAAGCGTACGTAGCGACCGCGCCCGAATCAGTACCGGTTGAGTGACCCCGCGGTAACGCTCCGGTGGCGCGACGGTTGCGGTTCAGGACGGAGGCGCGGCGCGCGGCGCGCGAGCGCGGGGCGGAGTGGCGGCGGGGCGCCTGGGCTACGAGGCGAGCTGCTCCACCCGGGCCATGCGATGCGGGCGATCGACGCACTCCAGGCGACAGCCGCGCGCATCCGTGTCCAGGGTGTTGCCGTGGTAGTGACGCCAGGCCGCGTCCGGGCCGTAGCCGCCACCGTCGGACAGAGACTCGCGAGGGATGAGTCGGCAGCCGCAGGCGGCGCAGGTCAGGACGGACGATCCTTCGCGATGAACCGCGCGGGGATTTGACTCTCCCCCGATCGGCTCGTACTCGTGCAGCTTCATCGATCCACCTACCTGGCCAGCCAACGTGCTCCGCGCCACAGCAGACTACGCCGTTGTCGGCTTCGAATGCGACATCAA
>PMIQ01000150.1:0-31058 GCA_003157175.1 Chloroflexota bacterium
GTCCTGATCCTGGATGGGGAGGCAATGCGCGGCGCAACGGGCGTGGCTCGCTACCGCGGCGAATGGGATGCGGCCACATAGGATCCCGACTCGCGGTCACGGTAGGCGCGCGGTACCTGGGTCGAAATCGCCCTTGCAGTCGTCTCGTGCAGATTGCAGACTTTCCCAAGTGGTCGCTGGGGGTGCCCGACTGCGGGCGCGGCGACCTGCCCAGGGGATCGATGGCGCGCAAGNNTCCGCCGGCTCGGGTGGCCAAAATGGACTTCACCTGGCGCAGCCTGGGCGAGGTCGACCTGCTTGTCGACGTACTCGCCGCCTCCGAGAGCCCCGTCGCCCTCAAGACCCGGATGGAGCTGGCCGCCTACATCGGCGAGGTGCTCGTCCGGCAGTTCGGTGGCCGCTGGGCGACAGGCGAGCATTTCGGCGAAGTGCTACCCCCGGATACCGCTCCCAAGAAGGCGAAGGCGAAGGCGGAGCCGGCGCAGCCGACCCGCATGGTCGAGAATCGGTTGACCGGGGGCGAGGCTCTCCAGGATCAGGTGTTCGAGCAGAGTCGAGCCTGGTCCGTCGAGACCGGCGTAGTCGGCCAGACCACGAACGTGGATGGGCCGGCGGCGATGATGCGACTGGCCGCCGACGCGTTCGTGAAGTCGGCCGGATCGAACGGAGTGACCTGGCTCGACTACTCGCCCGAGAGCGCGATTCGTCTGGACGAGCTGATCGACGAATGGTGGCCTGCCGCGCCGGCGAAGGACTCATACGAGTCGATGGTCCCGGCCATGGGTGCATACGTCGGCGAAGTGCTCATCTTGAACACCGGGGCGCACTGGATCCGCGACCCCGACGAGGGCTACGGCGTCGAGCTCAACGGTCAGATCGCCTTTCCGATGGACAAGGTATCCAAGCGGTTCGAGCTCGGGCCGGAGCACGCCATCGCCCAGTTCTACCGCGAAACCTCGATCGACTGGCTCTCGCGACAGCCGGAGATCCCGGCCCTCGAGCAACCCGCGAAGGTCAAGAAGGGCGGGCTCTTCGGCCACGGTCGCGGCTGATCGACCGGACCACGGCGCAGCCCGACTGCTCGTGCCCGGCGCTCCGCTCCTCGCTCCCCGCGCCCGGCGCTCCCGTTGCCCGTTTCCGCGGCTGCCTCACGCCGCCCATATACGGTCGCTTCGCGTGACCGACGGCCCCCCTGGCGCGGGACAACCGGGCTAACGAACAGCGGCCAAGTCCGTGTACATTACGGCGCCACACCCCGAAAGCGGAGACCGACAACCTTGGCCATTCACCGCGACGCAAATGACCGGATGACCGTGCCCCCGACCGCCGCCGGCCCTGGCTCGATCCTCGCCATGACGGCGGCCGCGAGATGATCGCCGCGCTATTCGCCGCTCTGTTCTCTGGCATCACCCCGGTCGTCGCGAGTCGTGGGATCAAGCTCATCGGCTTCGTGCGCGCCAACGTCCTTCGGCTGTCGTTCGCCGTCGCCATCCTGGGCGTCTGGGCCTTCGCCTTCGGTCAGGGGCTGCGTGGCCAGACTCTGCTCTTCGTGACCGCAGGCGCAATTGGCTTCGGCATCGGCGGTCTGTCGCTCCTCGCCGCCCTGCCCCGACTCGGCGCCCCGCTCGCGTCCCTTGTGGAGGAGACCGTCGCCGCCCCCGTGGCGGCAGTCGTGGCGTGGTTCTGGTACTCGGACAAGCTGACGACCAATCAGATCGTCTTCTGTGGGGTCATCCTCGTCGGCGTGGTCATCGGCCTCCTTCCGTACGTCCGCGCCACCATCGAAAAGGGCGTCGCGGTCACGGGCGTCGCGCTGGGCATCGGCCTGGCCCTTCTGGCAGCCGCGGCGCAGGGCATCAGCTTCGCCGCGACCCGCCACGGCATGCAGCTCATGGTTCATGCGAAGACGCCGCCCGACGTCATCACCGTTGCCTTCCAGCGGCTGATCGGTGGCTTCCTCGTCGCCCTCGTCGTTTACGCGGCCGCTCGCTGGGTCTGGCGCAAGAAGTGGGGCTTCGCCGCGGCCGACGGTTCGACGGCGTCCGTCCTGACCTCCGACGGCGGCAAGCTCACCACTCGGCCGCTCTTCTGGGGCAGCCTGAACTCGCTATTCGGCCCGATCCTCGCCGTCACCGGCACGGTCTGGGCCCAGCAGACCATGAACGCCGGCGTCGTTCAGTCGATCGTGGCCGTCGCGCCGATGATCAGCGTGCCGTTCGCCTTCTGGCTCGAGGGCCACAAGCCGCCGCGCGTGTGGTACCTCGGCGCCGCCGTGGCCATCGTGGGCCTCGTGCTGGTGGACCTGAACAGCTAGACGGTTGCGAGGCGGCGAGCCGCGGCCCGGTTCCGTCGCCGGCCGCGCGGCCCTCACGTCTCCCGCGTTGCCGCGCTCGCGGCGCCAAAAGAGCGCCGCACCGACCTCCGACTGCGCTACGCTGGACCCGCGACTCCATGTCAGGGAGTCCGAAGGAGGGGTCCGATGACCGAGGGCAACCGTCCCGCATCCGTGCCTGGACCGGCACCCGCGGAGCCAGCCGCGTCCGCGCCCGAGGCGCCCGCCCCGGCACCCGCGGAGCCAGCCGCGTCCGCGCCCGAGGCGCCGTCCGCGTTCTCGCGCTTCTCAGCTCACGCGGCCCGGGCCGAGTGGCTGAGGCCACTGGTCGTCGTCGCGGTCGCAATGATCGTCCTGACGGTCGTCTCGACCGCGGCAGTTCTCACCGTGGGCGGCCCGGCGGCGCCGGTCTCCTCCGAGGCGCCGAGTTCCTACGACATCATCAGCGTGCCGAACTTCGCGGCGGGGTCGCCTGAGGTCGCTTACCTGAGTTACGTGGCCGCCATCCAGAAGGGCGACTACGACGCGGCCGACGCGATGCTCTCCTCGAGCGCCATTGCCGCGGGCGAGGACTCGACCACGCTTGGGCCGGAGGACTCCATCGGCGCCTTCACGCCAACCGTCGGCAAGACCGAGGTCGATGGCGACACGGCGACCCTCTACGTCACGCTGCAAATGGCGATGGGCGACGAATCAGCGGCGCCGACCTTCTCGTTGGACGTCACGGTTCACCTGGTCCGAGAAGGCGGTATCTGGAAGATCGACAGCGAGCAGGAGAACTCCTGATGGCGACGGCCAGACGACTCTATCTCTACATCGTCTCCGGCATCGGGCTCGGCCTCATCCTTTCCGCCGGGACGACTCTTCTCGGTCTCGTCCTGGATCGGCTCGGCATTCATGCCGTCGACCCGTTCTCCTCGGGGCCCTTCCCCGTCGCCACCGGGTCCGCGCCCCTCAATCGTGAGGCCCTGGCGGGCGCGATCGGCCTCATGGCGGTTGGGCTGCCCCTGTGGCTCATCCACTGGGGCCTCGTCGAGCGGACGGTCCGCAGGAATGGGCCGGAAGCCGAGGCCGAGCGGCAATCGCAGATGCGATCGCTCTTCTTCGCCATCGTCCTGGGCAGCCTGCTGGTCATCGCCGCCTCCGCGGCCGTCGACGCCCTGCGCGAAGGGATCTCGCGGCCGCTGGGTGCCACCGATCCGTTCGTCTACGTGGACATAGCCGGGTCGGTTGCCACGGCCGTCGTCGTCGGCGGTGCGTGGGGCTACCACGCCTGGGTCAGAGCCCGCGACCTGCGCCGGGGTCCGGCCATCCGCGGTTCGGCGGCCTGGATCTCGCGTCTGTACCTGTACGGCGCGGCCTTCGCCGGCCTCGTCGCCGTGCTTGCGGCGACGGCCGCCATGATCAACACGGTCATCGACGTGGTGGCCGGCTACCAGGGTTCGGCCTTCTACGACGGTGGGCTGCAGCTGCCGGGCGAGGTCGGATCGATGGGCTTGACCGTGCCAACGGCCGCCTGGTGGGTGCGTCCCGTCATCGCCGCCGGCGCGACGATCCTGATCTGGGGCTGGGTCTGGTCCGGCCACTGGCTGTACGCCGGCAGGCTCCGCGCTCGCGGGGACGAGCAGGGGCAGTCCGAGCGCAGCTCACGCTTGCGCCTCTCGTTCTTCGTCGGCGTCGTCGCGGTCGGCGTCGGCCTGGCAACCACCGCATTCGGAGACGGCCTCGGGGTGTTGATCGGCGCCGTGATTGGGGCGCCCCGGTCGGGCGCCGGGTTGCCGGTGTGGCATGACGTGATCGGGCCGCCCGCGGCCGCCGTCTTCGCCATCGTGGCGTGGTGGGCGCATCGCCGGTTCGCGACACGAGAGCAGGCCGAGGTCGAAGACGGATCGGCTCT
Source organism: Chloroflexota bacterium (assembly GCA_003157175.1). Classification (GTDB taxonomy): domain Bacteria; phylum Chloroflexota; class Limnocylindria; order Limnocylindrales; family CSP1-4; genus Fen-1039. Next base: position 4,230 of record PMIQ01000150.1, read on the forward strand.
GCGCGCGGTTCGACCCATGGACTATATGACCGCCCTCATCGGGCTCGGATTCCTGACCGTCGGTCTCGTCGGTCTGCTGACCCTGCTGGCGCAGCAGACCATGGGTGAGACGCTCTACGGCGCCGGGATCCTCGGATCGTGGCGCGACCAGGCAGCTCGCGATATCGGCTACGCGGTCGTCGGCGTGCCCGTCCTGCTATGGCCATGGCTGGCCAGCCGAAGGCGCCTGGCGGTCGATCGCGCGGGCGAGGTCCGCTCGTCCTCGCGGCGGTACTGCCTGTTCTTCGTCGTCGGCGCCTCGGTCGTCGCCGGGGCCGGGAGTCTGGCGATCGTGGTGACGCAGGTTGCCCGTGTGGCGGTGGGGCTCGACTCCTCGGGCTTCGGTTCGAGCGTCGCCTATCCGCTGGCCATCCTCGCCGTCGCCGCCGCGGTGGTCGTCATCTTCGGGGCGATCTTGTATCGAGACATGACCGGCGGCGCCGGCGCCCCCTCCGAGGCCGGCGCGGGCGCGATCGAGGCGCCGGTCGGGGCGCCCTGGCAGCCCCCGCAGACGGAGACCCGACGCGGGCTGGAGATCGTGATCGGCGGGCCGGAGAACTCGGACATGGAGCCGTTGCGGGCGTGGCTCGCAGCTACTCTCCCGCCGGGCTACTCGCTGGCAGTCAGGCCGGTCGGCGAGACGAACGGGTCCTAGTCCAGCGCATCGGCGGACCGGCGTTCTGGCGCGCCTGACCGCAGCCCCGACCCGGCAGCGCTCGGCCGCGCTCAGCCGTGGCCGTCGCTCGGGGTCAGGCCGTCGCTTCGTCCTCGCCGAGAAGCAGCCGGTGCAGCTCGGCCTCGCACTCCGTGCGACCGATGCCGATGACCTTGTCGCCCTCGCGTAGCTCTGTGTCGGATCGCACTGACATGGCTCGTTCGTCGCGAATGATGGCAAAGATCGAACAGCCGTCGGGGAGCGACAGGCTACCCGCCGCGCGGCCAACGGCCGGCGAGCCCTCGCGCAGCTGAGCCTCGACCAGCTCGAGCTCGCCACCTCCGAGGACGGCCAGGTGGAGCAACTCGTGGACGGGAATGTCCGCCTCGATCGAGCCCAGGATCATCCGCGTCGGCGAGACGATCTCGTCCACGCCCAGGTGCTTGAAGAGGCTCTCGTTCTTGGGGTTGTTGACCCGGGCGATCGTCCGCGGAACGTCGAAATGGTGCTTGGCCATCTGGCAGATGACGAGGTTGTCCTCGTCGTCGCCGGTGACCGCGGCGACGATGTCCGCGCGATTGGCCCCGGCCTCGCCGAGGTACTTGCCCTCGCAGCCGTCGTGGGGGATGACGATCGACCCGATCTCCTCGGTGATCTGCGTGGCGCGGGCCCGATCGCGCTCCATGATGGCGACCTCGTGACCCGACTGGATGAGCTCGCGGGCCAGGAAGTANNCCTACGACGATGACGAACACGTCTGCCTCCTACCCGCGCTCAGCCGCGCCACCGGCGGAAGCCAACGCGCTGCGCCCTGACGGAATCGGCCTCGGTTTCGGCGAGCTTATGGTCGGCCGTGCGATCGGCCGAAGAGCGCGTCCTGGCCGGCGATGCAGCCGGCAACTTGTCCGCCCCCGTCGAGTCGCCCGCGACCGGCAAGCCGCGCGAGGTCGGATGAGGATGCTCGTGGCCGGGCGTTTCGGGAGTATCGATGCCGGGGCCGGTTGACATCGGCAGGTTCAGGTACTTCGCCACCGTGTCGACCAAGAGGTTCGTCCGGCACAGCGTTACGACGCCGAGTTCGGCGTAGGCCGCGGCCCGGACCGGGTCGTTGATCTTGGCGATCACCTGCGGGATGCCGATCGACTCCGTGGCCACCTGGGCGGCCATCACGTTTCGGTTGTCGCCCTCGGTCAGCGAGAGGAATACGTCGGCGCCGTCCGCGCCACCCCTGCGGAGGACCTCCGGGTCGGTCCCGTCACCGCGAATGGCGGCGCCCTTGAACGTTTCGGGCAGACGGTCGAATGCGGCCGTCCGGATGTCGAAAATGATCACCTCGTGGCCGTCCGCGTCGAGGTTCTCGGCCAGCGTCGAACCGACGCGACCGCAGCCCACGATCACGATCTTCATCGAGACTCCTCGCCCATCGGCTCACGCACGACCCACACTGCGCAGGGGGCGTTCTTCAATGCGTATGGGACGGCCCGCCCGATGGCGAAATCGCCGCCGAAGCGGGTTCGGTAGGGCAGGCCGAGTATCAGCAGGTCGGCTTCTCGCGCCGCGGCCTCGTCGACGATCGCGGCGCCGACGTCCCGTGCCTGAACGAGCACGGATTCCATCTTGCCGTGGAGCGACTCCGCGATGCCCTCGGCCGCGTCGAGGACGCGCTGGGCCTCTTCGGAGCGCTCGGCCGCGTCGGCGTCGAGCGGCTGCGTCCAGTCGAGCTCGACGACGTGCACGGCGATCACCTCGGCGTGGTTGTGGCGGGTCACCTCGAGAGCCAGACGTACGATCCGGGCGTCGATCGAGCCGCCGCTCAGGGCGATGACGGCGCGCCGGAAAACGGGCGTAATCGCCTCGGGCACCTGACCTCCGTTCTCGACCCCACGTGGTGGCGGTTGGGCCGCATCCGCCCGCGAACGATACCACCGGCGGCTTCAAGTGGAGGGGCCGAAGGTCGGCAGGACGCCGGCCATCGCCTCCCGATCCCTCGGCCGTTCGGCCCGGCCATCCGGCCCATCGGGCCTGTCGGACGGCGCCGATCAGCGGCCGTGCCGGCGGTCCACCGCTGCGTCGGCGCGGGTCCGGACGGCGCCCTGGTGCGGCGCCCAGGCCGCCCATACCGAAGCGGCCCAGCGCCCGACCGCGGCCCCGTGCTCGTCGGCGGCCCCGTGCTCGTCGGCGGTCGTCGTCGCCAGGACATCCAGGACCGTGATCGGGCCCATCGAGGCAGGCGGTTCGAGCCATTCGAACGTGGCTTCCGGCGTGGCAACTCGAGCCTTGGCGCGCGCCGAGGCGATGCCGTCGTAGCCGCGCTCGAAAACGAGGTACAGGCCGATCAGGTGGCCCCACACCGACTGGCTCGATTGTCGACCGGGGACGCCGGGGTGCTGGGCCATATACACGTCGACCGAAAGCATGCGCGACTCGAAGAGCCCTGGGTCGGCCATCTGGCGCCCGATGAGCTCCGTGTAGGTCGCCCAGCATCCGGGCGCCGCGCCGACGTACAGATGATCGGTCCGGAGCTCGGGAAGGTCCGGCACGATGGCCTCGCAGCCCGGGCAGCGCACGCCGGCAGGCACCTGGCCGCGTCCGCGATCAGTGGGGCTTGCCGTTGTCCGCCGCGACGAGCGTGCCGGCCGGCTGCTGGTCCGGCCCGGCCTGCGGCCGGCTGTCTTCGCGCCGGTACGGCACGTTGATGACCACCGTGTGCGGTCGGCCCAACAGAGCCGCCCGAAGCTGCTTGGCCGCCTGGTTGTAGAGCATCCGCTCCCACCAGCTCCGGGCCACGTACTCGGGGATCAGGACGAACGTGATCGGGTCCTCTTGGTCGTTGGGCCAGGAGCGGTCCAGCACGTCGAGGTAGGCCACGACGGGGGCGATCAGGGCTCGGTAGGGCGACTCCACGAGTACCAGGGGAACGTCCGGCACGGCCTGAGTCCATAGCTCGCGGATCGCGTCGCTGTGCTTTGGGTCGTCCGAGACGTAGACCGCACGAATGTCCGTCGTGATAGAGCGGGCCACGTTGAGCGCCTGGACGACCGCCCGGTTGACGCCCGAGATCGGGATGACGACACGGTTGTGGCGGTGCGGCTGGGGTACCGCGGCACCCGGGCGCATCGTGAGCTGGCGCGCCGACGATGCGTACTGATGCCTGACGAACATCATCATGGCGATAAGAGACGGGATGAAGATCAGGACCATCCATGCCCCGTTGAAGAACTTCTCGGAGGCCACCACCACGAAGACCACGCCGGTCAGGATCGCGCCGAAGCCGTTCACGACGCTCCGCCAGGCCCACCCCGAGCTTCGTTCCTTGCGCCAGTGAATGACCATGCCCGCCTGCGACAGCGTGAAGCAGATGAACACGCCGACCGAGTAGAGCGGGATCAGGGCGTCGACCGAGGCGTTGAAGGCGTAGAGCATGACTATCGCGACCGCGGCCAGGACGACGATCCCCCACGAGAACGCCAGCCGATCGCCGCGGAATGCGAACTGGCGCGGCATGCAGTCGTCCTGGGCCAGGATGGCCGCCAGGCGCGGGAAGGCATTGAAGCTGGTGTTGCAGGCCAGGAAGAGGATCAGGGCGGCGCTGACCTCCAGCAGGATGAACAGGAAATTGCCGCCGAATACGGCGCTGCCAACCTGACCCAGGACCGTCGGACCCTGGGCGGTCGTGGCCATGACGCCGTACTGGAGGCCGACGAAGGTCAGCCCGATGAAGATCGTGCCCAGAATCAGGGCCATGATGATCAGCGTGTTGGCGGCGTTCTTCGCCTCGGGCGGCTTGAACGCGGGGACGCCGTTGGCGATCGCCTCGACGCCGGTCAGGGCCACAGAGCCGCCCGCGAATGCCTTCAGCAGCAGGAGCATCGTGAAGGCTTGAACGCCCGGCTGCTCCGCGAACGGCGGGGCGTTGAGGTGGTGAGCGGCACCGCTCGCCGTGTTGACCAGGCCGACGCAAATGGTGAGCAGGGCCATTCCGACAAAGAGGTACGTGGGAATGGCAAAGATGTTGCCCGACTCCCGCAGGCCCCGCAGGTTGGCCGCTGTCACCAGGATGATGATGAGCGCCCCCAACTCGACCTTGTACGGCGCGATCGCCTCGAACGCCGTCGCCAGGTTTGCCAGAGCCGAGGCGCTCGAGACGGCGACGGTCATCACGTAGTCGACCATCAGCGCCGCGGCGGCGATCAGGCCGAAGTTGGGACCCAGGTTCTCGCGGGCGACCACGTAGGCGCCGCCGCCGGCGGGATAGCCGCGGCAGACCTGCCGATAGCTGAAGGCGACGATCGTCAGCATCAGGGCGATCGCGGCCGCCACCACGATCGACCAGGTCATCCAGGCCAGGCCGGCGAGAACCAGGACGCGCAGGATTTCGTCGGTGGCGTAGGCCGAGGACGAGATGGCGTCCGAGCTGAAGATCGGCAGGGCCAGCTTCTTGGAGAGCCGCTCTTCGATGTCCTGGGCGGTCGAAAGCGGCTTGCCGAAGACGAAGGCCCGAACGCGCGCCAGGCGGCGGCCAAAGGCGGTCGTGGGCGCGCTCGCGGCGGCCTTGGCGATCATGACGCCCGCGCCGGCGTAGCGGAAGTAGGCGGAATGCGGCCGATCGACCACCACGCGCCGGTCGCCGAGCTTGCGGCCCCGGAGCGGTGAGTTGGGGGCGGTCATCGACCGGTCGTTCCTCTCTGATGCGGGCTCAGATGCGCGACGGGTCTGGCTCCGATCGAACCGGCCGCGAACCGGCCCTGGAGCTGCGGCGAGCCGGCTCCATTCCGGTTCGCCCTCGACGAGCACCGGGCGCGCCCGGATCGATGCGCGTCAGCGGATCGCCTCGTCGAACCCGAGCAAGGCTAGCACGACGCCCGCCCGCCGGGTTCGCCTGGGCGTCGGACTCGCCGGGCCCGAAAGCCCTACCGCGCCCCGATTCTCACTGCCCGAAGCTGAGCCGGCGAGCCAGCCGCGGCGGGAGGCCGGCGTCGCGCATGGCCGTCTGCGTGGCCACGATGTCGTAGCTCACGCGCTGCCATATGGCCTGCCCGGCCGCTGTGTCGAGCAGCATGTAGCTCGCCGTCGGGTCGCCGTCTCGGGGCTGGCCGACGCTGCCGGGGTTGAGGAAAGCGCGCCGGCCGTCGAGCTCGAGGCGGCTCTCCGGCCCTGCGGACAACCGCTCCATATGGCGTTTCTGGCGGAGAACCAGGGGCACGTGGGTATGGCCGACCAGGCAGTACGTCGTGTGGAAGGCGGCCAGATTCTCGCGCGCCTCCCTCGTGTTGAACAGGTACTCCCAGATCGGATCGCGCGGGCTTCCGTGCGCGAGCGTGAAGTCGAACCCGCCGGGGACGAGGATCTCCGGCAGGTCGGCCAGGTATGCCTGCGCCTCGAGGCCGAGACTGGCGCGGGTCCACTCCATGGCCACGCGGGCATCGGCGTTGAAGTCTTCGATTTCCAGGTCGCCGACGGCGGCGGCGTCGTGGTTGCCCCTGACCCCGACGGCGCCGGCTTCCCTGAGGCGCGCGACGACGGCATCGGGATCGGGCCCGTAGCCGACGACGTCGCCCAGCTGCCAGACGGCGTCCACGGAGCCGATGGAGGCGAGCACGGCCTCGAGCGCCCGCAGATTGGAATGGATGTCCGCCAGAACCGCGATGCGCATCGTCGCTCCCCGCTACAGTGGCCGGCGCCGGCGGGCGGCGGGGTCGCGGGGGAACTCCGGCGGCGTGGCGCCGACCTTCTCGACGACCACCAGAACGTGGTCTTCGAGGCCCGGCACAGTCACGGCCTCGCAGGCGACCACGCGGCCGCCCAGCTGCCGGACCGCTCTCTGTGCCCGCGCAAGCTCCTCATCCAACGGGCGCCGTTTCCACGCCACGAGCAGCCCGCCCGTGGCGAGGAGGGGCAGGGCAAGCTCGGAGAGCTCGGTCAGGTCCGCCACGGCGCGCGAGACGACCGCTGGCCAGCGACCCCGATGACGGGGCTCAGCCGCGATGCTCTCGGCCCGAGCCGCCGCCACGGACACCCGGTCGGCCAGCCCGAGAGCCGTGATCGCGACGTCCAGGAAACGGGCCTTCTTGCCGATCGACTCGACCAGCAGCGCCCGCCGCGCCGGCAGCGCGATGGCGAGCGGTAGGCCGGGGTAGCCTCCGCCGCTTCCCAGATCCACGAACTCCGCTATCCCGGCTCGCCGAAGCAGGGGCAGGGCGGTGAGGCTGTCCAGGACGTGATCCCGGGCGATCAGGTCCGGCGCGCGGATGCCGCTCAGGTTGATCGCCCCGTTCCAGGCAAGGAGCATGCGGACGTGATCGTCGATCGCGGCCCACGTTTCCGCGGCCAGGTCCCCGCACTCGATGCCGGACAGGCCGGCACGCAGGGCCTCCCCGTATTCCCCGGGGAGTGGCGGAAGCCCCGAAACACGCGTCGGGAGCGGATCGCGGACCGGAGTCGGGGCCGTGTCAGGCTCCCCGGCACTCTGGGCCGCGCCGCTCCCGGCGCTGTCTCTTCTCGCACCCGGCGTCCCTAGGTCTTCCCGCGCCAGTTCGGTCCTCGGCCGGGTTTCCCCAGACCCCTCGCGAACGCGGTTACCCATCGACGGGCCGCAGCAGCGGTGCGGATGTCGGAAGGTAGGCCCCGCGCTGTGCGCCGTCAACGCGGTTGTCCACCAAAAACGGGCAATACTCCACTTTCGTGGATAAGTGGTTCACCCGGCGCGGCACGGTGGACGAGGCTGGTCGCCTCCCCCGCGCGCTCCCGGGCGTGCCCACGAGAAAGCCATCAGACGCGTGGTCGGACCGGCTTGCCGAGCGCTCGGCGCACGACATCGAGGACCTCCTCGATGTAACGATCCGCGTCTCCTTGCTCGGCGGCGGTCTTGACGCAGCCCTGGACGTGGTCCTCCAGAATCAGCAGCGCCACCGAATCCACGGCGGCCCGCAGTGCGGCCGTCTGCTGGAGGATGTCGACGCAGTACTCGCGGCGCTCGATCATTCGCTCGATGCCGCGCACCTGACCCTCTATCCGCCGCAGACGCCGGATCAACGTCGCCTGATCGCGGGAATAGGCGTGGCGGAAGGACCCCTCGATGTCGCCACCGTCCGCGGCCTCGAGCGTGATTTCCGGGACGGCCGGCAGGATGCTCACAGCCGCGCCAGGGCCAGCGGATGCCGGGCCGGAACGCTCGGGTCGCGCTGCCGGGCGCGCACCGCCCGACTTCTCCGTATCGTCTGTCGCCAACCTGGACCTCCGGGTCGGATCATACCCCCGGGGAGTATATGAGGCAACGCCGGTGAGGCCCCGCGGGCCTCCATGATCGACTCTACGTCGGACTCGATGGCGGCCGCTCCGGTAGACTTGCAGGGTGGATCCGCGAAAGCGTCTGCGCATGGCTTTGCTCGGTGCCGGCTGCACACGGTGCGGTCAACCGTATGCCGCCCACGGCGTCCGGGTCCTGGCGCAGCGCGAGGAGATCGCCTTCGTTCAGCTCGTCTGCTTCGCCTGCCAGACACAGACCCTGGCGCTGGTCACCGGCGCACCGGCGGCCGACGACGACGCGAACGGGCTCGGCGACGGGCTCGGCGACGGGTTCCGGGGCGAGCTGCCGGCGGGCGACGGCGATGACGATCCGGAGGCCTCACAGCGGTCGGGCCGACCGATCAGCGAGGCCGACGTCCTGGAGATGCACGCCTACCTGGCCCAGTACCAGGGCGACGTACGCGGCCTTCTCGAAGGACCGCCAGGTTTCGACGGATCAGCGGATGACACTGAACTGGGTCGCGGCGTCGCCGACGACGAGACGGGCGCACCCGGATGAGCGAAGTCGGCACGCCGCGCGATCACCTCGGCGGGAGCGCCTTCGCCCACGCCAGCGAGGCGGAGTTCGCCCGCATCCTGGATTTCTATCAGGTCGCCTGGGCATACGAACCGCAGGTCTTCCCGATCCTGTGGGACCTCGAGGGCAACGTTCTGGAAAGCTTTGCCCCGGACTTCTTCCTGCCCGATCTGGAGCTCTTCGTCGAGCTGACGACGCTCCAGCAGCGCCTGGTCCGCAAGAAGAACCGCAAGGTCCGCCGCCTGCGCGAGCTGTATCCGAACCTCCGCATCAAGCTCTTCTACGCCCGCGACTTCCGAGCGCTTATGCTCAAGTACGGCCGCTCGGCGCTCGTCTCGGGGCTGAGCGGAACGCTCGGGCAGGTCGGGCCGCGCCAGAATCAGGAACCCGGGCCCGAGGAGGACTCCGTTGCCGGACCTCCGACGGCCGCCCGGCAGCTGGGTCTGTCGACCGGACCCGCCGAGGCGTCGCTCGACCCGCGCGCCCCGCACGATCGCCGTTCCCGCGGGGCGCGCCGCCGCGCTGTGCGCCGGGCCGCCGCGGCGTACGCTCCCCACACGACCGCCACGTGATGTAAGAGGTAGCGATGAAGCACTCTCAGGACCTGAACGAGGACGTCGCCGAGGTCCTGCTGTCCGAGGACCAGATTCATGTCAAGGTGGTCGAGCTGGGGAAGCGGATCAGCGCCGACTACGCCGGCCGCGAGCTGACGCTGGTCAGTGTCCTGAAGGGATCCCTGCCGTTCATGGCCGATCTCATGCGCCAGATCGAGCTTCCGTTGCGAATCGATCTGATGGAGGTTTCGAGCTACGGCGGAACGGCCACCGAGTCGTCCGGTCTCGTCCGAATTCTCAAAGACCTCAGCGCACCGATCGACGGTCGCGATGTCCTGCTCGTCGAAGACATCATCGACACCGGTCTGACGCTCAATTACCTGCTTCGGTACCTTCGGGGCAAGAACCCGCGGTCGATCAAGGTGTGCGCTCTTCTCGACAAACCGGCCAGGCGTCTCGTTGAGATTCCGATCGACTACGTCGGGTTCGCAATCCCCGATGCCTTCGTCGTCGGATATGGTCTCGACTTTGGCGAGGTTTATCGGAACCTGCGTTTCGTGGGCGTGTTGCGCCCCGAAGCGTACGAGTCCTAGGGGGCGTCGATTGAACCGCAATCCCGTTCAGGGCGGCCGCTGGGTCGTGACCATAGGCGCAGTCGTGATCATCGCGTCGTGTTTGCTCCAGTGGTGGCAGCTCGGTGGCGGACCCGGCGAGCTGCCGGCCAAAGCCGGCGACGCCTTCGCCCGAACGGGCGGCTGGGCCGATGGCTTCGGCTTCCTCCTGTTCCTCGCGGCGGTGGCGACATTGCTCCTGGTCGCGCTGCCGTACGCGGCCGAGGCGCCCATCGCGATCGATCGGCCGATCTCATATTTGCTGCTGCTCGGAGTGGCCGTCGTCGCATACGTTCTGCGGACGATCTCGATGCTTCAGCAGCACTTGCTCCTCTACATCGGCCAGACGCCGCCGATCCAGCCGCTCCGGGGTCCCGGCTTCTGGGCCGCGGCCATCGGCCTGCTCTTCTTCGCCCGCGGGGTGTTCGAGCTCTGGGAGGCTCGCCGGCGCTTCTAGCCGTCGATGCCCAGTGCAACGAATCGCGGTGTTCCACAGCTCCGTGGGGCGATGGCGTATAGTAGTAACAGGCGAGCCGGACGCATGAGCGCGGCCGCCNNTCGCCACGAGGTTCGTGCATTCGAGTGGAGTACCTGGTCAGGCAGGCCCGCATCACCGATGTCGATCGGTTGTATGCGCTTTGCGTAGAGATGGGGGCTGCGCCCGGCGCTGGCACTCCATTGGACGCGATAGGCCTGCTGCGTCAGCTCGTCTACATGCCGAATGCTAGCGTCGTGGTCGCCGAGGGGGGGCGTCAAATAGCCGGCGGTGCGGTAGTCGGCCTCAGACCATCGGTCCGAGCCGGCGGGTTCGTAGGCACGGTTGACGTGCTGGTCGTAGCCCCAGGCCACAGCGTCGAGAAAGTCGCCGATGAGTTGATCGTCGAGATCATGACCTCGGCACGAAGAAAGGGCTGCTCCGCGGTAGAGGTCATGCTGCCGGACGACGCCAACTTGCGCGCGTGCTGGATCCGGCATGGCTTCTCTTTGGACCAGGCCAACATCTATAGAGCGGAAGTTCCGGGCAGGGCACCGGCGAGCCGCTAATACCGTCGCAGCCGAGCAGCCAGGGAGCGCCGGCGCCTCGGGTCAAGGCCTTCGGCAAGGGCCGTCAGGCCATCACATCAAGGAGTCACTTGTGAGCAAGAACGTCGCGGTCTTCGTGGACGTGGCGAACATCTTCTACGCGGCGAAGGCGGCGGGAGCGGACATCGATTACGTCACGCTCCTCAAGGCTGCCGTGGCCGGACGCGATTTCGTCCGAGCATACGCATACACGGGGCTGGACCCCGAAAACGAGAACCAGCGAAACTTCCATAGCTTCCTTGGTCGTCACGGCTACAAAGTCGTGAGCAAGGACATTCGCAAATATGGGGATGGCAAGGTCAAGGCGAATCTCGATATCGAGCTGGTCGTCGACATGATGAAGACGGCTAGAAACCTGGACGTCGCCATTGTCGTGAGCGGGGACGGCGACTTCGCGCCTGCAATTCGGGCAGTGCAGGAAATGGGGGTCCGCGTCGAGGTCATCAGCTTCCGGGGCAACACCAGCTCCGACCTGATCGAGGCCGCCGACGTCTTCTACGACATCACTCAACTCGCCCGCGTGGATCGCGAATCGACCCGTTCGGGGCGTCGCGTGGCGGGCGACGAAGAGGACCTCTCGATGACCGAGGTCCCCGATAAGCAGACCGAGGGTCGCGGCGGGCGGCGCGGTCGCGGCGGGCGACGGACCGCGCCTCGTGACGGCGAGGAGGCCGTGGCTGCAGCCGCGACGGCAGAACGAACGCCGCGCAGCAGCGGTCGCAGCACCGGTCGCGGCGCCCCCGCGCAGCTGGTCGCGCTGCCTGGCGAGAAGCTCTCGCGGGCGCAGACCGCCGCCGCGGACACCGAGGTGATCGAGGCGCCCGGCGAGGATCTTGCCGAGAACGCCGGCGAGACCCAGGCGGCCGAGGGCGGCGAAGACGCTCAGGCGACGGAAGGCGGCCGGCGTCGCCGACGCCGTGGCGGTCGAGGTCGCGGCCACGGCGGCCGAACCCAGGAGGGTCAGGCGCCGGGCGAAGAAACGGCAGAACAAGCGGAGACGGGCGAGTCGGAGAGTCCGGCGGCCGCCCCGGCGGCTCGGCCAAACCAGTTCGGGTCGTTCTGGGACTCCCAGATCGGTATGGCCGGCCGGCCGGAGCGCCTCACGCCGATGTCGCCATCGGAGGAGGACGATTTCGCCGAGCCCGAGATCCCGGAGTACCTGCTGGCCGAACGGCGGCGGGGCGGTCGGGGTCAGGGTCAGAGCCAGGGCCGGGGCGGCAGCGGTCGCGGCGTTCGCAGTGCCTACGCCTCCGCCGTCGAGCGGGAACGCTACGGACGATCCTCGACGCGCTATCCGGAGCCGGTTCGCCAGACACAGCCGCCGCGCCGGCACGATGAGCGCCCCCAGCGCGCGCCCCAGCCGCAGCAGCATCGTGGCGGCGGCGGAGCGCCGCGCAGCAGCGGCCGCGACTCGGCCGAGCCGTGGAGCGAGGTCCCGCCGGAGCTCGAGGAGATCCTGCGAGCCCAGCTCTCAACGAAGCTGAGCCGCCAGGCCGAGGCGCCGAGCGTGCCACCGTCCGGAACCGTCGCTGTCGAGACCGGCGCACCCAAGGGCGGCGAAACGCCCAAGGCCGGCACCCGACGCGGTGGCCGACGCAAGGTCGAGGCCGCTCCAGCCGAGGGAATTGCGGCTGTCGCCGAGGCCCCCTCCGGGGCTGTCGAGACTCCCGCCAAACCCGCCACCCGCAGCCGGCGCAAGCCCGCGGCAACCGAGGCCGTAGCTGTGGTCGCCGAGGGCGGCGAAGCCCCGGCAGTGGCTGCGCCCAAGCGTCGAGCTCCGGCCCGCAAGAAGCCGGCCTCGGCCGAGGGCGACGCGCCCGCGGAAACCTCCGGCGAGTAACCCGGCGCGCGCCCACCGACCAGTCGTGATTTCGGGCCCGCTGCCGATGCAGAACGCGAATACGCGCGGCCAGCCCGGGGGGCTGGCCGCCATCGCGGCCATGGTCGGTGGCTCCGTTCCGCATGCCGTCCTGCTCGTCGGGCCGGCATCGAGCGGCAAGACCACGCTCGCCCTGGATCTGGCCGCGGCGCTTCTATGCGTCGACCTGGACATGGCGGCGCGTCCGTGCCGCCATTGCCGGGGCTGCCGGCTCGTAGCCTCGGGCAATCACCCGGATCTGCACCGGCTCGCGCCGGACGGTCCGGGCGGACAGGTTCGCATCGGCAAGGCCACCGACCCCGAGCCGGGCACGATCCGTAACCTCATCGGCGAGCTGTCGCTCCTGCCCGTCGAAGGCGGTGCGCGCGTCGCGATCGTGGAGCAAGCCCACCGCATCAACGACGACGCCCAGAACGCGCTGCTTAAGATGCTCGAGGAGCCCCCAGCTGGCGTCACGATCGTGCTCTGCGCCGACGAGGAGGAGTGTCTTCTGCCAACGGTTCGGTCGCGCTGCGTACGCGTGCGCCTGGGGCCGGTCGCGGGGCGTGAGATCGAACGCTGGCTCGGAGAGCTTGGTGCCGCGGACGCGCCCTCCGCCGCGCGGTTCGCTCGACTCGCCGGCGGATGCCCAGGACTGGCTTTGGCCTACGCCCACGCCCCCGAAGCGGCCCGGTTGCGGGGCGAGATATCGCGCGGACTGCTCGACCTGCTGACGGCGAGCCGGCACGAGCGACTGACATCGGTCCGGACGCTGATGAGCTCGGCGGCGGCTCTCGAGGCTGCCCTGAACGAAGGGCGCAAGACAGGCGCGAGCGCGGGCCTCGGGGTCGCCGAAGCTGCTATTGAGGCCACGGGGCGCCGCAAGAAGCCCGCGGCCGCGGCCCGGCCGAACGTCGAACAGGGCGAGGTCGAAGCGGAAGCACCCGCCGAATCGGCCGCGCCGAAGGCTTCGGCCTCCGATCGCCGGGCGGCCGCCTCCGCGCTGCTGGCCATCTGGGCCTCGATCGGGCGCGACCTGGCCGTCGCGGCGCTGGGCGGCCGTCGCCAGCTCCACGACCCGGAGCTGCTCGACGAGCTTGCCGCCGTGGCACCCACGATCCCCGCCGGCGCCGTAGCCGCCTTCCTCACCCAGCTGGCAAGCGTCGAGGTCCAGATAGACGAAAACGTCAACCCGGAGCTGGCCCTCGACGTGCTTGTGCTGGCCTGGCCCCGGCCGGGCCGCGCCGCATGACCAGCCGCGGGGCTCGCGCCATGCCCCGCCCCATGCCCTGCCGCGGGGCTCTCTCGTGAGTAAACCCGGCGAGCTGGCCCGTCTGGAGGCGCATGTTCGAGGCCGCGTCCAGGGCGTCGGTTTTCGCTATTTCGTCACATCAAGAGCCATGCGCCGGGGCCTGACCGGGTTCGTCGCCAACGACCAGGACGGCAGCGTCCGCGTGGTTGTCGAAGGTCCGCGCGCGGATCTCGAGGATCTGCTGGAGACTCTCCGCGAGGGCCCGGCCTCCGCGATCATCGAGCGCGTCGACGAGGACTGGCTGCCGTACACCGGCCACTGGGGCACCTTCAGCATCGAATCCCGCGGCCATCGCGGCGACTGAAGCGCTCGACTGAGGCGCGATTGATCGGCGCGCCGCTACGGCAGGCCGCACAACGAGCCGCCGTCGATCGGGACGAAGGTGCCGGTCTGATAGCGAGCCGGGTCCGAACAGAGCCAGGCTACATAGGCGCCGAGCTCGTCGGGATCGCCGTAACGGCCGGCCGGAATCGCCCGCTCGAACGCCGCCCGGACCTCGTCGGCGGTCGTGCCCGCTTGCTCCGCCCGCGCCTGGTCGAGTGAGGCGACGCGCGCGGTGTCGAGCCGGCCGGGCAGAACGCCGTTGACCGTCACGCCGTCGGCCATGACTTCGAGCGCGATCGTCTTGAGCCAGGCGGCCAGCGCGCTGCGGCAGGCGTTCGAATACGAGAGCTCCGGAATCGGCTGGCGGATGCCGGACGACATGATCGAAACGATGCGGCCCCACTTGCGCGCCCGCATCCCCGGCAGAAGAAGCGTGGCGACTTCGATCGGCGTGATCGCCAGGAGCTGGAACGAGCGACGCCATTCGTTCGGGTCTGTCTTCGTCGCTTCGGAGGGAGGCGGCCCGCCGGCGTTCAGGACGACGATGTCGACCCGGCCGAGTGCCTTCTCGGAGGCGGCGGCGACGAGCGCAGCCGTGGCAGGATCCGCGGCGTCGCCGGCGATCGTCGTCACCTCGACCGAATGGGCGCGCCGGATCTCTTGGGCCGTACGTTCCAGGGCCTCGCCGCCCCGCGACCACAAGGCGAGCCGGCAGCCCTCGGCCGCGAGCCGCTCCGCGCTGGCGCGTCCCAGCCCGGCCGACGCGCCGCCCACAAGCGCGGTCCGCCCGCTCAGACCCAGATTCATCGCTCGCTCCTCCGCTCCGTGACTCGATTCGCTCGCTGTCCAACGCTACCGTAGAACGAAACGGCCACCCGCGGCGTGTACGAGGTGATGATGCCGATAGCCGTTCCCGCTAGTTCCGGGTCGACCACCTCCGCGGAAACGCACAGGAGGGCCTTCGAGGGTGCTTACGCCGACTGCTGGACGCCGGTCTTCCGGCTCGCGCTGGCGTGGACGAACGACTGGGCCGCAGCCGAGGAGATCGCCCAGGAGTCGTTCGCGCGACTCTGGTCGCGGC
Source organism: Chloroflexota bacterium (assembly GCA_003157175.1). GTDB lineage: Bacteria > Chloroflexota > Limnocylindria > Limnocylindrales > CSP1-4 > Fen-1039. The sequence goes on from PMIQ01000150.1 coordinate 19,569, forward strand.
GCGACTCGGTCGACTGGAGCACGCCGATGCTGCCGTGGCTGCTCACTACAGCCCGTCACCTGGCGACCGATCGCTTCCGCAGGTTGCGCCGGCTGATCGGCCAATCGCACGCCATCGAAACGTCGCTCGACCTCGACCAGCACGCCCGCTGGCTCGACGTCCGCGTCGCGTTCGGCCGGCTCAGTCCCCTCGAACGCGCGGCCCTGGCTCTGACCGCAGTCTCCGGTCTCGATTCGGAAGAAGCTGCGACGGCTCTCGGTACGACTTCCGCGGCGGTTCGGTCCGCGGTCTTCCGCGCCCGCCGGAAGCTGGAGGAAGCGTGATGAACGGCTCATCGGCAGACAATCGCGGCGACGCCGCCGATCGCCAGATCGGGGAGTGGGCGGATCTTTCGGCCATGTCGCGTCCGCCCGCGGCGGGGCCGGAGGTGCTGAGGGCTAGAGTCGAGGTTGGCGTGATGAAGCGACCCGGATCGCGGCGCTCCGTGCCCGGGCTGGTCGCCGTCATGGTTGTCGTTATGGTCGTCGCCGCGGTCGGCCTGGGCTTCGGCCTGTCAAGCCAGCGTTTCGCCGCGGTGCCGTCCGCCTCTGCGAGTGCCGCCACAAGCGAGTCCGCGGTGGTCAGCCCGGCCGGGCCGCCCACCGACTGGTGGTTTTCGCCGAGCCCGACCGCGGTGGTGAGCCCGTCCGCAGTTGCCGGCCCCTTCGCCAGCTCAGCTTCGCCGGCCACGGCGCTGGGAGACACGGTCGCCGACCTTGGGCGAATCGACGAGAAGAACGGTTGGGTCTACGTACGGGACACGGGCCTGATGATCACGGAAGACGGGGGAGCAACCTGGAGGAACGCCACGCCGCCAGTCATTGAGACCGAACCCCCAATGATCGATTTTGTCGATGCCAGCCACGGCTGGCTCCTGGATGAGGACTCGCTCTGGCGGACGGCCGACGGCGGCCGGAGCTGGCACGAGACCGCTCTGCCGGCCGACACAAGTGCAGAGGCGGTCGTGAGCTTCGTCTCGGCGTCGACTGGCTACTTGCTGCTTTCGGCCAACATCGACAAGGCACTGCCTACGTGGAACCTGTACCGCACCGACGATGGGGGCGCGAGCCTGAAGAGCGTCGGCGCCGTGGCGCTGCCCGGCGAACCGGGGAATAGCGGTCCCCTCCCGGCGATCGCCTTCTCCGATCGCCTGGACGGAGTGATCGCTGGCTGGAGCGCGGTCCTCCAGACGCACGATGGCGGCCAGCATTGGTCGACAGTGAGCCTTCCGGCCTCTCAGGGAACTGGGACGGCCCGGTACTCCGGCGTCTATCAACTCCGCGCCTTTGGGCCACGTGTGGTTCTGGTCGCCTGGATGGAAAACGCCACTCTCGAGGCTACGACCTACTCCAGCGATGATGCCGGCCGTACCTGGCGGCCGGCTTACACCTGGTCTCCCGAGTCGATGGACGCGTGGGCAATCGTGAATGGGCAGACGTGGCTTGGCTTCACGACAGCCACCGGACCCGTGCAAGTGAAGACCACCGCGGACTCGGGCGCCACGTGGAAGACCGCGACCGGAGCGAGCCCCACGGGCAATCCGGTCCTGGCCGTCTCGTTTGTGAGCCCGACCGACGGCTGGGCCATCTTCCAGATCCCCGGCGCGAGCTGCGCGGCCGGCGCCATTTGCGAAGGAAGCCCACTCGAGTTCAGCGAGGGCCAGCTGGCCGAGACTCATGACGGCGGAGTGAACTGGCAGCTCGTTCCGTAGCCGGCGCGGGCGCCTTCGGCGCCGCGGCGCATCCGGTACGCTTGACGCGTGACCGAACGAGCCGAAGCCGCCGCGAGAGCCGCCCTCGCCTACCGCGCCCTGGCCGACCTGGCCGAGACGGTCGAGGACGAGTGGCAGTACGTCACGGACCTGACCGACGCGTATCTGCCGAGCATCGAGGCGCTGGCCGGAGCGGCCGCGCCGCTCCCCGCGGGAGCTATGGACGCTGTCGACGAAGCGATCGATGAAATCGCCCTGATCACGGACCCGCACAAGGCGATCGATTGGCTCTCGACATTCCCGCACGTGGTGGCGATCGCCCTCGGTGGAGACGTCGACGAGGGGCCCGAGACGGCCCCGACCGAACGCGCGGACGATGCAGAGCCCGAACCGCCGGAGCCGGACGACGACCCTCCCTTCAAGCTGCTGCGGTTCCACCGATGAGATTCCAAGACGCCGCCCGCGACGCCCGAACCGTCGTCTACGCGGGTATCCAGGCCGATCCGCTGGTCGCGCGAGTGGCGGGGCTGCTGGTCGCGGCCACTCCGGCGGAGCGCTGGATGGCCCGCGCGGTGATGAACGGCGAACGCACCGAGCCGGAGATCTGGCGGCGCATCTTTCCGTCGCTCTTTGGCGAGGGGCCGGCGGCCGCGGCGGCCGAGTTTCTCGGTCACGCCGAGAAGCTGCTTGCCGCCTCTCTCGAGGTCGCCAATCGCGGAGAGCAGGCCCGCAGCTCGTACCGCGGGGCCATAGTGGAGGAGCTGACGGCGCAGCTGCTCGCCCGCCGCAGCGGCACCGTGAAGCGGGAGCGGCGCGTCCTCTTCGACGGCGTCCCGGCCGAGATCCACCCCTACGACGTCACAGTCGAATCCGCGGCGAAACCAGAGGTGTACGACTGCAAATGGGGCGCGCGGGGCATCAACGCCGACGTCCTGAACCAGCTCGATGACGCGCGGACCCACGCCGCCGACGAGGAGATCGAGCTCGACGTCGCGATCGTCGTCTTCGACGCCCGCAGGTCCGCCGACATCCGGCTCGATCGATCGACCGCGCGGCGGGATGGCACGCGACTGGTCGCCCTCGAGACATTCGACGAACTGGCGAAGGCGCGCCCGTGAGCGAGCAAGCGGACGTGCCGGCCGTCCTGCGGGACGAGTTGCCCTACAGGATCGTTCGGCCGTTTCGGGTCCGCTTCGAGGAATCGACGGCCAGCGAGACAATCCGGACGGCCGTCTACCTGGCCTGGGTCGCGGACATCGCGTGGCAGCACTCGACGGCGCTCGGCTTCGGGCGCGAGTGGTACAGCGAGCGCGGTCTCTTCTGGCTCGTGCGGTCGGTCCGGCTCGACGTCTGCGCGCCGATCCACACCTACGACGGTGTGTTCGTGAGCACGCGGGTGGTCGGCTACCGGCGCATCGGCGCCCGGCGCGAGAGCGAGGTTCGCGATCCGTCGGGCGAGCTGCTGGCGCGCCTCGAGATCGACTGGGTCATGGTCAACGATCGGGGCGCGCCGACGCGCGTCCCCGAGGACTTCCACAAGTTCGTGGTCGAGGGCGCGGCCAGCTTTGAGATGCTCAAAGTGGCGCTGCCGGCGGCGCCGCCGGACGCCGTCGAGCGGCGCTTCCACGTCCACCGGCGCGACCTGGACCCACTGGACCACGTCAACAACAGCGTCTACCTCGACTACTTTGAGGAGGCGCTGGAGGCCGCGGGGCAGGGCGAGCTGCTGCGCACCGTGCCGCGCCGCTACGTCCTGGACTTTGCCAGCTCCGCCGAACGCGACGAGCCGCTGGTGGGACGAGCGTGGTCGCACGAAAGCGGCTGGGCCTACCGTCTATCTCGTGAGGACGGCACCGAGATCTTCAGGGCGCGACTCTACCGGCCGGGTTGAGCGGCGCCGGGGGGCCCGGTCGGCCGCCCGCGCTCCGATACGGCTCACCTTCGGCCGACTTTCCCAGATTCACGCCAGGACGTCCCGTCGTGTGTATCGGGAAGGTTCGGGCGGGTCGCGGCGCCTACTCGGCGCCTGCCGGCCGCCGCCGGTGCGTCAGTCCGCGGCCGCTATACCTTGGGGGCGTCGTCCGGCTTGGAGCCTTGGTCGGTGCCCTCGGCGTTGCGGGCTCGGGCAGCCTCGGCCGCCTTGCGGAGATCGGCCGCGAGATCCTTGCTCCGGGCCGCCAGCCGATCGCCGACGTGCTCGGTGACGTTGGCCGCCTTGTGAGCGACCGGCCCGGCATTCTCTGCGGCCACCGCAGCCAGCTCGGCGGCCTTCGCGGCCACGTCCCGGAGAACCGGACCGGCCGTCCTGCCGGTCTGGTCGATCATCACCTGGAGTTGCGCGATCATCTTCTCGGCCGTCGCGCGGGCCTGTTCCATGCGCGGTCCGCCGCCCTGATCGCCGGCTCCGCCAGTCTCGCCACCCTGCTCATTCGGTCCCATTTCGTCACCCCGATCTCCGGCGAGGAACTTGCCCCTCGACGTCAGGCACGATCAATCCTACGCCCGGAACGGATCCGGGTCGAATGGAGGACCCGCTGCGGCCGTCCGGCGCGACGCCCGTGGGTCGGCAAGGGGCGTCTGTGGGTCGGATCGGGCGTCAGGCGGCCGGGCCCATCAGGACGGCGGAGACCGTCGTGCTCTTGTGACCGGCGCTGTCGGTCAGAACCAGCCGGTAGCGGTAGCAGAACAGCTTGCCCAGCCCAACCGAGGAGACAGGCGAGGGGGAGTTGACGGACGTCACCGTGGCCCACAGTGCTCCGGCGCAGGTGCCGGCAGCGGCCTGGGCCGCTCGCTCGGTGACGAGGCTGCGGCTGATCAGGTGCGTCCCGGACGCCAGAGTCTCGGTCCAGCGAATAGTGGCGGTCGTCCCACTGAGCGCCGTCACGACCCCCGGAATCGGGGTGGTGAACGTCCCCGTCGGGGCCGCCGGATCGACCAGCATCGTCCCGGACTGCCACTCCGTCGTAGCGGTAGTCGAGTCCGTCAGAGCGACGACAGCGCGGTAGCAGTAACCGGAATGAAGGCCGGTCACCGTCTGGGGCGACGCCGCGGTGGACTGCCAGGCCGGCGAGGCGGGCACCCAGCGGTCGACGGCGCAGCTGCCGTTGAACGGCAGAGCCATCAGCAAGGAGACGAGTCGACTCGAGATCGTCGTCCCGGCGGCCGGCTGCTCCGCCCACACGACCGTCGCCGAGGTCCCGACCGTCACCTGTTCCTGGTTGGGTGGCGACAGAAAGATGGCCGAGGGCATAGCAGGCGGCGCCCATAACGCGATCCCGGGGTCGAAGTAGACGTGCAGGATCTGATCGAACGTCATGCCGTTGTTGGCGCACGTAAGTGAACTGTGCTGATACAGGTGGTATCCGTCGGCGTCGGCGCCACACGCGCTTGGGTAGACACCCGAGCGGTACCCCATCATCAGAAACGCGCCGTTCTTGGTAACGGACGTGGTCCAGGTCGCCTCGATCGCTGCCAGCTGCCCCGCCGATGGCGTTCGAGACTCCGGCTGATAGATCTGATCGCTCGTGTTGTCCGCAACGTCGTAGCAGGAGCTGTGCGCCGTTCCGCCGCGCCAGTGCATCGTGTAGTACCAGCCGTACTGTTTCACGGCGATCGCGCCCGTCTGGAGCGCCGCGGTCGGCCAGCTGGGCGGCCATTCCGCCGCGAGGACGATCTGGACATATGTCTTGAAGTCGACGGCCTGCACGTAGCCTTTGGATGTCCCGCTCGACCGTAGCACCCGGATCGTGCTCGGCGGCACGCGCGTGCTGTTCCAGCCGGTGCAGACGGCAGCGGCGCGGGCGGCGGGCGGTGGCGTAACCGTGGGCAGCCCCATCAGGGTTGTGAGAGCCAGGGCCGCCGCGAGAAGGAGTCGCATTTCCGGCAGGCTAAGCCCGTAGACGGGCACCAGTCAAGTTAGCCCGCTCTCGCCGGGGACTCTCGTCAGTCCTTTTGCCCCTCTTCCCAGGCCTTGACCTTCTCGGCGATGTCGGTCTCTCCGGCCGGCCCCGTCGCGTCGAGGAGGCCCGCGTCGTACGCCGCCAGGGCTTCGGGCGAGGGCCTGCCGACGTCGCGCGAGACGTCCCCGGACCCACTCATCACCGATCCGCCGGCGTTCTCGATCTCCGCTTCGAGCTCCATCTTGCGCATCTCGAGGCGGACGGCCTCGCTGGGCGGGAGGATGGCCTTCTCGTTCGCGACCCGGTCGTCGCGGCCGGCCCGGAGCCAGGCAGTCGGGTCGATGGCGTCGGGGAGGCTGCCGTCATCGCCGCCGAGGGTGGCTTTGGCGTCGACGGCTGTCGCGCCGGGGATCTCGGGCGCTATCGCGCCCTCGACTGTCGCGCCGCACTTGGGGCAGGCAGCCACTCCGGCAGGTATCGACGTCGAACACCAGGGGCAGGTTCTGCTGGTCTCGTCCATGCGGCGCACCCTAGTCCACCGCGAACCTCGTCGGCTATCCAACCTTTGGCCGTGGACCGGCCATGACCCCGGACCGCCGTGTCGCGGACTTCTCAGAACGATAGAAGAGCGGCGCGCCTCGCGTGAGGTGTGCGCGCGCGACGTGCTGCCCTCTGGGCTCACTACGTGTCGGACACCGGTCTGGGCGCATTCAACCCGCCACCGGCGACTGGACCGTGGGCGCGCTGGCCGACGGCGATGGCGTCTCCCTGACCATCACGGCTAGCCCGCCGGGCCGCGGAGGGCAATTCGCCGCTCGATGGGCGGGTTCCGCGGGCCTACACTGGCCGGGACCAGTGCCCCATCGGAGATTCGACGATGTCGTTTGGCGCGAACACCTTCGTCCTGAACCAGCAGCTCCTTTCGCTCGGCGGCAACCTGTGGATCGAGGACGCGGCCGGCAACCACGTATTCGGGGTCCAGGGCAAGCTCCTGAGCCTTCGCCGCACCCACACGCTCGTAGATCCGGCCGGAAACCCGCTCTATGAGATCGGCCAGGCGCTGGCGCACGTGCACCGGACCTTCGAGGTCAAGCGGGGCGACGAGATGGTCGCCACCATCCAGGAGGCCCTGGTAAACGTCCTGGGCGACCACTTCACCATCACCCTGGCGGGCGGCGACGTGCTCACCGTAACCGGCGACTTCATCAACCGCGAGTTCCACGTGACCCGAGCCGGGACGGACGTCATCTTCGCCTCGCGCAGGCTGCTCGCCGTCCGCGACAGCTACGGTGTGCAGGTCGCGCCGGACTTCGACGTGCCGCTCGCGCTGGCGATCGTCGTCGCGCTCGAACAGATGGAGCTCGAGGAGCGACAGCGCTGACTCAGGGTGGGGACGATTTGACGCGCATCAAATCGTCCCCATAATTGCGGCATGGACCCTCAGCTCCTTGAAGCGCTCCGCGCCCTGGCCGACGCATCGCGCCTGCGGCTGGTCGGGCTGTTGTCCGCGCGTCCGATGGCGGTCGAGGAGCTGGCGGCGGCAAGCGGGCTTTCGGCCGGGACGGTCGTTCATCACCTCAAGCGGCTCGAGGCGGCCGGTCTGGTCGACTCGACGCCGCGAAGCCCCTACGTGGAGTACGCCTTGCGAGTCGATCGCCTGCAGGCGGTCTCGAAGCAGCTGGCGGGCCTCGAACGGGCGGACGAAGCCGGCGCCGAACTGCCGGGCCCGGATGGCGAGGCGCTGCCGGCCTATGACGCGAAGGTGCTGCGGGCCTTCCTTCGCGAGGGCCGCCTGGTTTCGATCCCGGCCCAGGAGCGCAAGCGCCAGGCGGTCCTGCGCTACCTCGCGGCGCGCTGTTTCGGGGAGGATCGGCCGTATCCGGAGCGCGAGGTAAACGAGCGGCTGAGCCAGTACTACGAGGACGTGGCCGCTCTGCGGCGCTATCTGGTCGGCGCGGGTTTGATGACGCGTGCCGGCGGCGAGTACCGGCTCAACCGCTCCCCGGGGCGCACGTAGACCTATTCCAACGACGAGGTGAGCATCCCGTCGGCGTCGAACTCGATGGCCTCGAGCGGCCGGACGACCTCACAGCGCCCGGTCGCCAGCACTTCCGCGAGGGCCGGCTCGCTGACGTACATCGTCTCGAGGTGCTTGGTGTCGCGGATCCGGACGATCCGGGCATCGGCCGGCTCGACTTTGATGGCGCTGGCGATGGCGATCGAGAGCGCCTGCCGGTCCGTGTCCAGGGTCAGCGCGACGCGGGCTCCCTCCGGCGTCTTGGCCGTGATGCAGTTCATGTACGTCTTGTGCGCGTCCATCTTCTCGACGGCTCGCCGCAACACCACATCTGCCATGCCGATGCCGACGGCATTGCCCTCGGTCTCGGCGGTCAGATCGCGGACGACGATCCTCTGGATGTCGGGGCCGGCGCCGGTNNCCAGCAGCTCTCGCTCGCGATCCCAGATCCGGTCGCGCGGCACGGCCTCGATCCGCCACAGCCGGGCGTACCCGTTCTCGACCAGAGCCAGGCCGAACGGGATGTTCACCTTCGAGATGGTGAACTCGGCGACCGCCGGGATGAGCTCGTGGAACGTGGCAAAGCCCTGGCGATGGAACGTGTCGGCGCCCTTCTGCTTGCCCAGCCCGATGGCGATCATCTTCATCAGGCCGCTCTCGATCTCGCCGCTGAAGTCGGTGTGCGGCTTGACGCGATTGATCGGGACGATCGCGTCGGCGCCTTCGAGGGCCAGACGATCGACGAACACCGGGACGCCCGGCCGGACCTCGCCCAGCTCGACCGTGTCCATGCTCGATCGAATCTCGCAGCCGATCGATTCGGGAGTCATGCCGTAGGAGGCGAGCACTTCGAGCTGGCCCTCCGGCGTGGCGCCGCCGTGGCTGCCCATCGCCGGCACGACGAAAACCTCGGCGCCGGCGGCGCGGACCCACGCAACCGCCGCTCGAACGACCTCGTCGATGCGATCGATGCCGCGGCTGCCCGCGGCCAGGCAGACCCGCGACCCGGGCAAGATCGCGGCGCGGACCGGCTCGAGCGCCTCCGCCACTGCCGCTGCGACGTCGGTCACTTCGGCCGCATCCATTCGATGCCGGACGAGTGCCCAGCGCGGCAAGTTGCCGCGCATGAACTCGGCGAACGGCTCGCCCGCGGAGGGGTGCGACGCCGCGCCTGAGCCGTCGGGGGCCGGCGGATCGGAGAGCGCCTGGGGCTCGATCACGGGATGCGGGGTCTTCTCGCGGTGCATCGGCGGACTCGCCTCCCGGGACTTCTCGCGGCTCGGCCGGACCACTATCACGCGCGGCGCGGCCTTCGACGACGCGGTTGACGACGCGTCGAACTCTACACCGACCGGCCTCCGGTCCCCTACGGGGGGTCGGGGCGCGGCAGGTGGATGGGATGTATGGTAGGGAGGCCGATGCTCCACCGCACCCTCCTCACCGAACGTCCAATCCAGCCCGCCACGACGGCCGTTCAGGCGGCGCCGGCCACGGCCCGCCGGGCCCTGCTGGCCCAAGTGCAAATCGGACCGGCCGCCGGCGACCGCGACGCGATCGAGCGGTTCGAGCGCCTTGTCGAGATCGTCGAGGCGCTCGGCTCCTGCGTGCTGGCGCTCTCCGGCGGGATCGACTCGAGCTTCCTGCTCGCCGTCACGTCGCCGCTCCTGGGCGAGCGCTGCCTGGCCCTCACCGGCGACTCGGCCGCGGTGCCGGCCTGGGATCGAGCCGACGCCGCCGTCGCCGCCGGGGAGGCGAGCCGCCACGGGACCAGATGGCGGACGATCCCCACGAAAGAGCTCGACGACTCGCGCTACGCCCGCAATCCGCGTTCGCGCTGCTACTTCTGCAAGCTCGAGGTCTACGGCGCCGCCGCTGCGATCGCGCGGGCCGAGGGCTACGCCTGGGTCGTCGACGGCACGAACGCGTCGGATACGCAGCGGCACGACCGCCCCGGCATGACGGCCGCCGCCGAGCTGAGTGTCCGCTCGCCTCTCGCCGAAGCCGGCATCACCAAGGAGCAGCTGCGCGTCCTGGCACGATCGCTCGGGATCGCGGGCTGGGATCGGCCTGCTTCGGCCTGCCTGGCGAGCCGGATCCCGTTTGGGGAGGCAATCACCGCCGCGCGTCTGCGACGCGTCGAGGCGGCCGAGCTCGCGCTCCGGTTGCTCGGGTTCCGCCAGGTCCGCGTGCGGGACTTCGGCAGCCATGCCCGCGTCGAGGTCGAGGCGGACGAGCTCACGAACCTGCACAGCCGGTCGGCCGTCGTCCGCAGCCGTCTCTTCGAGCTCGGGTTCGAGAGCTGGTCGGCGGCGGCGTACGCGGGAACCGGCGCCGGAGACAGCCCGAATGCGCGGGGATGACGCGGCGGCCGCGGAGGTGACGGGCGCGAAGGCGCCTGATGGCGCCTACGCTTCCGCTCTGGAAGAGCTGCTCACGGCCGTGGCCGAGGGGAACGTTCCGGTCGCGGCCGCGGCCGAGTCGCTGCGCCGGCTGCCGTTCAGCGACCTCGGCTTTGCCCGCGTGGATCACCACCGCAACCTGCGCCAGGGCGTCGTGGAATTCGTCTATGCGCCGGGCAAGACCAGCGGCCAGCTGCTCGCGATCGTCGAGGCGCAGCTCGAGCACGAAGACTCGAGCGTCGTCGTGACCCGGGCCGCCGCCGAGGACGCGACCGCGATCCGGGCCCTGGCGGAAGCGCGCGGCCTCGCGACGATCTGGCGCGAGCGTGCCGGGCTGGTGGCCATCCCCCGGGCCGTTCCCGAGCCTCGCGGCCGGCTGCTCGTGCTGACCGCTGGCACCTCGGACCTGCCCGTGGCCGAGGAGGCCGAGACCGTCGCCTCGCTTCTGGGGGCGGGAGTCCGCGTCATCGTCGACGTTGGCGTGGCGGGGCTGCACCGGTTGCTCGGCGAGCAGCCGGAGATCGAGGCGGCCGACGCGATCGTCGTGATCGCCGGCATGGACGCCGCGCTCGCCAGCGTCGTCGGCGGTCTGGCTCGAGTTCCGGTGATCGCCTGCCCGACGAGCGTCGGCTACGGCGCGTCGTTCGGCGGGTTGAGCGCGCTGCTGGCAATGCTGTCGTCCTGCGCGCCGGGAGTGGCCGTCGTCGGCATCGACGACGGAGTCGGGGCGGGCACGATCGGCGCGCTGATCGCCCGCGGCCGGCCGGCCTGACGCCGTCCCGCCCCGGCGCCGACCTGGCGGTTTCAGATCGTCATTGCGCCAAAGCCACCGTCCACGCGGATCAAGGCCCCGGTCACGAAGCCCGAGGCGCGCTCCGATGCGAGCCAGATCATCGTCCCGACCAATTCGTCCGGCTCGCCCAGTCGCGCCGCAGGCGTGTGGCGAAGGATCGACTCGATCCGGCTCTCGTCGAGCAGCTTGCGGTTCTGCTCGGCCGGAAAGAAGCCGGGCACGATGGCGTTGACCCGGATCCCATGCGGCGCCAGCTCGCGGGCCAGGTAGCGGGTCAGGATGTTCACCCCCGCCTTCGAGACGGAGTAGGCCAGGACGCGCGACAGCGGGATCTCCGAGGAAGCCGACGAAAAGTTGATGATCGTCCCGCCCTGGCCGCGGTCCACCATCGCTCGCCCGAAGACCTGGCTGGCCAGGAATGCCGAAGTCAGGTTCGTGTCGAGGATGCGGTGCCACTCCTCGAGGTCGATCTCGAAGAACGACGTCGAGCTGTTGATGCCGACCGCGTTGACGAGGATGTCGACCGGGCCGAGACGCTCCTCGACCTCTTTGTGCGCCTGCTCGACGGACGATCGATCCGATGCGTCAACCACGACGGCCGCGGCCCGGACGCCCTTCGCCCCGAGCGCCGC
>PMIQ01000150.1:31114-34514 GCA_003157175.1 Chloroflexota bacterium
GAGGTTCGACCAGTACGCCTCACGCTGCCTCCAGATGGCCGCTCGCAGGTCGTCGCCGAGATCGGTCCCGCCGCCGGCCGAAGCGCCGTGGAGAACGGCGCCGTACGTGACATGGAGGATCTCGCGCGTGTTCGGGTCGACCAGCAGCCGGCCCAGTGCCTCGGCGGAAGCCCCGTCGGAGGAGGGCGCGCCGGCTGCCGTGGCGGATACGTGGTAGGTGGCCCGGGCCGTCGTGTACGCCTCGAGAGCCACCCGCCAGACGCGGCGCATGAGGTCCGGGTCGGCCGCCGCGATCGTCTCCAGGGCCACGAGATAGCTCGTGCCCGAGGTCTTGAGGTGGACCCGGTCGCGCGTGCCGCGCGCGACGGCCTCGTAGATCGAGAACTTGTCGGAGCCCGAGTGGACGCTCAGCTTGTAGCCGCCCAGGCGGCGTGCGATCGCGGCATGGACCTCGACGTCTGCCTCCAGACGGTCCCTATCGCCGAGGTAGTCGATGCCCTTCTCGAACTCGCCGACGAAACGCGGGGCGAAGCTCACCCAGCGGACGCCGAGCCGGTGAAGCTCAGTCGCCAGGTAGACGTGGTCGACGGGCGTGGTCCGGTACTCGATCTCGTCGACGGCGACCTCGAACTCGAACGAGCCCGGGGCCAGCGCACCGGCCAGGTGGCGGTACATGGCCGCGACCTGGACGACCGCAGCCCCAAACCGCGCCGCCGCAGCGCGGAGGGTAGCCGGCTTCAACTCGAGCGGGCCGCAGTCGAGATCGAGCCGTTCGGGATAGCGGGCCGCAAACGCGGCCGCCTCGTCCTCGAGGCCGGACCAGGGGACCGCCGAGAATGCGGCGGCGATGGCGCCGTCCGGCGCGTCGGCCGGCAGGTCGGGCACGAGCTCGATCGGGTCGGCGGTGAACATCGTGCAGCCGGCGTCGATCCCAGCGTCGATGTCGGCGATCGACTTGAGATGGTCGGCGTCGGCCCCGAACCCGTCCCGCCAGCCGGCGGCGAGCGCCCCGAACGTGGCGGCATCCAGAACGTCCTGGAACGATCGCCCGGTCCGTGCCAGCTCGCGTGCCGACTGCTGGGCGAACACCGGAAAGATGCCCGGGTTGGCCCGAAACGCGGCGGCGTGGCCCGGCGTGGCGATCCCGATCCGGTCGCCGACGCCGGCCGAGGTCGCACCGCCGACGAGCCGCGGCCGGAGCCACGGAACCAGCTTGCGCAGCGCGGCCGCATTCCCGCGATCCGGGTTGCCGGTTATCAGCGTTCCGCCGCCGAGCTCCATCGTGTCGCCGGCAATCCCACCCGGCAACGGCGTGCCGTTCGGAGCCCAGGCTAGAACCTGCCAGCCGAGTTCGGCCGCCCGGATCCCCACCGCGCCGGCGTCGACCGAGAAGAAGGACTCCTCGATCGCGCCCGCCTGCCGGAGCGTTCCGATCGCCCCGCCCGCGCCCGCCCCGCCGCGGTCTGCGGGTTTACCGGCCGCCACGGCTACGGCTCCTGGACCCAGGCGTGGGCCGGGTCGAGGTGGGGGATCATCTTGCGGCCCTCGCCGGCCATGACCCACAGGTAGTAGAGCGAGTAGCCGGGCGCTGCCACAACCGGGTGGTAGCCGCTCCGGATGACCGCCACGTCGCCATCGCGAACCGTGAACGCCTCCGTGGCGGCGTCGTCGTATCGGACCTGGACCCCGAAGCCCTCGGGCGGGTCGACCTTGAAGAGGTATACCTCCTCGAGCCGAACCTCCTCGGGCGGCGCCTCCCGGTCGTGCTTGTGCGGAGGGTAGGAGGACCAGTTGCCGGGCGGGTTGATCGTTTCGCCCAGAAGCAGCCGGCCGGCGGCGTGTTCGGGGCCGAGGATCGTGCGGACGCTTCGGCTCCAGTTCCCCTTGCCCACCTCGGCAAGGCGCTGGTCGCCGGGCCCGATGATGCGCGCTTTCGAGGGCGCTCCGGCGCCGGTCGGCGCCGTCGCGATGGCGAGCTGGGCGGGTCCGGTGGCCTTGAGCCGGAGAGTCGTTCCGGCGGGCGCGTAGACCGTGTGGCCGGGGCCTTCGAAGACGGACGACCGGCCGCCCGCAGACCCGAGAGATTCGCCGTTCGCCTGAACGTCGACGACGCCGCTGAGAACAACGACCGCCGTCTCGAGCTCGCCCGGCGACTCGAACGACTGGCCGGTCTCGAGGTCGGCCAGGGCGAGTCCGATTAGGTCACCTTCACGCTCGGGGGCGACGACTGTTCGGGTCATGACAATCCTTTCGAGTGTCTCTGGCCGCGACTCGGCCGGATCGGCGGCCTCCGCCCACCGGCTGGCGGTCGGAGGCCAGGCAGGCTCGACTCAGCGGTCGCCGACGCGCGTCACGAGCTGAGTCGGATTGACGAAGCGCAGGGCTATGACAAGAAGCAGCATCATCGAGGCCGTGTAGATCACGGCCATCGCATCGACCTCTTGTGGGGCGCGGATGCCGGCCCCGAAGACCGCATCGTAGAGGACCACGACGATGGTCTGGCTGCTGGGACCGGACGTCAGGAATGTCAGTTCGAACATGCCGACCGTCCGAACGAGCACCAGGATCGCCGCGGCAAGAATGCCCGGGATCATCAACGGTCCCAGGATCCGCAAGAAGATCGTCAACGTGCTCGCGCCGCACATTCGCGCCGCCGCTTCGATCTTGGGGTCGATCTGCTCTATGAACGGAATCATGATCAGCACCACGAACGGCACCGTCGGGACCAGGTTGGCCAAGATTACGCCCGAGATGCTGCCCGCCAGCTGAACCTTGTAGAGCACAGTCGCAAGCGGGATGCCGTAGGTAATCGGCGGGATCAGGATCGGCAGCAGGAACAGAACGGTCACCAGCCGTTTTCCGGGGAAGTTGCGCCGGGCCAGGGCGTAGGCCGCCGGGACGCCGATCAGCGCCGAGACGACGACCACGATCACCGCGACCTGCGCGGTCACGGTGAGGATGTCCGTCAGATCGAACTCCGCCCAGGCGTCCCCGTACCAGTGGAATGTGAACCCTTCGGGCAGCCAGCCCCCAAACCAGGTCACCGCGATCGAATCGAGGAAGACCGTCAGGATGAGGGCGAAGAGGTTGATGAAGAAGAATGCGACCAGGCCCCAGACGAGCAGCGCGCCGAGCGAGGGGACCCGGCGGCGATGCCGGGGCGCGGTCGGGAGCGCGGCGGGAGGGTTGGCAGTGGCGGTCATCAGCCCTTACCTCCTGTCGGCCCTCGGAACATGGTGCTGCGCCAGGCCAGGACCACAGCGATGATCGCGAGCATTACTGCGCCCATGATCATCGAGATTGCGCCGCCCATCGAATAGTCGAACTCCTCGAACGCAGCGTGGTAGGCCGCGATCGAAATCACCCGCGTAGAGCCGGCCGGATCGCCGACCAGGTTGGC
>PMIQ01000054.1 GCA_003157175.1 Chloroflexota bacterium
GCCGAGACCATGTCGATGTCCAGAGCGATCTCGCCATCCCAGCCCTTGCCAACTGCCGTGCTCGGATAGGTCGTACCGCCGTTCTGATCCACCTTGTGGAAGCAGCCGTTCGCCGTGGTACACGCGGGCAGGCCCCAGTAACTTCGGTAGTACGCCAAGTCGGACGCCGCCGTAGGTAGGTCATACGCGTCGACCACGGCGACCGTAAGGCCGGCGCCTTCGGTCCCGGTCGGCAGTGCGTATGCGCTCTGCAGATCAGCGGGACCATACGCGCCTGTGGTCGCTTGAGGCGAGACCCTCGATCCGGAAGGCGCGACAACGTCCGTGCGCCGCAGCGCTAGACACTCAGCCGTGCCGGGCATTGCCGTAGGGCAGACCGCCTCGACGTTTGCCGACGTTCTGGCCGCGCTGGCGACCGACGGTGCCGGTCCGAAGAACGTAGCTGCAACAACACAGAGAACCGCGGATGCCGCGATCTGTCGGCGCGTGCCCAGATTCCCCACCACGCACATCTCCACTCTCTCCGGCGACCACACGGGCCGTCCGGTTTGCCCCGTCTCCGACCGCCTAACCTGCCAACCAACCGCGGACGGACCCAAACAAGCCTACGCTCTCCCGGTAGGCGCAGCATGAGGTCAAAGGTCCCACTGCCAGGCGATCGGCGCACTGCAAAACACGCCGACGACCGCCGGCGGAGGGGCGAAACTCGAAGACGCTGTAGGCGAGGACCACCCGCCTTGACGTCGTCCATATCGCTGGTTAGTGTCCGGTCACAGAAGGATCGAGATCGATCGGAAGGCGGTCTATGACCCCCGGAAGATTGGGCGGCGCTTCTCGAGGAAGGCCCGAATCCCTTCCTGGTAGTCGTCGCTGTCATAGACCTCGCGCCGGAGCGCCTGAATGCGCTCATACGCCTCCGGCGTGAGTGGGTGGGCGTTCGCCAGGACCCTCAGCTCCTCTTTCATGATCCGGTGGACGAGCGGCGACGACGCAGCGATGTCGGCTGCGAGCGCGGCGGTAGTCTGCTCGAGCTCGTCGGTCGGGACGACGGCGTTCACCACCCCGTAGGCGGCCATCCGATCTGCTCTGACTGGCCGGGCCGCGAACAACATCTCCTTCACGAAATGCATGTCGGCGACCTTCATGAGATTGAGAGTGCCCGACAGGTTGTACGGAACTCCCAGGCGGGCCGGAGTGAGGGCGAACGTCGCATCGACTCCGGCCACAACGAGGTCGCACGAGAGGACCAGCTCGCACGCGCCTCCCCAGACCGAACCTTCAACCATGGCGATGATCGGTGCCGGGTGGCTCTCGACGTTGCGGATGACCTTGCGTAATGGATCGTTGTAGGTGAGGGGGTCGCGCCCGTTCGTAGGCAATTCCCGGACGTCGTGGCCTGCTGAGAAGACTCGGGCGCCAGGCGCGGCGCGAATGATGACGACCCGTACCTCGGGTGGTTGGTGGGCGACGAGGGCAGCGGATAGCTCATCGATCAGAGTCATGCTCAGGGCATTCACGGGCGGGCTGGCCAGTGTGATCCAGGCGACCTGATCGCGGATCTCGACGACGATTGAGCTCACAACGACGTCACTCCTCGTGCATCAGGCGCGAAGACACGGCTCACGCAGGTTGGCTATGCTCGGCTGGCGTGCCCCGACGTGCATCCTAGCGCACCACCATGTCGATACTACCTGCTCGTCAGATGCGTCCTTAGGCGGCCTCTTGATCGACGCATAGGCCATGCTCCCCGGAGGCCTCGGCTTACGAGCCCAGGCGCGCGGCTCCTCTCGGTCGATCAATGGCATCTCGCACCGCGCGCCCCAACGCTTCGGCGGTGAACGGCTTGGGCAGGAACGCCACCTCGCGTCTCGAGATCCCGTCAGACATCACCGAGCTCTCGGTGAAGCCGGAGATGTAGAGGACGGGCATATCGGGCCGGTCCGCCCAGAGTCGGTCAGCCAATTGGTGGCCCTGCATGCCGGGCATGACCACGTCGGTGACGAGCATGTCTAGCGACCCGATCCGGGAGGCGGCGAGCGTAAGCGCTGCGGCGCCGGAGGCCGCCTCGAGGATCGTGTAACCCTGCGCCTCGAGAACACGCCGGGCGAAGGCGCGAACGGCGGTGTTGTCCTCGACGAGGAGGATCGTCTCGGTGCCGGTCGTCGCCGAGCCCACTGTGATCGCCTCAGTCACCGCGGTCGCCTCCTCCTCGACNNTTGACGATCCCGTACACGGTGGGCAGGCCCAGGCCGGTCCCATTGCCCGGCTCCTTGGTCGTGAAGAAGGGCTCAAAGGCGCGGGCCTCGGTCTCGGGGCCCATACCCACGCCGGTATCGGTGAACGAGAGCAGGACGTAGCGGCCGGGGCTGACCTCCGGGTGGAGCCGGGCGTATTCGGCGTCAAGCTCGACGTTCGCCGTCTCGATCGTGAACTCCCCGCCATCGGGCATGGCGTCGCGGGCGTTGACGGCGAGGTTCAGGATGACCTGCTCGAGCTGGCTCGGGTCGGCCTTGACGTAGCCGAGGTCCGGCTCCTTATGGGTAACGAGGGCGATGTGCTCGCCCATCAGGCGCCGAAGCATCGGCACGATGCCCTCGACGACTTCGGCAGGATCGAGCACGCGCGGCCGGAGGATCTGGCGACGCGAGAAGGCGATCAGCTGACGCGTCAGTTCGGCGGCCCGATCCGCCGCCCGCAGGATCTCATCGAGATCGGCTCGGCGAGGGTCATCGCCGGGTAGAGCCTGACCCAAGAGCTCGGCGTAGCCGTGAATTGCAGTGAGCAAGTTATTGAAGTCGTGGGCCATCCCCGCGGCGAGCTGGCCGACCGATTCAAGCTTCTGGGCCTGGAGCAGCTGTGCCTCGACGGCCCTGCGCACGCTGATGTCGCGGATCGCGGCCGTGACCAGGATTCCTTCGGCGCTTCCCAGGGGACTCAGCATGATCTCTATCGGGAACTCGGTGCCGTCGTTGCGCCGCCCGATGAGCTCGAGTCCGGTGCCGATCTGCTGGGCCAGGGCGTCAGCCGCGGATCGGAGATCGTCCGCGATAAGCCGCTCGGCGAAGCCCTCCGGGATGATGCTCGTCACCGGCTGTCCAACGAGTTCGTCGCGCTGGAAGCCGAACTGCCTCTCGGCCTGGAGATTGAGCAGGACGATGTCGCCGGCCCCGTTGACCACGACCATCGCGTCGGGGGCCGCTTCCAGCAGCCCGCGGTACCTCGCCTCAGATTCCTGGCGCGTTTCTCGCTTGCGTCGCTTCAGCATGTCCAACCCCCCGGTTGCATGTAGCCGACAGCTCTTCGTTGTGTCCCTCGTGGGGAATGACGTCTTCGGCCCGACCCATCAGCGAGCGGTGGAAAGCGCCGGTGATGCCGTTCCTTTCTGCTGGCGTACGGAGTATCGCGCAATCATGCCCACGACGTGGTCATGGAGTCGCTTTCTGTGCCAGCCTGACGCGAGCGACCCGATCGACCGCAAGACGCCCCACGTGAACCCGCGACAGCTCCGGGGCACGGCCAGCGGCGAATCGGGCCGTGTAACCTTTAGGGCGCGCGCTGGGGCCCCGCGCCAATCGGAGGAGCACAGTGAACTTCAACGTCGTCCTGCCGTTCTGCTCGTCGCTGCTCAGCTTCGTCTTCTGCGCGCTCCTGTTCGGTCAGTGGCGCGGGCGGCGGCGCTCCTACCAGGCCGTGTGGGCCATCGGCATGCTCTGGTATGGCCTCTCCGCCGGCACCGAATTCCTGGGCGGTGCCTTCGGCTGGTCCGAACCGCTGTATCGAGCCTGGTACCTGATCGGCGCTATCTGGGTGGCCGGCTGGCTTGGGCTGGGCACCGTGCTGCTGCTCGGCAAGACACGCTTCGGCTACGCCTTCGCCGGCTCTCTCTTCCTGGCCGGGCTGTTCACCGCGCTGACCCAGGCGAAGTACAACTACGCCAACAGCGGCATCGCCCCGATCCTCTATTTCGGGATCGCGGCCGTGCTGGCGGCAGCGATCGTCGTGGACACGTTCCGCGGCGGTTCGGCTTGGCCACGCCTGGCCGCGGCTGCCGTGGTCGGGGGCACCGTCGTCTCGGCGCTGATGATGGTTGTAGTGGCGCTCCCTGCTCCCGGCTGGGTCGTCGACCCGGTCACCCACATCCCCACGGGCGACCTGTTCCCGGGCTACCTGCGGCTGCTGACGCCGTTCTTCAACATCACCGGCGCCTTCGCCCTGGTCCTGGGCGGCATCTACAGCACGTACATCTTCATGCCCAAGCGCCGGCTCATCCGCTACTCACTGAGTCGAACCCAGTCGCCTGCGCGCTACCTGGGCAACCTGCTGGTGGCACCGTTCGCGATCGTCATAAACCTGGCCATCTCGATCCCGGGCACGCTCGCGGCGCTACTCACCGGCCGTCTCCACAGCCGGGTCCCGGCCACGCTGCTCATCGCCATCGGAGGCCTGATTCCAGCCATAACCAGCGGCATGAGCCGGTTCGGCAACACGAGCGGGTTCTTCATTGGCGAGCTCCTGGGAGTCGTCTTCCTGTTTGCAGGATTCCTCGTCTCGATCGAGGTCTTCCGCGAGATCCGCGTTCCGTTCACCAGCATCGTGCTGCGGTCGCGCGCCCCGGAGGAGATCGCCTGACTACAGAACCGCGCTATCAAGCCGTCGTGTCGAGGCTGGCCATCCGGCCCAACCACCACGATCCGACGGGCGTGAGCGACGACGACCTATGGCCGCCGGCAACCGCCAGCCGACAGAGCGCCTCCGGCGGACCGCGAAGTCAGCGTACTCTTGTGGACGATGCATCTGCCCCGGCCCACACGTTGGCGCGCGTTCGCCTCGGCGTCCTACCGGCCCTTCCAGGCGATTGCCGTCGGCCAGGCCTTCACCGCCTCGTATGCCTCTGACGCGCTCTTCGTGCCGCTTCTGCTGCGGCTGGGCGCGCCGCCGGCGCTAGTGGTCGTGGTCGGCGCCACCCCGGTCGCAGGCGCAGCGTTGCAGGCGTTCGCACCACAGATCCTGCGGCGATTGGAGGGCAACCTGCGGGGGCTCACGCTGGGTCTGGCCCTGGCTGAGGTCCGCGGCTTCGTCCTCGCCGCGATCGTGGCCAGTGTGGCCGCCGGCGCCGTGAGCGGGCTCATGGGGATCGGGCTCATCTCGGTAACCGTGGCAGTCGGTCAGACGGCAGGAGTCCTCTCGGGCTCGAACATCACCCTCTGGACTGCTGTCGTGCTGCCCGATCCCGAACGCCGACTGGTCGGACCACGCATGGGGGCCCTCACCATGGCCCTCTCGACTGCCCTTCTGCTGCCGGCCGGCTTCGCCCTCGATGCGGGGACACGAGCGATCGGCCTATGGGCCTACGTGGCCTTCTTTCTCGTCGGCGGTATGACGTCGACGCTGACTCCGCTGGCCGTGTCGCGGCTTCCCCATCCAGGGCGAGTGCTCGTCGCCCGCGAGACCGCCGGGGGCACCGAAATGCCGCCCGCGTTTCGTCGCTTCACCAACGTCAGCGGGATTGCCTCCTTTGGGCAGGGCCTCATCCCCTCCCAGTCGCTATACGCCCTGAGCGTTCTGGGAATGTCGGCGGGCTTCGCCGTTGCCCTGTCCGGCGTCGCGGCGGCCGGCGCGCTCGCCGGCTCACTGGCGGCGGGCTCGTTCCTCCTGGGCGGCTCGTCGAGCCGCGTGCTGCGAGCCAGTTTCGCCATTCGGGCAGCCGCGGCCGTGTGCTGCGTCGCGGCAATCCCGGTGAATCCGCTGGCGCCCGCATTCCTGCTGGTCGGCTCGGCACTCTTCAGTGGTGGAGGTAACGCCGGGGCCCTGGCCACCAACGAGCGGCTGTACCGTCTCGCTCCGGCCAACGCTCGGGTCCACTGCCAGAGCCGGTTCGTCGGGTCGACCTCGGCGGCTGCGGGCGCCGGATCCGCCGTCTGCGCAACGGCTCTGGCCGTGGCACCCTCGACCGCCTGGGTCGCCTACACGGCGCTGTATGCCGGGGCTGCCATCAGTCGAACGATCGCGACGCTTAGGACCGAGGTTTCGGCATCGTGGAGCAGTCCATACGCGCCGCCCACCGAGACCTCGATTCCACGCAACGGTTCTGGGTAGCAGACCGGCCTGAAGCCCGTTTCGCCCTGGGCCTCACGAGTGGGTGACCGTGGTTCAAACGGCCAGGAGGCATCCGGTTCCGACCGCGCGCATCGCAGCATTGACTCACAGGCCCGCGCTCCGCTTCCAATCCTCCGAAGGGAGCGGTGCGTCCGGTGCGGCGCGGACAATCAGCCAACCCAGCGGATCTCCGGCTCCTTCCGAGGGACGGGCGCTATCTCGGCCTTGGGATGGCCAACGATGATCGGCGCAACTGGCACCCACGTCGCAGGGAGGCCGAGCGCGTTCTTCCCCTCCGACGTGTTCAGGAAGCCCTGCGCGAAGCCGATCCAACAGGTCCCAAGTCCCTCGCTATACGCGGCGAGCATCAGGTTCTCGGCAGCCAGTGCGCAATCTTCAGCGACCCATGGCCTTTGCGCGATCCCCGAGATCAGGATCAACGCCGAGGCGTGATAGAAGATCTGGAAGCTCGCATCGCTGAGCATCGTCCGGTAACGGTCGGACTGAGGTCCATCTGGCAAGGTCGCGAGCACGTGAGACTTCGCAGCATCCGAGATCCGGTCGAGCAGGCCCTGGTCGCGAACCACCGTGAACGTCCAGGGTTGCCCGTTTGACGCGCTCGGCGCGTGTACGGCGGCGTCGATCAGACGCCGAACGGTCTCCTCGTCCACGGCTTGGCCTGTGTAGTCGCGTGTCGAGCGGCGGCCAGAGATCGCCTCGTTGATATCCATAGTGCCATTCCTCTCGCTAACGAGCCTGCCGCAGACACCTGGCTGGACCCTCCCGAACCAAGCGACCAACTTGGCCGGGTGGACATATGGGCGCCCATCGGCCGGGATGTGGGCCGCGTGTCCATGCCTCCCGTGCTCCGCACATATTCCCACGAGTGGTGATGGCCCCGCCGCAGCCGCTCGACAGACGGACACGAGGCCGAGGCTGCGCCTCCCGACCCCGACTATTCCCGTGACGATGCCGCGATCGTGCGCACCAAACAAACTCGCGTGCGTGCGTCGGGATCATCGGCCGTCCTGGGTCGGGACGCGGCCGAGGCGGNNACCCCGATCTTCGCCCCGGGCACGATTTGCGGAGTGTAGATACGCGGGATGAAGGTTGTGATCTCGACTCTGTAAGGCGAGCTGAACTGGTCGGCCGGGATCACCTGCAGCCCGAGTCGGTAACGTGGCGAGTTCGCTCCCAACCCGGGAGCGCTCGCGGTGAAGCCTGTATCGGCGATGGTCTCGATGATCGCGTCCGCGGGGACGCCGTTCGCGATCGGCGTGGTGATCGCTCCCAGCTTCCTTAGGAAGTAGCGGACCACGAGCAGGATGACGAGGAACGTGAGGGCGATGGAACCGAAGATGAACGCAAGCAAGCTGATCACGAACGGCTGGACCTGGGCCGGATCGGCGGGGTTGTAGCAGGCCGCCACTCCAGTGGCGACCGCGGCCAGGAGAGCCGGGACGGCGAGGTGGCCGGGAGTTGGCCGCGAGAGCGTCGCGAGCGGCGTCCTGACCGGTGAAGTCCTCTTGGCTGACTCCTTCATCGTGCGTCCCTCTTTCGCTTGCTACCGGCTGAGTTCCTGCCTAGCAAGCATCCAACCTCGCCCCTGATGCTGCAACTCACGAGCTCGAGTGGAACGCGCGATCGCCAACAGCTCCACAGCTGGAGACTTCTTCCTGGATCCGTTCCTCGGATCCGGCTCGACGCTCATCGCCTGCGAGCGGACCGGCCGGCGCTGCGCCGGGATCGAGATCGATCCGACCTACGCCGACGTGGTCCTCGGACGTTGGGAGCGCTTCAGCGGCCAGATCGCGAGCCGGATCGATGACTAAGCCGATCGAGCCCAAGCTCAAGCAACGTTCCACAGGCTCGGCCGCGTCTGGCCCGCAGGGCGCTCGTGTGGGCCGACGACGCCCACGCTCGGCCAAAGGGGCGACTCGCGCGCTGCTCGGCAACATGGCGGCTCTCGAGGCGGTCGTGGCCGCTCGTGCGAGTGAGCATCCCGACGCCGCTCGCCTGGCTCTGCGCTACCTGCAAGCCAGCCACCCAACCCGGCTCCTGGGGCAGTCTCGCGCGCCCATGAGCGAAGCCGACCAGGCCAAGCTCGCCCATGCCCAGGCCGATCTGATCGCCGACGTGATCGAGTCGGTGCTGCGTGGTCTGCGCCTGTCAGCCGAGCAGTACGAGCGGGGGCGCAAGCTCGCGGCCGACGCCCTCCGAGCCGCCTCGGCGCAAGGCTGGGAGCCGCTGTGAGACCCCCACACGATGGCGAGATAGAGCGGGGTCCGCGGTATACCAGAGGTAAACG
>PMIQ01000189.1:0-7524 GCA_003157175.1 Chloroflexota bacterium
TAGAACGCGAACGGGCTGGTCTTCCCACGGTCGAGCCAGACGCTCGTGCCGACGGCGGTCTTGCCGAACTTCGCCCCGCTCTCGTTGGTCAGAAGTGGATAGCTCAATGCGAACCCCAGGTCCTGCCCATCGCCCGCCCCGAACTCCTTGCGGATCAGCTCGAGCCCGGCCGTCATGTTGCCCCACTGGTCGGCGCCGCCCATCTGCAGCTCCACGCCGCCGGCGCGATAGAGGTGCAGGAAATCCGCGGCCTGCAGGAGCATGTAGCTGAACTCGGTGAAGCTCAGGCCCGCGTCCAGGCGAATCTGGACCGAATCCTTGGCCAGCATGTACGGCACGGTCAGGTGCTTGCCGATGTCGCGCAGGAAGCGCAGCAGCGAGTACGAACTGAGCCACTCGTAGTTGTCCACAACCTCGGCCCCGTTGGGCCCGTCGAAATCGAGGAACTTGCTCAGCTGCGACTGAATGCCGGCAACATTCTCCTCGACCGTGGCGCGGCTGAGCAGCAGTCGTTCGGCCGATCGACCCGAGGGATCGCCGATCATGGCCGTGCCGCCCCCGATCACGACCACCGGCACGCCGCCGGCCCGTTGCAGCTGGATCAGCCCGAAGATCGGCACGAGGTGGCCGATGTGCAGCGAAGGCCCCGTCGGGTCGAAGCCGTTGTAACCCTTGATCTGCGGACCGGTCGCGAGCCGCTCCGCCAGGCCGCTGCTGTGCTGGTGCAGCATGCCCCGCCAGCGCAACTCGTCGAGCAGACCGGCCTGATTGGTAGCGCTCCCGGACCCTCGCCCGCCTGTCGTGTCAGCTGCAGCCATCGCCAGACCCGCTCCTAACTGTCGTCACAGGCTTCGCCATCGGCCCGTCCGAAGACCCGGCGGCCGGGGGTGCGATGACCGCCTCTGTGCGTATGCTATCTTGCGAGCCGCCATGCAGACCAGCCTCGCCCGCCGCCAACGCCGTCGCCGTAACGGTCGGGGTGCTTCCCGAGGGGGGGCCATCGGCCGCTTCGCGGTGATTCTCCCGATGATTCTCTTCGCGAGCATGGTGCTGCTGGGGGCGGTCAGCTTCGTCGGGGCGGTGGACATCTATGCCACCTATAGCCGCGATCTCCAGGATCCCAGGCAGCTTCTCCAGAGCATCGACTTCAACCAGCAGACGACCCTCTACGACAAGACCGGGCAGGTCCAGCTGGCCGCGTACGGCTCGGAAAACCGCCGCGTCCTGAAGTTCAGCGACGTTCCCAACGTGGTCCTCGATGCCACCACGAGCGCGGAAGACAAGACCTTCTGGACGAACACCGGGTTCGATCCGGCCGCCGTGCTGTCGGCGTTCCGCGACGCCCTCTCCGGGAGCCCGCGAGGTGCCTCCACGATCACCCAGCAGCTCGTCAGGCAGGAGCTCCTCCCGCCGACCACCAGCCTCATGGACCGCAAGATCAAGGAGATAATCCAGTCCGTGAAGCTCACTCAGGAGTTCCCGGGCCTGGAAGGCAAAGAGACGATCATCACCGCCTACCTGAACCTGAACTTCTACGGCAATCAGAGCTACGGCATTGCGGCGGCCGCCCAGGGCTATTTCGGGGTCACGGATCTGAGCCGTCTGACGATCGCCCAGAGTGTCATCATCGCGGCCCTGTTGCAGGCCCCCACCGCCTATGACCTGGTTCAGAACGCCGTCCAGCAGCCCGACGGGACACTCGTCGTTCCGCCCGGTTCGCCGATCGTCCTGCGCCGCAACGAAATCCTCGAGGACATGCGCCAGAACCAGCTGGATGGCCTGCTGCGAGGGAAGTACAACGACTCGGACATTCTCGCGGCCGAGTCGGAGCCGGTGATCGTTCATCCGCAGCCGCAGAACAACCTGATCGCCCCGCAGTTCGACGAGCAGGTGCGCGAACAGCTGGCCTCCCTGCTGTGCGGCGCCGGCGTCGACCCCGCCGACTGTGAGAAGGTGGATATCGGCGGCTACAAGGTGGTCACGACGCTCGACACAACGATGCAAGCTTCGGCCGAGAAGTGGCTGAAGGCCTACATCGTGGCTCCCAATCTCGGATCGAAGGCGGCGACGATTGACTACCTGGCGCAACCTGGCATTGGCGTCACCGTTCAGTCGGACCCGTACGACTACTACCGAATCGTAGGGCCGAACCCATCGACCGGTCTGTCCACCGGTTTGCGCTCCGCCAACATGCACAACGGGGCCCTGATAGCGGTCGACTACAGAACTGGTGAGGTACTCGCCTACGCGGGCAGCGCCGGGTTTTATGAGAAGCCCGTGCCGGACCCGGCTCACCCGGGGCAGAATCTGTTCGATCCGCAGTTCGATGTTCTGAGCAACGGCTACCGTCAGCCGGGTTCGTCGTTCAAGCCGATCAACTACGTGGTCGGTCTCCAGGATCAGACCATGACCGCAGCGTCGCTGTTCATGGACGTNNTCCAGTACTCGCTCAACATCCCGGCTGTGAAGGCCGCCTCGATCAACGGCGTCGACCACCTGATGCAGCGAGCGCAGGACTTCGGGCTGTCCTTCCCCGCGAACTCGAATCCCGGCGTGTCGATCGGCATCGGAACAGTCGAGGTCCGGCCGGCCGACCTCGTGTCTGCGTATGGCGCCATAGCCGACGCAGGGACTCTCGTCCAGCGCTCCATGATCCTGTCCGTCACGGACTCGAAGGGCAACGTCGTTTGGTCGCTCAAGAACAATCCCACGGCCACGACCCATCCGACGACCCCGCAGGCCGCCTACATCATGACCGACATGCTCAAGGGCAACACCGATCCGAGCCAGAACAACTGGTGGAGCCAATACAAGCTGTGGGACGGCGGGCGACGCGTCGCTGCTCTCAAGACTGGCACCTCTGACCAGGTTGAGGATCTGTTCGCGGTCGGTTATGTGGCCCCGCCCAGCGATCCGAGCTCACCCGCCATCGTCTCGGGAGTGTGGGCAGGCAACAGCGACCACACAGCCGGCAGGAGTGTGATGTCTCTGGAGCTTGCCGCGCCCATGTGGCACGCGTTCATGCAAGACGTCACGATCGGCACTCCAAAAGTGGACTTCAAGCAGCCCGGAGGCCTTACCTGGGCCAACGTCGATGCCTACAGCGGGATGCTGCCCGGGCCGTACTCCGCGAAGACCGTCCGAGAGGTGTTCATCAACGGGACGGTCCCGACCCAGTACGACAACACCAAGGTCGCGATGGACATCGACACGGTCACGAACACGCTGTGGACGAACGACTGCCCCGGGATCAAGGACACCAGGGGGTTCCTGGACCTGAGCCACGTCGACGCCGGCAACACCAACTTCCAGAACTACGATCAGATCTGGATACAGCGAGCGATGACCGGCGTCGGCAAGAGGGGCGGCCCCAACAACGGCGAAACCATGTACTTCTATCAGACCGGCTTCTGGGTCCCGTATGGGAATACCTGGGGCGCGCCGTTCCCGCCCAAGACCTACTGCACATCAAGCACCGGGCCGCCGTCGCCGTCGCCGAGCATCACTCCCACGCCGGGTCCGACTCCCACGCTGGGTCCGACTCCCACGCTGGGTCCGACTCCCACGCCGGGTCCGACGCCCACGCCCACGCCGAAGCCCACGCCCACCGCTTCTCCGACTTCCGGACCCACGCCGCCCGAGACTCCGACTTCCGGACCCACGCCGACGGCTGCCCTGATGTTCCCCTGGCTGGCGCTCGTTTCGCTGTTCGGCGGTCGAGGCCGAGTGTCACGTAGCCGACTCTCAGGAGTGGCGCACGAGCGTCTTCACGAGATCCGTGGCGGTCGTAAGCTCGGGTAACCGCAGCAGGCGACTCCACGCCAGGTAGACGCCCAGGCCGGCGAGGCCGGCCAGCCCGAGCTCTAGGACGAGCGCCGGAAACGCGGTCGAGGCGTGCGTCAGCCCGGCCACGAACCGGTCGGCGGCCAGGGCGGCGGCCGCTGCGAGCGACGCCCCTGGAACGGCGAAGGCGACCGTCAGACCGAGGCGTCGAAGATCGAAGCCCTGCCGGCGACGCATGAAGTAGAACAACATCGCAACCTCCGCCCACGCCCCGAGGCCGATGGCCAGCGCCAGGCCAGCGAGGCCAAGGAGCGGGAACAGCAGAGCGGCCGAAACCACGTCCACGGCGACGGCGAGTATGGCGGCCGTGACCGGCGTCCGAGTGTCCTTGCCGGCGTAGAAGATCGGGGCGAGGAGCGAGATCAGGACGTGGGCCACGAGCCCGAACAGGAAGACGGCGAAGACCGGTACCGCGATGGACGTCGCCTCCGGTGTGAAGGCGCCACGCTGGAACAGGAGGGTCATTGTTGGTGTCGCAAGGACCAGCATCAGCCCGGTGAGCGGCACGACCACGTACAGCGTGAGTCTCAGCGCCTGGTCGACGAGCCGGCTGAACCGCTCCCTGTCGCCCCTCGCGATCGCCTGAGAAAGGGGCGGCAGAAGGACTATCCCGAGCGGCACGCCGATCAGACCGACGGGGATCTGCAGCGCCGTGAAGGCGTACGTGTAGATGTCCATGCCCTGGATGAGGTGGTTTACCCCGAGATGCGCCTGAACGGCAAAGAACCCGTTCACCAGGAACACGATCTGGGTCACGCCGAGCCCGAGCGCCCGTGGCGCCATGAGCTTGAGCGTCTCTTTCACCGCTGGATCGTGGACATCCAGCACGAGGCCATAGAGCCCCTGCTTGCGAACCGCATAGGCCTGGATTCCCATGTGTCCGGCGGCGCCCAGCACCACGCCCACCGCCAGCCCTTGGATACCCATGAATGGCGTCAACGCAACCGTGGCGCCGATGATCACCAGGTTGTATATGTTGGGCGCCAGAGCCGGAGCGCCAAAGATCCCCGACGCGTTAAGCCCCGCCGTGAAGGCCGCCGCCATAGCCAGGAAGATCGGCGAGATCAGCATCCAGCGCGTCAGGTCGATCTCGAGGGCGATCTGCGCCGGGTCGTTGCTGGGTCCGATGATGGGCACGATCACCGGCGCTGCCAGCCATACCAGCACCGCCAGCGGCACCAGGGCCATGACCATGAGGTTTGCGATCGTGGCTACGAGGCGGCGCGCCCGCCCATCCTCACCATTGGCCAGGAGTGCGGAGGCGACGGGTACCAGGGCCGAGCCAACCGCCCCAGCGGCAACGAGCTGAAAGAGCGTATCTGGAATCCGAAAAGCCACGTAGAACGCCGAAATCTGCGGTCCGGTGCCGTATTGCGCGGCGAAGACGGCAACCCTGACCCAACCCAGGAGCCGAGACAGGACCACCCCCGCGACGACGACCACCCCGGCCATCGCGATCGCACGACCGCCGAGCCGGGCGGCAGACGCGTCGGACAGGCGCGGCGTAGCCGGATTAGTAGGATCGCCGGCAAGGACGGCGTCGCCCGCCGCGACTTCGCGCGCCGGCTGGAACGTTCGACGAGGTTGCCAGGCTTCATGGCGCGGCGACGGCCGGCGGGGGCGGCTCCCCGAGGCCGGCCGGCGCGGTCCGAGATTGCCGCTCACCGGAAGCGCCGGGCCAGTCGCCAGGCGGCGCCCAGGATCGCATTCGGCGTATATTCGTGGGCCCGAACGCGCACCTCGCCAACCGCTCCGAGGCGGCGTTTGAACTCGTACAGGTTCCACAGCGGGTGCGAGCTGTTGGCGGGCAGGCCCGGGAACGCATGCGTGTCCACGCCGCCGAGATCGTAGCCCTCGAACCCGGCGGTCACAGCCCAACGCATGATCGACCAGTGCAGCAGGTGGTTGGCCCGGTTCTTGCGCAGGTCGGCGTCGTCCGGTGAGCCGGCCGCGAAGAGCACCAAGTACCGGCCGCAGTGGAGGAGCAGCAGCCCGCTCCGCCGTCGACCTTCCAGGCTGGCGAACCAGAGGCTGGCCAGGCCGGCGACGCCGAGGCCCCGCCACTGGTTCAGCTCGTAGTCACGGTCGCGCACGAGGAAGTCCTCGCGCCGGCCGGTGGCGGCGTGCATCTCGAAGAACTCGGCCAGGGCCGCCTCGCGGACGGCCGGCGACGTCAGGTCGATCCGTTCGGTGGTCACGCCCGCTCGCCGAGCCTTGTTGATGTTGGTGGCCGTCGAGTCGTCCAGGAGCGCGTGCTGCTCCTCTTCATCGGCAAGCAGCGGTATCACCATCGCGGTCCTGGAAACTTGAACCTCGCGCGCCGCCGGCCGAAACCCCGACCCGGGCAGCGTGGCGGCCAGATGGCCGTCCTCGCGCCAGCCTGGGTCGATGGTCAGCGTCAGGCTGTGACGGGCGCAGGCAATGCCCCTCAGAGCCTCCAGGGCCGCCCTGGCGGCGTCGGGCGTCGCCTCCAGCAGGATTGGGCCACGCGGCGCGTAATGGACGGCCAGGCGTGCGAACGGCCCCGGCGCGCGGCGGATGAGCGGCCGCTCCTGGATGGAGACGACGGCGACGCGGCGGCCGCCCACCTCCACAGCGTAGCGAAGCGGCGTCCAGCCGAGGCTGCGCTTGACCTCGCCCCATTCGTACGACTGGAGCGCGTCGCCGAGCGGGCTCCGCGCCGCCAGGGCGTCCCAATCCGCGGCCGGCCAGCCACTCGCATCGACGACGCGAGGCATGCCGGAAGCGGCCTCTTGCGCTTTCTGCACCAGCTCCTCCACAGGGCCGCGACGCGGGACGGACCGGGCCACGGCTGACCGATTCTCGCATCCCTCGGCCGCGAATGCGGGCTCAGCTCGGATTCGCCGGTCGGGCACCACATATTGGCCCGGNNATGTAATCGCGGACCGCATCTCGCAGCGCGCCGGTGCCGAGGCCGTGGATGATGGTGGCCTGCTCCAGGCCGGCCAGCGAGGCATCGTCGAGGTAGCGGTCGAGGACCTCGAGCGCCTCAACCACTTTTGCGCCGCGAAGATCCAGCGAAGACGCGACCGTGCGAGCACGCTCCAGCTGCAGCCGCGCCGCGCTCCCCCCCGACCCCGGATCGCCGCCAGACATCGAACGCCCGCCGCCCGGCCGCGAACCACCACCGACGGTCTCCCCTTCTCCGCCGACCGCCGGCTCAAGGTCCTCGACGGGAACCGTCACCCTTATCCCGCCCGCCTCCAGGGTCGCCCGCCGGCCGCCCTTCTCCAGGGCGGCGACGCGGCCTTCCCAGCCGCCGCTGATGCTGCGGGCTCGCATGCCGGCCCGCCAGGCGATCGCCCCCACGGGCATCGTTCGCGGCGGTTTGGGCTCGGTTGCGGGAAGGCGCTCCACCTGTGCGGTGGCCCGCTCCAACCCCTCGTCCAGGCTGCGCTGGGTCACCGTCTCCCGCTCGAGCTGGCGGCGGATCGTCCGCACTTCGACTCTGACATCCTCGACCACCCGCTCGGCTTCGTCTCGCGCCGCCTTGACCGATTCGTCGCGCTCGTGGCGGGCGCGGCGCCGTTCGTCCTCCGCCGACGCCAGCGCCACCCGGGCCCGGTCCTCGGCGGTTCGCGCCCGCGCCAGGGCTTCGGTTGCCTCGATCTGCGTGGCCTTGATCGAGGCCAGCGTCTCCTCGAAGGCCTGCTGCTCGTC
>PMIQ01000189.1:7566-24392 GCA_003157175.1 Chloroflexota bacterium
AGCTCGGCGTAGTGGGTCGTGGCAGCGACCAGGGCGCCGGCCTTGATGAAGTGATCGAGCAGGGCCTGGGCCAGGGCGGAGCCTTCGGTCGGGTCCGTTCCGGCACCCAGCTCGTCGAGCAGAACCAGGTGGTTCGGCCCGGCCGCCTCGACGATTCGAACGATCGAGCGCAAGTGGCCGCTGAAGGTGGAAAGAGACTGAGCCACCGACTGCTCGTCGCCGATGTCGGCGTAGACGTCGAGCAGGATCGGCAGCCTGGTGCCGGTCTCGGCAGGGACGTGCAGGCCGGCCTGGTGCATCAGGCTCAAGAGACCCAGCGTCCGAAGCGCCACCGTCTTGCCGCCCGTGTTGGGGCCCGTGATCAGCAGCGCCGTGTAACCATCGCCCAGGCGAATGTCGATCGGCACGACCTGGCCCGAAAGACCCGGATGACGCGCTCCCAGCATCACGATCTCGGGCCGGGGCGCGATCTCGGCGGCGATGGCGTCCATCTCCTCCGCCAAACGAGCCTTGGCGGCCCAGAAGTCGAACCTGGCCAGGGCTTCGAGCGTCTCGCGCAGCTGCGGCGCCTGGCCGGCCACCTGCGTCGAAAGCTCGTCGAGGATGCGCTCCACCTCGGCCTGCTCGGCAACCTGGGACTCGCGCCAGGCGTTGCCGAGCTCCACGGCCACGAGCGGTTCCACAAAGAGCGTCTGGCCGCTGCCCGATGCGTCGTGGACGATGCCCTTGACTCGGGCTCGAGCGTCGGCGCGGACCGGGATGACGTATCTGCCGCCGCGGAGCGTCACGAGCGGCTCCTGAAGCACGCCCGCCATGTCGCCGGAGTGGACCAGCTGATCGAGCCGAGTGCGCAGCCGGTCGTAGGCGATGCGAACCGCTCGCCGAAGACCTCCGAGGCGCGGCGACGCCGTGTCCAGCAGGTCGCCGGTCGGGTCGAAGCTGCGTCCGAGCACGCTGCGCAAGGCCGGCAGCGGGTGGATCTCGCGGCCGAGATCCCGCAGGATCGGCCGGTGTTCGCCGGAGAGAGCCTCGGCCAGCCGGGAGGCGGCTTCGAGCGTCGAGGCGATGTCGAGGAACTGCCCCGCGTCCAGGCGACCACCGCGGGCAGCGCGCTCCAGCGCCGGGCCGATGTCCTTGCTGCCGCCGATGCCGGCGCCGGGGTGCCCGGCCACGAAACCGCGCGTCTGAGTCGTCTCCTCGAGCCCGCGGGCCACGATCACGGCATCGGTGGAGGGCTCCAGAGCCTCCGCCAGGCGACGACCAGGCGCGAACCCGGTCGCAGCGGCGAGGCGGGCTCGGACCAGCGGGAATTCCAACAGCGCCATCGAGCGCCGATCCATCCGCGTGCCGGTGCCGGGCGCGGCGGTTGACTGCGCTACAGCCGAGTCTTGGGGCATTGCCCTGGTCACCGGCGTGTCCTCGGTCCCGACACCGCGGGGTTCCCCGCGGCCCAGACCCGCCACGGTTTGCCGAGCCAGGGTTCCGGCGTGGCGCCGAGCCCGACACGGGGGCCGAATGCGGGCTCCAGAACCGAATCGCCGGGTCGGGCCTGTTCCAGGTGGAGTGACGCCGCCGGATCGCACAGGTCGGCGCCATTCTCGTCGCGTTCGACCGAGAAGGCGGCACAGACCAGACCCGGCCCGGAGGCGAGTCGCGCGAGCGGCAGAGAAGCCACTCTCTGGCGGGCGGCGGCGGCCCACGCGGTGCTCTCGACGGCGGAGCTCCGACGACCGGCACGGGCCACGACCCACTCTTCCCGGGCGCGGCGCATCAGGTCCCCTCCTTCGAGGGGCTCGATCGAGCGCACCAGCACCGCCGCGGCGAACCCGCGCGGTTCGGTGACGACATTCAGGCAGTGGTACATCCCGTAGACAAGGTACACGTAGGCGTAACCCGGCGGGCCGAACATGACACCGTTGCGCTTCGTCGGCCCGAAGCGCGCGTGGGAAGCCCTATCGTCGGTCCCGACGTAGGCCTCGACTTCGACGATCCTGCCAACTCTTACGCCGCGCGCGTCGCTGCGGACCAGTCGAGCGCCCAGAAGCCCGCGCGCCGCGGCAACGGAGTCCTCCGCAAGAAGGCGGCGCGGGTACACGCGTTCGGAGGAAGGGGGCCTGGCCTGGACCGTACGAGGCTCGCTCAGGGGAAGGTCGAAACCAGGTCGCCGGGCAGCAGGACCGACAGCACGTGAACGACCGGCGGCGCCACCGTGTCACGTATCGCGCCGGCAATGTGGGACTGGCTCATCAGCTGGTCGGCGCTCCGAAGCTGGTCGACTTCGCCCGGGAAGGGATCGGGCATCGTGTAAGAGCCCAAAATTATGACCACGATCGTCAGCACGATGAACGCTTCCAGCAGGCCCAGCAAGCCACCGACGATGTCGTCGAGGATCGGATGGGCCGCCGAGAGTTCGGTGTGCTTGTAGAAGCCCTGGATCAGCACCGAGAAGCCCACCGTCAAGCCGCAGAAGAGGATCACGAAGGCAAGCAGGTGGTTGTACCCGAATGGGTATTGCTGCCAGTGGTCGGCCAGGTAGTCGCCGACGGGATCGCGCAGGTTCGCCGACACAAGGAAGGCGAACACGATCGAGATGATCCCGAGAATCCGCCGGATTGCGCCCTGCATAGTGCCCACGATGAAGGCGCCAAACAGGACGATCAGGATCGCCAGATCGACCAGCGGCGCGGACTCGATTGCTCCGATCATCGGTGTCCCTCGTCATCCTTGAGCCGGAGAAGAGGCTTCAAACGCGAACGCGGCTAGGTTAGCAGTGACTGAACCGCCGCGATGCACCTTACCAGTGCATCGGTTTGAGGTTCAACGGGGTAAGCGTACCGGCCGCCACGTGACCTGCAAGTATTTGTCGCGGCGACGTTCGACTCCCGGCGGCAATCAGGACTATGTCCGTAAGTGGGCATCCAGGTCGACCTCGAGGCCCTTTCGAACGGCCACGATCGCAGCGTCGACTTCCGCCTCCGTCAGCGTCCGGTCCTTCGCCCCGAGCACGAGCCGGTACGCCAAACTCTTCTCGGTCGCCGCAAGCGGCGTACCGCGGTACAGGTCGAACAGGCGGACGCGGCGCAGTAGAACCCCGCCGTGCCTCTCGATCGTCGAGTGGACCTCGGCGGCGGTGCGGGACTCGGCCACGATGACGGCCAGGTCGCGCTCGACTTCGGGGAAGCGCGGGATGGGCTCGACGTGCATGCGCGTCGGCGCTGCGACATCCAACCCACCGATGGCGACTTCGGCGACGATCACCCGCTGGGCGCGCAGATCCCACGCCGCCACGGCGTCGGGGTGTAACTCCGCCACGCGGCCGCCCACGGCCTCGCTTCCCGACTCCTGCCCGACCACGAGCGCTCGTCCTGGGTGGAAGGGAAAACCACGCGGGTCGGGTACGTAGGTGGGCTCAGAAAGGCCCAGGCGCCGGCACACCAGTTCCACGATGCCCTTCGCGTCATCCAGGTCGTACGGGCGGGCGACGCGGTTCCAGGCGGCGGGCTCGGCCGCGCCGGTCAGCAGAATGGCCAGACGAGTCCATTCGCGTGGCCGGCCATCTATGCGCGCGTATCCTTTGCCGATCTCGAAGATGGCGACGTCCGGGCGGCCTTGCCGCTCGTTGAGCGAGAGCACGTCCAGCAGGCTGGCGATCAGATGCCGGCGCAAGACCGAATGCTGCGCCGAAAGCGGATTCGTCACGACTATGTCGTCACCGGACGGCGCAGCAACACTCTCGGGCACGGCCGGCGCGGCGGCATCGTCGGGCCAGAGGAGCCTGGCCTCGTCGAGCGGCGAGACGAGGGCGTGCGTCACGACCTCGCTCAAACCGACACCGGCCAGAGTCTGACGAATCAACTCCCGGACCCGCAGGGGCGTGGGCCGGTAAGCCGGCATCAGCGTGTCCGGTAGGTGCGCCGCCGTAGTCTCGTAACCGCGAACGCGAGCGATCTCCTCCGCCAGGTCCGCTTCGATCGCGAGGTCGCGGCGCCAGGTCGGCACGACCGCCACGACCGTCGGCTCGGATCCCGAGTCGACGACCAGCGGCTTTGGGGCGGCGGCCACCTGAACGCGCATGCCCGACGCGCCCTCTTCGGTCTCCACGCCGACGCGGCGGAGCAGACTGCGCTGTTCGTCGACCGAGATATCGGCGCCCAGCAGCTTGTTGACGCGGGCCGGCCGGAATGCCAGCCGTGCAGCCGCCGGCTCCGTTGGCGCGGAGTCGACCCGGCCTTCACATAGGACGCCGCCGGCCCAGGCGAGGGTCAGCTGGGCGACTCTATCTGCACCAATTCGAGCCAGGCGGGATTCCTGACCCTTCTCGAAGCGCAGGCTCGCCTCCGAGCGCAGGGCGTATCGATGGCCCGTGCGACGGATGCTCACCGGGTCGAAGACCGCCGACTCGATGGCTATCTCAGTGGTCGAGTCCGTGATCTCGCTGTCGAAGCCGCCCATGATGCCGGCGATGCCGATCGGCCCGGTGGGGTCGGCGATGATGAGCGTGTCGGGCGTCAGCTCCCGCTCGACGTGGTCGAGCGTTTCCAGCCGCTCGCCAGCCAGCGCTCGGCGAACGATGATGATGCCGTCCTTCACGGCTGCCCCGTTGAAGGTGTGAGTCGGCTTGCCCAACTCGAGCATGACGTAGTTGGCGGCGTCGACGACGTTGCTCACGGGGCGCATTCCGGCGGCCTGAAGACGCATCTGGACCCAATCCGGCGAGGGACCGATCTTCGCTTGGCTGACCCAGCGGCCGACAAAGCGCGGGCACAGCTCGGGCTCGCGGATCTCGACTCTGAGCTTCGCGGTTACTGGACCGCCCGTTTCCTCGACTTTGATCTCGGGCCAGCGAATCGTCGCACCCGTTGCGGCCGCGACCTCGCGCGCCAGGCCCAGCAGGCACAGCGCGTCACCCCGATTGGGCTTGACGTCCACGTCCAGGACCACGTCTCCGTAGAGCTCGCTGAGGTCGAGACCCAGCGGCGTCGCGGGCGGGAGAATGAGAATGCCCTCCGCGTCGCTGGTGATGTGGAGCTCGTCTCCGGAGCAGAGCATTCCCTCCGAGGTGATGCCCATCTTCTCGGTTCGCTCGATGCGGCGATCTCCGGGCAGGACGGCGCCCGGCAAGGCGACCGGCACGCGCTGGCCGGGAGCGATGTTGTTGGCGCCGCAGACGATGTGGAGCGGCTCGCCCGAGCCGACGTTGACGGTCGTCAAATGGAGGCGATCGGCATGTGGGTGCTTCTCGACCGTGAGGAGCTCGCCGACGACGACGGAGCGCCAGTCGGCACCCCAGCGCTCGAGGCCCTTGACCTCCATGCCCAGGAGCGTCAGTCGCTCGGCCAGCTGTTCGGGCGACAGCTGGACGTCGACGTACTCGCGCAGCCAGCTAAGCGGGACTCTCATCGGAACTGCTCCAGGAAGCGCAGGTCGTTCTCCAGGTAGTAGCGCAGGTCCGGCACGGCATGGCGCAGATTGGAGATGCGCTCCACGCCCATGCCGAAGGCGAAGCCCTGGTATCGCTCGGGGTCGATGCCACCGTACTGGAGGACGACGGGGTGGACCATGCCGGCGCCGAGGATCGTCATCCAGCCCGTCTTGGAGCAGGCCGGACAGCCCACGCCGCCGCAGACCACGCACTCGACGTCGAACGCGACCGATGGCTCCGTGAATGGGTAGTAGCCGGGCCGGAAGCGCGTCTTGCGCGGCCCGAACAAGGCGTGGGCAAACTCGTCGAGCAGGCCCTTGAGGTCCGCCATGGAGGTTCCCTCGTCGACCATCAGACCTTCGACCTGGAAGAACTCGAAGCCATGGCTGGCGTCGACGGCTTCATAGCGGAAGCAGCGACCCGGGAGAAGCGCCCGGATCGGAGGCCTGGTCGACTGCATCACCCGGATCTGGCCGGGGCTCGTGTGGGTCCGCAGCAGGTGCCCTGGAATGTCCACGTAGAGCGTGTCCCAAAGGTCCCGAGCCGGATGGTCGGGCGCGATGTTGAGCATCTGGAAGTTGGTCAGGTCGTCCTCGATCTCGGGCCCCTCATAGACCATGAACCCGAACTGCCCGAAGACCTCGGCGATGGCCGCGATTGTCTCGGGAATGGGGTGGAGCGTGCCG
Organism: Chloroflexota bacterium; assembly: GCA_003157175.1. Lineage (GTDB taxonomy): Bacteria > Chloroflexota > Limnocylindria > Limnocylindrales > CSP1-4 > Fen-1039. The sequence goes on from PMIQ01000189.1 coordinate 13,675, forward strand.
CGGGGAACGGTCCGACCCGGCAGAGTCACGTCAACCTTCTCCGCCGCGAGTCGCTGCGCCTGCACGACGGACCGCAGCTCGGTGCCGCGTTCGGCGAGCGCCGCCTTGACAGCTTCTCCGATCTCGTTGGCCACGGCCCCGACGCGCGGCCTGTCTTCCGGCGGCAGCGCCCCGATCCCGCGCAGGACGGCCGTTAGATCGCCCTTCTTGCCCAGGTATCGAATCTGCAACTCGTCGAGCGCCGCCGGATCGGCCGTTTCGGCGATCTCAGCCAGCGCATGATCCATAAGGCGATGAAGGTCGCCGCTCAGGCTCTCGAAGTCCACGCCACGTTTCCTCGTTCTCTCATCGGGCCGGGCGGCTCGGCGCCCACCGGGTTGCTCCAGGAATCTAGAACCCCCGACAGTCCGCGTCCAAATCGGACACGGGGACGAGTCGAGGGCTCGCGGTACCACCCCGCTTCCCCGACGGCCGGGAGGCCGCCAGAGCGCTCTGTGGGCCCGATATCGGGGACCGGCCGGTTCGCCTACTCGCCCAAACGCCTGTTCGTCAGGGGTTCCGCGGACGGCTCCGGAGCGAACCGGCGAGATCGATCCCGGACGGGCTTCCAGTCGCCGACCCGTCCTCCCTGGTGGATCTGTCCTCGCCTCTTCTCCGTCCTCGCCTTTTGTTCCTGGTGACCGGCCGTCTCCGGCCGGGGATGGTCAGGCCGGGGCCCTACCCGCGACTGCCACGACCTGCGCGAAGGCGGCAGCGTCGCGAACCGCGAGGTCGGCCAGGATCTTGCGATCGAGGTCGATGTTCGCGGCCTTGAGGCCGGCGATGAACTTGCCGTAGGTGATGCCGTTCTGGCGAGCGGCCGCGTTGATGCGAATGATCCAGAGCTCGCGCATCTGGCGCTTGCGCTGCTTGCGGTCGCGGGTCGCGTACGCCAGCGCATGAAGCATCGACTCATGGGCGCGCCGGACGAGCTTCGAGTTAGTGCCGGTGCGACCTTCGGCGTCGTTTAGAAGCCGCTTGTGGCGGCGATGGGCTGTTACGCCTCGCTTGACGCGTGCCATCGAAGATCAGACTCCCAGGTACGGTAGCAGCCGGCGGACCTGATCCAGAGACGAGCCACTGACGAGCTCCTTGCCCTCATAGCGGCGCGTGCGCCGCGAGGACTTCAGCTCGAGGTGGTGTCCGCGCCACGACTTGACCCGGACCGCCTTGCCACTCCCGGTGACCCCGATCCGCTTCTGGGCCCCCTTGTGGCTTTTCATCTTGGGCACGTCAGTTCACCTTCCCATTTGGCGCCGCGCCGTCGTCCGGCTCGGGTCCGGGAGCCACCGGATTGACCGGGGTCTCCACGCTACTTGTTTCCTCTTCGGCGCCCGGAATGGGCGCCCCGTCTTCATCTGTGCCTGCGTGGCTCTTGGCCGCTGCGGCCGGTGTCGGCTCGTGCGCCTTTGGCTTGTGAACCGAGGCCACGCTTATGTGCATCGATTTGCCTTCGAGCAACGGGGGTCGCTCGACGACGCCGTGATCCTTGATCTGGTCCGCGAACTTGTCCAGGAGATCGCGCCCGATCTGCGGGTGAGTCAGCTCACGGCCACGGAACTGGACCGCAACCTTGACCCTGTCACCTTCCTCCAGAAACTCGATCGCCCGCCGAACCTTTGTGTCGAAGTCGCCTATCCCGATCTTCGGCTTGAGACGCACTTCCTTGAACGTAACGGACCGCTGCCGCCGTTTGGCTTCCTTCTCACGCTTGGTCAGCTCGTACTTGTACTGACCGAAATCCAGGAGTCGCGCCACGGGGGGACTGGCCAGCGGTGCGACCTCCACCAGATCGAGCCCCCGCTCCTGCGCAAGCCTCAAGGCGTCGGCTGTTCGCATGACGCCAAGCTGGCTACCGTCTTCGTCGACGACCCGTACGTCGAATACACGGATCATCTGATTGATGCGCAGGTCTCGGCTGATGGCGAACCCCTTCTGTGCGTGTTCCGGTTGCCGGCGACCGGGTTACTCTGCCCGGAAACAGGCGAGCGCGCCAGCCCGGGGCACGGCTGCGCCGGGCGGTCGCCCGCGGGACTATAGCACAGGGATTCCGGCACCGGCAAACGCGCGACCGACACGTTTCGCGGCGTTCCGCCGTCGTTTTGCGAGCGGTGTGTGATGATGCCATCGTTACCCACCAAGTTGTTCTGAGGAGCGATCATGGGGCGATCGATTCTGGCGTCTGCACTGGCTCTGTTCCTGGTCGTGGCGGCAATTGCCGGATGCCAGAGCCCGACTCCCACACCCTCCCCGACTCCCACTCCATCTCCGACGGCCACTCCATCTCCGACTCCCACACCCTCCCCGACGGCGACCCCGACGGCGACCCCAACGCCGACCGACCCCAACGCGACGCCGACTCCTCTGCCTACGGGCGGGCCCGGAGCCTTTTACGTGGTCAGGAATTACGAGCAGGCTCTGCTTGCGGGCGACTATGCGACGGCCTGGGCCCGGCTCAGCAAGAGCACCCAGAGTTACGCCAAGTGGGGCACGCTCGCGGGTTTCACCAAAGAGCGAACCACGTTCCTGGCCGCCGCCGGCGCGACCTACCGGGAGGAGTTGAGCCCGTCCAACACACTGACGCTGCGCCAGTGGATCGAAGGGGCGAACTGGATGCCGCAAATCGATCAGGCCCACGCTTACGTAGTGAGCGTTGATTGGCCCGCGATCACTCCTGCCACCGCCGGTTGGGAGATCTGGATCGTCAATCCCACCAAGACCGGTTGGTCCCTTTATCTGGCTCACTAACTGTGGGGTTCGGGGCTGTGCTCGGGCCCGGTCCGAGATCGTCTCCGCAGTTCATCCGTTCGGTCGGTCCGGAACTACCTACGGGCGACGCGCGGCGGTTTCCTCGGCCAGCCGGTCGATGAACGCATCCCAGGCGACGCCGTTCTCCTGCTCGCCGGCGCGATTGCGGATCGCGACGGTGCGCGCTTCGACTTCCCGGTCGCCCAGCACGAGCATGTAGGGCACCTTCTGCTCCTGAGCCAGCCGGATCTTGTTCTGCATCCGGCTGTCGGAGTCGTCAACCTCCACGCGTAGACTTCGCCCGCTCAAGAGGGTCGCCAGCTCGCGCGCAGCCTCGACGTGCCGGTCGGCAATCGGAATGACCACGACCTGAACCGGCGCGCACCATACGGGGAAGGCGCCGGCGAAGTGCTCCACCAGGACGCCGATGAATCTCTCGAGCGAGCCGTAGATGGCACGGTGGATCGTCATCGGCCGTACGGCCTGACCGTTTTCGTCGATGTACGTGCAGTCGAAGCGCTCGGGCAGCATGACCAGGTCCACCTGGATGGTCGCCGTCTGCCACTCACGGCCCAACGCGTCCTCGATCTGGATGTCGATCTTGGGGGCGTAGAAGGCGCCGTCCTTGGGCTTCAGGCGGTAGGGCTTGTCGAGCGAATCCAGCGCGGCCTTGATCTGGGCCTCCGCGGTCTCCCACAGAGCGGGATCGCCGAGAGCCTTGTCGGGCCTAGTCCCGAAAGTGAATTTCGGTTCCAGGCCAAACCACCCGTAGACCTCGTAGACCTCTCCCAGCAGCGCCTTGATCTCGTCCTGGAGCTGGTCGGGCCGGAGGTATATGTGGGCATCGTCCTGGACGAAGTGGCGCACCCGCGTCAGGCCGGAAAGCGTGCCGGACCGCTCGTTGCGGTGCAAGCGGCCGAACTCGGAGAAGCGCAGCGGCAGGTCGCGGTACGACCTCAGCTTGCTCTTGTAGATGAAGGTGCTCTCCGGGCAATTCATCGGCTTGAGGCTGAAGGTCTGGCCCTCAGACTCGAGCACGAACATGTTGTCCTTGTAGTTGGCCCAGTGGCCCGACTGCTCCCACAGCTTCTTGTGGACCAGCATCGGCGTCGCCACTTCCTGATAGCCGCGGCGATCCTGGACCTCTCGGATGGCGGTCTCGAGGGTGCGCCACAGACGCTGCCCCTTGGGGTGCCAGAAGGCCGAACCAGGGCTGACGTCGTGGAAGCTGAAGAGGTCCAGCTGGACGCCCAGGCGACGATGGTCGCGCCGCTTGGCCTCCTCACGGCGGTGCAGGTAGGCCTCGAGCTCCTCCTGAGTCGGCCACACGGTGCCGTAGATACGCTGCAGCATCGGCCGCTTCTCGGAGCCGCGCCAGTACGCGCCTGCCACGGTCATCAGCTTGAACGGGCCGATCTTGCCAGTGCTGGCCACGTGGGGCCCTTTGCACAGGTCGATGAACGTGCCGTGCTGGTAGGTCGAGGTCGGAGGAAGCGGCACGGCCGCCTCCCTGGATCGGGTGGCCAGATCGTCGAGGATCTCGACCTTGAACGGCTGGTTGCGAGCCTCGAAGAAGGCTCGTCCTTCATCGAACGGGACCTCCTTGCGAATGAACGGGTGATCAGCGGCAACTGAGGCACGCATCCCGTCCTCGATCACGGCCAGGTCGTCTGGGGTGAGCGGGCGAGGCAGCAAGAAGTCGTAGTAGAAGCCGTCGTCGATCGATGGCCCGATGCCGAGCTGCGCGTCAGGGAAGAGCCCGACGACCGCTTCGGCCATCACATGGGCGGCCGAATGGCGCATCGCATCGAGATCCGAATGCGCGCCGGCGTCCAGGAGCTCATCCACTGAGCCGCGCTCGACCGCGTCGAAGAACTCATCGGGTTCGGTGGGCTCGGCTCCGCCCGACTGAGCCGCCTGGATCTGCTGGTCGTTGCTCATCCTGTCCGTCCACCTTCGCTACCGCCGCCGCGTGGTCGTCGAGCGAACACAAAGCCTCCCGTCCGACAGGACGAGAGGCTTCTCTCGCGGTTCCACCCGCCTTCGCGCCGCCTGGGATTGTGACTGCAGGGCGCCGCGCGCTCAAGCCGCTCTAACGGGCGGATCCCGGGCCGGTTCCTCCGGCCACTCGCGGTTGGTACCTGCGCCGGCGACGATCGTCGTCGATCTCAGCGGTGGCCTTCGCCACCTCGACGACTCCCTTGGATCCTGCCGGCGAAGCGTGTCCCGCTCGTCGCTTTGGATATGCAGTTGGTCGGCGCCGCCTGCGCGGCTCCGATGGTGGGCGGTAGAGGACTTGAACCTCTGGCCTCATGCATGTCAAGCATGCGCTCTAACCAACTGAGCTAACCGCCCGGGTGCGCGCCGCATCATATCGCATCGACCCTGCGCTCGGCTGGAGCGGCCTCACGGCCAGCGCTCGAGGATGCGACCCGAGCGCCTCAACACTTGGAGCGCTGCGTCTGAGCGCCGCCTCTCTACTGCGCAGGCGGGCCCGTGTACGTGAAGAGGAACACACCTGTCGTGGCATCCACGAATGTCACTTCATCACAAATCGTGGGTTCGGTGGTGCCAGATGGCCCAGCATCGATGGCTGCAGGCGGGTGACTGGACACGCCGCCCCCGGAACTCGCAGGGCAGGTGATGTTCCTCCAGCTGAACACCCACACCAAAGTGTCGTTGAGTGTCTGCCGGAACGTTCCATCAGGCTGGGTGGTCCCTTAGGACGTGTCGGTCATCGAGCCAAGTTCGACGCTGGTAGGCTGACCGTCCGGGCAGTCGGCAATGCCGGTACGGCATAAGTCATATGCAACCGCGGCAGCGACCGAACCGACCTGGACCTTCGGCGGCGCAAGCGTGATGCCCGCTGTTGGGTAGGCGCGTGCCTTCGCCAGCGGCTGGTCTGCGACCGACAAGGCTGCACGACCACTACTCGCACCGGGGGCGAAGGTCGCACCCGGTGCGACGCAACCCGTGAGTCCGACCAGCAGGCTGAGTGCAGCCGCGAGGACAGAACTGGCGCGCCGGGTCATGGCGTCACCGTCCAGGATCGAACGTGGCTGCAGCTGGCGGCGTCCGAGTTCCACCGGGAGCTGTCAACCTGCCGGTAGAGCGTGATCGCGCCACACGTCGTGTGGTACGCGTTATCGCTGTAGTACTGGATCGTCATGTAGCTTCAGTCCGTCTTTCGCGAGGCCGTCCCGGGGATGTCCGTATGGACATCGTGCACCTCAGCCATGTAGTCGGTCATGATGCCGCATGCACGAGAGAGGGCTGCCGTCGAAATAGAAGCCGGACTGCGCGTGCTCAGTCAAGCCAGACCTGGCCATCCGCCTGGCTAAACGGCACAGCGGAATCGGTCTTCTTCGACCAGTTCGAACCGGTGCGAACGTAGGTGAGCTCGTGAATGTCGGCCACGACACCATTTGCGTTCTCCGTGCCGGAGAGCATCGCGAGACGTGTACCGTCGGCGTTGAGCGCCAGGTCCCAGACCACCTGTGCGGGGTCGAGCGAGATCGCGCCCGATGGCGCTCTGTTCGCGAGCCAGTCACCGATCGGCGCCACGTAAACAGCCGACTCGGTGGTGGCCGCCAGCATGCGTCGATCCGGCGAGAGAGCGAATACGCGCACGCCTCCCAGACCTGTCAGCAGCGCGATCTCGTGTTTCGCGGTGTCGACCACTGCCAGACGCGATACCTGCAGGGCATCGCTGGCCAGCACGGCGAGCCGCTGGCCGTCGAGCCACGCCACCGACGGGCCAAAAGGCGATTCCGGCGCCGGCATGAGGTCTGCGGCCGACCCGTCGGCCGCGACCGTACTGAACGTCAGGCCGCCCGACTGCGAGACCGCAATAGCCGTCGCGCCGGCGTCGGAACGATCCACGCCCACAACTGCTCCGTCGAGGGGCGTGGTTCCCCGTCGCGGCGACACGCTCTTTGCCGGGGTCTGCGGACTGCTTTCCGCTCGGAACTCCAACGCACCATTGATCGCGAGAACCAGAGTCTGCCCGTCACGTCCGAGAACGGTAGCTCCCGGCAACGGCCACCTGGCGGCCCAGCTGCCGCCTGTGTCCGTCCAGAGCCCCACGCCGCCCTGGACACCGTCGGCCAGGACCAGGAGCTGTGGCACGGATCCAGTCGTTGAACCCGCCAACGACGGCGCAGTGGCGTTGGGCCCGTCGGTGGGGCCGAACGAGACGGCGCCCGTCGGAGAAGGCGGAACGGTCGGGGCGGCTGTGCCGACGCCGGACGCGCAGCCAGTGGCCGCCACTGAGAGGCAGAACGCAATAGGAACCAGCTGTCGCGTCCGCCTGGCGCCCAAACCTGCCAACCGTGACCACGGATCCCGGATCATGAAATCCCCTTTCTGAAACGGCCCGCGGCCGCCCAACCGGACGGTCGCGGGCCGCAAATGGCAGGGCGCCACGAATGGCCAAGCCCCATCACGTCACTCCACGAAATCTCCACCGATGATCGTGCCGTCGCCGGCGTCGACGAAGAGGCTCAGCAGCCAGACGTCGTTGGCCGCGTCGCCTGACGGCTTCACCTGCGTGACCCAGGCGAGCCGGTACGGCGCCTCGGCGGCTCCGATCCTCGACGGTTCGAAAGCGGCGTTCGGGCCGACCCACTCCAGGTCTAGCTTCTGGATTGCGTAGCCCGAGTTTCGGCCGGCGAACCAGCGATTGAGGTTCGCTGACGCGATCTGCCGGGCCGCGTCCGAGGACAGCCTGTTCGTCGGCGCGACGGCGAGGTCATGCTCGACGCGGGCGACGCTCTCAATGCTCCCGTCGGGCCACACCTGGACGCGCGTTTCGTCGCCGCGAACGCGCACACCGCCTTGAGTCCGGGCCCAGTGGACAGTCCACCCGCGCGTCGCCTGATCGGCATCGGTCGAGGTGGGGATCCCGATCGCCAGGCCCGCGGCCAGGGCCGACGATTGCGCTGACTTCACAGCGACGTCTTGCGCGACTCGTGCGCCCGTCGCCGGACCAACGTCCAGACGGACGGCGCTGCGGAGACGGCCCTTGGAGTCGAACTGAGTGACTGACTCGACCCTGCCTGCGGAATCGAGCTCGGTGACCTCATCGTATTGAGCGCTCTCGAAGCCATCCTGCACGTGGTGTCCGACGCGGCTGACGCCGATCGGGAAGCCCAACGCACTTCGGGTCTTGCCCTCGCGGGCGAGAAGCGCAGCAGTCGCGTCCGCGTCCAGGGCCGCTTCGACCCGGGCGGGAGACCCGATCACCGCGCCGCTGGCGTCCGAGGACGACCGGGCCGCCGCAATGTGACCGGCCGAGATGACCAGGCACATGGCCACGACGCCCATGCCTGCTGCCAACTTGACATTCGTACTGCCGATTAGGGGTTTCATCTCGGTCAACTCCACACAGGCCAGAGAGGCGTCCCGTTGTAGTACGGGTTGCCCCACCAGTTGGCCTGGAAGGGCTCACTGGAACTCACGGCCTCGTAGCCGCCAAGGGCCGACGCATAGGCGAAGCCGGCCGCCAGAGTTCGAGAGTTGGGCAGTCCGCCGTTGACGTAGCTCCAGAACGCTTTCTCGAACCGGAGGCTGGCGCTGTCCCAGGTGTGATAGACGTAGCTGAGGTAGAACTCGAAGTCCGTGGCTTGCTTCGTCTTCGCGATCTGGAACGCGGCCGGCATCGTGCTCGAGTTTGAGCCGAGCATGCAGGTCGACATGATCACGACGTTGTAGAACGTGCCCTGGGTCAGGGCCTTGATGGAGCTCGACCGGATCATGTCCTTGGACGAGTTGTTGCATTTCCCGGTGCCGGGATCCTGGAGGAACCCCGAGTCGATGTTGGGCGCGCCGCTCGCCGCCCAGTAGTTGTCGCCGTGGCTGTGCACGTACAGTGCCCAATCGCTCACAACGTTGCCCATGACGGCAGCCCGAGTGAATCCGGGTCCCAGGGCTCCCATCGCGGGCCCGAAGCCAAGCTTGGCAAGCTGCGCGACGGACAGGTTGTAGAGCTGCAGTGGATAGGTGTCGTTGACACCCAGGCACGCGACCTTGAACGCGTCCGAGTTGGACCACACGTGCACGTTGTAGGTTGCGGCGGCCTGGCCTGGCGCCGCGATCGTCGAGGCCGCGACGGCCATCGAAACGAGCCACATGAATGCTCGTTTCACTAGATCTCCTCCCATTCCGGCGGGCGGATCGAATTGCCTGCGGCGGTCAGGGGTGGCAGGAAGGCAAGCGAGCAAACGACATTCCCGCGGGAACACCTCCTTTCGGCTGTATCGACCACCATCCACGGCACGGCGATCTTGCCGTGGCGCCCGTTGGGGCCGCCCCCTCGTTCTTATCTCCTCGGGCGGTCTCAACAAGCGACGACGGGACTCTACGGCTGCCCGCTTATCCGCGGCTTATCTGGCGGATGCCTCCGCCGTCGAGCCCCGGGCGTCCGGCCTGCCCGGGTCCGCCGGTCACGCGCCGCGCCTCGACGGGCCGACGCGCGCAGGAGCCAACCGGGCTCAGCGTTCCGGCGCCGCGCTCCGCGAGCTGTCCCACCTCGTTTCGCCGGACCCGTCGTGAGCCATCTTCTCGTACCGCACCGGGCCGCCTCGGAGGGCGAGGTTCAGCAGCGCTCGCGGCATGACCGCCAGCCAGAGCGCGTTGAACAGCGAGACTCGCAATGCGCGGCGCGCCCGCTCGGCGCCACCCAGCGCCCGACCGTCTGGCCGCGTTTCCCAGCGCAGAGCGTCCCAGCCGAGGCCTGCGCTGATGCCCAGGTAGGCGGCCAGGAGGGCGACCAGCGACCGCTTTCGGCCGGTCACCGCCGTCGCAGCCGCCGCGCCGACCACGACGGCCGGAACCGCCAGCTGACCGACGTAGGCAACGAAATCCAGCCGCGAGGCGGCCGAAAGCCGGGCGCTCGAGAGGACCGCCGGTCCGTGCTCGAAAGCACGCCGCAGGCCTCCCTCGGCCCAGCGCAGCCGCTGCCGCCACAACCCTGAGAGAGCCCGGACCGGTTCCTCCCACACTTCCGCGTCTATCGCCCACGCAACTCGCTCGCCTGTTATCGCCGCAACTCGACTCGAGAGGTCGATGTCCTCGGTCAGGGCGGTTGCTCTCCAGCCACCCGCCGCAGCTAGCAACTCACGCCTGATCATGATCCCGTTGCCGCGGAACTCGGAGCAGCCCCCCAATGCCCATCGACCTCTGTTCAGCTCGCCGTCCAGGGTCTGCTCGTCGGCCTGAGCGCCGGCCAGAAAGCCGGTCTCGGCGTCGATGATCCGACGCCTGGCGGTAACCGCCTTCGCGCCGGCGGCGAAATATCCGGCCGCGCGGCGCAGGAAGCAGGGCTCGATGCGCGCGTCCGCGTCGAGCACCAGGATCACATCGCCGCGGCAGACATCGGGCTGGGCGGCGGACAGGGCGGCTCCCTTCCCGTCCGGCAGACCCTCGCCTCTTCGCCGGATCACGCGCGTGACGCTTTCGATCCCTAGCTCCCGGGCGGCCGCGGTCACAACCTCACCGCTGCCGTCAACTGAGCGATCGTCCACGACAATCAACTCGAAAAGGATTCCGCCACCGGCCGAACGGTAGTCCTGGCCGGCCACGTCGCGCAGGAGCCGCGGCAGCACCCCGGCTTCATCGCGCGCGCCAACCAGGATCGTGAACGTCGGCGATTTCGGCGCCGCGTCGAGAGCCTGTGCCGCTTCCTCCGGTGAGATGGGCGGACGCCGCGTCGCAATTGCCACCGGAATCGCGCACCCGATTGCGACGCCCGCGGTGCCAAGCGCGACGAGGTTCCCAAACCGATTCCGGCCCGCCAGGAAGCCCACCGCGGCTCCGCCTGCGAGGATGCCCGCTGCCGCTGCCCGCCACGCCATCGGCGTCGCCGGTATGACTTCTGGCGCCGGCTCGTTTGCCGTCACGCCGTCCGGCCCGCGGCGCGGCCCGTCATCGTC
>PMIQ01000013.1:0-808 GCA_003157175.1 Chloroflexota bacterium
GAAGGCGAAACCGATCGTGATCGGAAACCCGAAGACCCTGAAGGTGATCGTCATTCGCGGGTTCGGCTCCTGGTGGCGGCGGCGGGCGGCCGGACGGACGCAAGCCGGCGGTCGATCGAGGGTAGCGCGCAATTCGAAACGGGGCGGCTGGCGGCAGAAGCCGGCCCGAGGTCCGCGCTACTCAGGCGTCAGCTGCAGGTAGTCGCCCGTTCGGAAGCGCACCACACGATGCCTTCGCCTACGACGCCTAACGACGCCTACGGCGAGACGGTCGACGGCTGGACAGCTCAAAGCGGTTCAATCGACGTGCCGTGGCGCTTCCAGGGCCGGATCCTCGAGTCCGCCGCAGGCTCGACCGATCTGTATGACTTCGCGGCCCGCAGCTACGACCCGGCTCTCGGCGCCTTCACGAGCTTCGACTCGGTGGCAGGGTCGGCCCAGAACCCGCTCACGCTCAATCGTTACCTGTATGCCAGTGCCAACCCGGCGACGCTCGTAGATCCCGACGGACATACCGCCGGATACGTCTGTGCGGACAACGCCCACTGGTGCGGCGACTGGCCGCCGCCCATGGGATCGACCTGTCTCTCTACCAACACCTGCAACATCGACCCTGATGCGGCCGCCCGCGCCGCCGCTGCCGCTGCCAAGGCCGCAGCCGACAAGGCTGCCGCTGCTGCTGCCGCCGCCAAGGCTGCCGCCGACAAGGTCGCCGCCGACAAGGCCTATGCCGATGCCCATCGCGATTGCGGCTTCATGGGCATGGGCTGCATCAGCATCGACCCGGCCAAGGCTCTGGGCGATGCCG
>PMIQ01000013.1:938-3708 GCA_003157175.1 Chloroflexota bacterium
GGCGGCCGAGAGCGACGCGTCCAAGGCCGAAGACTTCGCCAGCGGGCCGACCTACCATGGCGGCAAATACGAGGATTTGGAGGGGGGCGCCGGGATTGAGAAGCATCACATGCCGGCAGACAGCGCAAGTTCTTTGCCTACAGAGAAGGGCCCGGCAATTGAGATGGACAGAACGGATCACATGCAGACGTCAAGCTGGGGTTCGAGCAAGGCAGCCGGGGCGTACCGCGCACAACAGAGGGCCTTGATCGAAGCGGGGCGACTTAATGACGCAATCCAAATGGATATCGACAACGTCACATCTTTGTTCCCTGGCAAGTACGACAACGCGATCCTAGAAATGATCGACTCGCTATGAAGAACCCGACGCCCGACTGGGAGATCGTTGATGACCAAGGGTTCACCTGGCTGCGACTGGGGATGGATCGCTCCTCCATTCGAGCTATCCTTGGCCCGTACCGGACATTTCGGCGGTGGCACGCACCAACTGAGACTGACCATTTCGTCGAGACAGGGTTTCTGGTGACTTATGGCTTGGATGACCACGCATCCCTATTTGAGGTGACTACGCCGGCGGCGCCAAGACTCGCGGGAGTTGTCCTACTTGAGCGGCCCCTTGACGATGTGGTTCAAGAGCTAGCCCAGGCAGGGCTCAGGGTGACGTACGACATGGAGGCCAAGCTGGTGGGGGCGACGGTCCACGGATGGTTGAAGCTCTATGCGCCGGGAGATGCGGTCGAGGCCGTCTCGATCGGCGACTAGGCCAACCAAGGCAAGTCGGCTTGAAGCCAGGGACTGTGGTGGCGGCTACCGACGCGCCTCGGCGACCGTTGGCACTCCCTCCGCTACCTGCGCGAACGGCGTGACGTCGCGGCTCGGCCATCTGTAGCCCGTGGGCCGGGCGATATCTTCGGAACGGATGAGCCATGAGGAATAGGGTCAGATGCCGAGGTCATCCCCGGCGGTGAGCTGCTGGGCAAGGCCGGCGAGGCCCTCCATGGCGCCGCAGAGGTAGCCGAGGCCGGAGCGGACGTAGTCAAGGCCGGCGAACAAGCCGAACACGTCGTCGCCACCGGCGAGAAGATCGAGCAGGGCGTAACCGAGGGCGAGAAGGCCCTCGATGGCGCGGAGGCGGCCGAGAGCGACGCGTCCAACGCCGAAGACTTCGCCAGCTGCCCGACCCACTCCTTCAGCTCAGATACGCAGGTCGCCACCCCCGCTGGCAGCGAGGCCATCGGCAGCCTCAAGGTCGGCGATCAGGTGCAAGCCTACGACCCCAAGACCGGTGAGACCGGGCCGCACCAGGTCGTGGCGGTCATGGTCCACACCGATCCTGTGATCGAGCATCTGGCGACCGACACAGGCTCGATACAGACCACCCCCAACCATCCCTTCTTCACGACCGATCGTGGCTGGGTCCTCGCGGGCTCCCTGGTGGTCGGCGAACAGGTCCGGACCGACTCGGGCCACGCGACCACGGTCAGCGGCTTCACCATCGAGTCGACTCCGACTAGAATGTGGGATCTCACCGTCGCGGGTGCCCACTCCTTCTTCGTCGGAGCCGGCGGCGTGCTGGTGCACAACTGCCCGTCGCAGGTTCTGTCGAACAACATTACGGAAGCTACGGGGGCCCAGCAGTCAGCTAACCAAGCCGCCCATCACATCGTCGCATATGGTTCAAAGAAGGCCGATGATGCTCGGGCGGTCCTCAACGAGTTCAACATCGGGATCAACTCGGCTGAGAACGGCGTATTCCTTCCCGCGGGCTACCACTCGGCGGTACATACGAACAACTATTACAACGCGCTGAACTCAGCATTGGGCGGGGCCAGTTCTCGCGACGAGGCACTTGGCGTCCTGAGCGACTTCAAGAACCAACTGCTTGGTGGCTTCAATTGGTGAAACTCCAGGTATTCCAAGCCGCGACACCAGAGAGTCAGGAATGGGTCATCCTGCTCGATGAGTCATTTCGCGAGACATTGATGAACCTCGACGGTAGACCGCAGCGTTACACGTGGAGGCCGCCATCCGTACGCGTTCTGAAGTCGTCGGAGCGCAAGCGACTTCGATATTCCGATATGCCTCACTATTCCTCAAGCGTCCTCGTGCTCCGCGAGCCTGCGCTCGCCGCCCTCGCTGATCTGCTTTCCGCTGATGGAGAGCTGCTGCCGCTCGATTGCCCGGATGCGCCGATGTGGCTCTTCAACTGCTGTCGCGTCATAGACGCGCTGGATGAAGGCCACTCCCGAGTGGTCCGCTTCCCCAGTAGCGGCCGCATCATGCGCGTCGAGTCCTACGATTTCCAAGTCGGCCGGCTGATCGGCGTCAATGCCTTCAAGATCCCGCAGCTGGCGCGCACCACATTGTTCGTAACGTCGCCCGTTGTCCAAGCTGCTGAGCACGCACAGCTCACGCGGTCCGAATTCACTCCCATCTGGGAAGGCGAATCGGCGGAGTCATAGGGTGGCCGCCAGAGCGGGTCGCGAGTGCGCCGCCGCACAGCCCCCTCTGCGGTCGGCCTCGAAGAACAGTTGAACTCCATGAACCCGGCCGCGGCCACACTCAGGAACGGGGTCCAGACCGTCCAGGACACGTACAACGGCGACTACTACTCAGCCGGCCAGATCGAAGGCAACGCTCTCGCCAACGGCGCCGTCGTGCTGGCAACGATGGGTGCCGGCGATGCGCTCGGGGCTGTGCTCGGGGACACGGACACAGCCGCGGCCGCGACGGATGCCAGTGCCGGGACTACGCCGCCTGCCGATCCGCT
>PMIQ01000012.1 GCA_003157175.1 Chloroflexota bacterium
GCGAGGTTGCTCGCCGGACGATCGTCGACGGAAGACCATGGTAGCCAGCACGGCGGCGTCGACGGCGTCGGCCCAACTCCACATTTCCACCAGCGTCACACAAGTCGGGTTTTCCATCCAAATGTCGCGGATGAGGGCTCTGGTGTCGACACCGATGGGCGGTCGGCCGAGTGGTCGGCGAGGTCGGTGCCTCCCAAAGCAGCTTCCACAACGAGCGGTGCCTCGGTATCATGCGGACGTGGCAAGCGGAAACATCGTTAGCGGCGCGTCCCTCGCGGCCCGAGATCGCCGTTTGGGACCGGGCGGCAGAGACCGCGGATGACCGCCTGTCAGCCGACAGAGGCCCCTCTGGTTCGCGGCCGCGTGGTGTTCTTCCTGCAAGGACGCAAAGTGCCCGCGGCCCGCGCGCGCGGTGATGCGGTGGCGCGGGCGTTGGGGCAGGCCGGGATCGCCTGCGCGCTACGCCCGTGCGCGCCCAGCGTGTACGGCGACACGGATCTCCCGCGGCCCTGGCGCGACTGGCGTCCAATCTACTATCCGCTGGCGCTGCTTTCGCGGTTGTCGCAGCTGCGCGATCTACGCGCGGACGATATCGTGTTCTTCCAGCGGCCCATGTTCGAGTGGCCGTGGATCGGGCTCGAGCGGGCGGCGGCGCGCGGACGCAAATCCATCTTCGATTTCGACGACGCCATCTACCTGAATCGCTTCGGCCGATCGAAGTTACGCCGGCTCGTAGAACGGGTCGATCACGTGATCGCCGGTAATCGCACGCTGGCCGAGGCCGCCGTGGCTCCGGCCAAGACCACCATCATCCCGACCGCCATCGACACGAATCGCGTCCGGAGCGTGGCGCCACGCCCGGTGTCTGGGGCAGACGCGGTCGTGGGTTGGACCGGAACGCACGGAAACTACCGCCAGCTCGCCGCCGCGCGCGTGGGAATCGGGCGCGCCTTGCGCCGCACCGGCGCGCGTTTCCTGGTCATCTGCGACCGGCCGCCGCCACGCGAGCTCGACGATTTGCGGCCCGAGTTCGTGCCCTGGCGCGCCGACCGCGAAACCGAGGATCTGGCGCGCATCGACATCGGCGTGATGCCGTTACCCGACACCAACTATGCCCGAGGCAAGTGCGCGTTCAAGTTGCTCCAGTACATGGCGCTCGGCCGGCCGGGCGTGGCCTCGCCGGTGGGCGCGAACGTCGAGGTCGTCAGCAACGGCCAGGACGGCCTGCTGGCGTCCACGGACGAGGAATGGGAAGAACATCTGGTCACGCTCATCGCCGACCCCGATGAGCGCGCGCGCATGGGCGCGGCCGCGCGCCGACGGGTGGAATCCTCGTACTCGATCCCGGCCCTGCTGCCGCGTTACCTCGAAGTCCTCGCGCGCGTCTCCTCGTCCGCTTGATTGGAGAACCGTTCGCGTGCTCAAGACCGTCGGCAAACACCCAACCTTCCCGCCCCTGCCGGTGCTCTNNTGTGGCCCTGTTCGACGTGACCAAGGCCGTCCACATCGACGATACGGCGCATCTGCAGATTGCCGAGGTTATCGCCGCGCAGCCGCTCAAGCCAATGTCCGGGTTGGTCAACTGGGACCGGACCGCGGAACCGGTTCACAAGCTCAATCAGCCGCACCTTCTCTTCTACCTTGTCGCCGGCGTCATGCGACTATACCCACGACACGCGGAGTTGGCTCTCCATCTCGTGTGGATCCTCTTTTCCGGCGCGGCCATCGCGCTGTTCTACGCGCTCGCACGCCGATTGACCCTGCCCCATCCCCTGCTGTGGACCGCCGTGTTCTGTCTTGGGCCAGCCTTCTTGCCGGCGCAGAATCTGATGGTCGACGTCCCGCTAACGGCATTGTGGCTGGCCTTCTTCCACGCCCTGGTCCGCCCGGGTTCCGAGCGCCCGGACCGCAGCCCACTGCTGGCCGCGCTCGTCGCCGGTTTCGCTTGCCTGGTGAAGTACACGAGCCTGGTCCTCTTGCCGGTGCTCGCGGCCGTTCTGATCGTGCGTCGGCGGTGGCGAGCCCTGGTGTCGCTGCTGGTGCCGATTGCCTTTCTGGCCGTCTGGTCGGTCTTCAACTGGTTCGACTACGGCGGCGTGCACATCCTGGAACGCCCGGTCCCGGTCGGGACCGCGGCGGGAATACTCCGTCGGCTCGGCATGTTGGTCGGCCGCGAAATTCTGTGGCTCATCGCCCTCGGCGCCATCTCGCCTTTCTCGCTCGCATTGGCGCCCGCCCTGGTGGGCGCGCGGTCGAGCCGCTGGTTGCTGGTGATCGCCTTGGGCGTTGCTTTCGCGACCGCGGCCGTCGGGATCGCCGCCATTCAACCCGAGCCGGCGGTGCAATCGATCCTGCGAGGAGTCTTTCTTGGCAATGGGGTGTTGGTGGTGGGGCTGGCCGCAAGATCCGTCCGCGCGGGACAGGCTCGCGCCCGTGCTTCTGGCCGGTCCTTTTGGTTCCGCGATTCCCGGGAATGGCTCCTGGCCGTCTGGGTCCTGGGCGCGATGGGATTCATCGTCGCGTTCTCGCCCTTCATGGCGATCCGCCACGTGCTGCTCGCCCTGCCCGGTATTCTTGCCCTGCTGGCGCTCGGGCCGGAGGCCGCGAACCTCGGCCGCGCCCGCACGCTCTGCGCGCTGGCCGGCACCGCCCTGCTGGGGATGGGGCTCGGGGTTTCCGATTGGATCCTGGCGGATGTGTACCGCTCCCAGCCGGCGGAAATTGCCCGGCGCTATTGCCACGCGGGTAAGCGCTGCGTGACCTATGGCCATTGGGGATGGCAATGGTACGCCGGCCAAGCCGGATTCGAGGTCTTCGACGACGAACGCACCCACCTCGGCGCCAACGACATCGTGGTCATTCCCGAGCTGGT
>PMIQ01000214.1 GCA_003157175.1 Chloroflexota bacterium
CCGCCCAAGCGTTTCTTCGGTGCCGCCCGAAACATCGAAGAAGGCGGCTCGCTCACGATCATCGGCACCTGCCTCGTAGATACCGGATCGCGTATGGACGACGTCATCTACGAGGAATTCAAGGGGACGGGCAACAGCGAGCTCATCCTCGACCGCAAGCTGGCCGAGAAGCGCATCTTCCCGGCGATCGACGTCCAGCGCTCCGGTACGCGCCGCGAGGAGCTGCTCCTCGAGGAGCCTGTCCTCAAGATGGTCTGGACCATGAGGCGGATGCTTTCCGCCGTCGGAACGAACGAAGGCCTGGAGCTGCTGCTCAACCGCCTCGTCAAGAGTGAGAACAACGTCGATTTCCTGGCCAAGCTGACCAAGAACCTCGACGCCTGATCCAAAGCCGGACCGGCACTCGGGCGCCGAGCCGGTCGATTGCAGCCTTCTTCCCTCTCTGATAGGGTTGCGCCCGGCCGACGCCCGTCCCGCGCCGCAGGAGTCTTGTATTGCCTTCACCCGCGAGCCCAACGCTTCGAGCTCTGCGCAGACTGGTCGCGCGCGATCCTGAGACGCCGATCCGCCTGGAACTCGGCATTACGCGGGCCTCGCTGAAGGCTTCGCTGCGCGAGATCGTTCGACCCGTCGGCGTCTCCGTCGGCGAACTTCTGGGCGGCGCTGGGACGCCGGGAACCGCCGGCCCCGCGCAGGCCCCCGGCCGGGCCGAACCGCTCAGAGGGCCACTCGCCCGAGTCACGCGCCACCGCCACCTCCTTCCGCTGGGCGCCTGCCTGCTTCTCGTGGCCGTGGCCGCGGTCAGCGCGATGACACCGGTCTCGGCGGTGGGTGCTCCGGCCGCCGCTTCGAGCGACAGCTCGGCAGCTGCCGGCTCCGGCACTGCCACGGATCTCGGTACTGCCACGGATCTCGGCACTGACCAGACCACCGCGGACACGGGCGCCGGCTCGGACCAGGGCGACAGCAACGTCTACAACGTCATCCAGACGGTCGCCATCGCCCCCGGCTCCGGCGACTACCAGCTCTACGTGGTCCAGAGTGGCGACAGCCTGAGCAAGATCGCCGGGAAGTTCGGGCTGAGCCGCAACACCGTCTACTGGGCCAACCCAACCCGCCTTCCCAACCCCGCATCGATCCGCGTCGGGCTGAAGTTGCTGATCCCGCCGGATGACGGGATCACCGTGACCGTCAAGGCGAACAACACCGTGAGCGGGTTCGCCTCCAAGTACAAGGTGTCGGCCCAGAAGATCCTGACCGCCAACAGGATGTCCGACGCCAGCCTCACCGTGGGCCAGCTGCTGGTCATCCCCGTCGCCCAGGTCCCCGCCATTCCCTCGCCCAAGCCCGCGACCGCCAAGTCGGTCAGGGCGTGGAACGGTGGCAGACTTCGATGGCCCGTGCCGGGCCACACCAACCTCAGCCAGGGCTACACATCCGTCCACCGGGCTATCGACATCCCGGCCCCGACGGGCAGCGCCGTCGTGGCCGCGTACGGCGGGACGGTCATCTTCGCCGGCTGGAAGTACGCCGGCTCCGAGGGCTACGGCGGTGGCCTCGTGATCTGGCTGTCGCACGGTGGGAAGCTGTGGACCACCTACAACCATCTCTCCGCCGAGTTCGTCCACGTGGGACAGGTGGTATCGGCCGGGCAACGCATCGGCAACATCGGCATGACCGGCAACGCCACCGGGCCGCACCTCCATTTCGAGGTCTGGGCCTGCTACCCCTGGACGGGCGGAGGCACAACCTGCGCCCGGAACCCGCTCAATTACCTCTGAGCGGGCCCGACCAGCTCGGCCTATCCGACCCCCGGCGGCGCGGTTCGGCCTCGATCCAATGGGGGCCCGCCGCAGCCGCTTTCGATCCGCATGCGAGAATTGACCAGTGTTCTTCGATTCTGTCCGAGTCTGGATCTTCGCCGGTAACGGCGGCGATGGCGCCGCGACCTTTCGGCACGAAGCCCACGTGCCCCGCGGAGGCCCCGACGGCGGCGACGGCGGCCGGGGCGGATCGATCTATCTGACCGTCGATGCGGGCGAGACGAGCCTGCGCGACTACCGCCACAGGCACCACTTCAAGGCCACGGCTGGAGGACGGGGCAGCGGCCAGAAGAAGCACGGCAAGGCCGGCGATGATCTCATCCTGAAGGTTCCGCCCGGGACGGGCGTCTTCGACGAATCGTCGGGCGACCTGCTGGGCGATCTCGTTGCGTCGGGGCAGACGCTGATGGTGGGGCGCGGTGGGCGGGGCGGCCTGGGCAACGTGCACTTTGCGACCTCGACTCACCAGGCTCCTAAACATGCCCAGAACGGCGAGCCGGGCGAGGCGCGCCAGATCCGCCTGGAGCTGCGGCTGCTGGCGGACGTGGGCCTGGTGGGGCTGCCCAACGCGGGCAAGTCCACGCTTCTCGCGGCACTGACGGCCGCCCGGCCCAAGATCGCCGACTACCCGTTCACCACTCTCGAGCCGAACCTGGGCGTTCTGGACCTGGGCGACGAGGACAGCCGCCGGCCGACGATCGCGGACGTGCCGGGCCTGATCGAGGGAGCCAGCTCAGGGGCCGGGCTGGGCCACGCCTTCCTGCGCCACGTCGAGCGGACACGCGTCCTGGTCCACGTCGTGGACGGCTCCGATCGCGACCCGGAGTGGAGCTACAACGTCATCCGCGACGAGCTCGGTGCGCACGATCCGGCGCTCCTGACCAAGCCGCTTCTGGTCGCCTTCAACAAGATGGACCGCCCTGCCGCAGCCGAGGCGTGGCCGGCATTCCTCGCCGCCCGCGCCGCCCAGGGCGTCTCCGCGGTGGCGATCTCCGCGGAGACCGGCGCCAACCTGGTGGAGCTGCGCGAGCGTCTGTCGAAGCTTCTGCCCTCCGCCGAGGAACTGGCGGAGCCGCCGGAGCCGGCCGGCATCGTCGTCCACCGGCTCGAGTCGGCCGGAAACGCCTTCACAGTGGCCCGCGAGGACGGGATGCTGGTCGTGCACGGCCACAAGATCGAGCGGCTGGCGGCCCAGACCAACTTCGACGTCGAGGAGTCCGCCGAGCGCTTCCAGGGGGAGCTGATACGCCTCGGCATCGATCACGAGCTGCGACGCCAGGGAGTGGCGCCGGGCGACATGGTGCGCATCGGCGGCAGCGAGCTCGAATGGGAGTCCGACGCGTGGGACGACCGGTGATTGGACCGGGCGCCGCTGCCGCGAGCAGCGCCGGCGCGAGCAGTGCCGCCGCGAACGGCCCCGGCGCCGCGAGCGCCCCCGGCCCCGGCGCCGGCGCGGCGCTCGCCCCGACCGATCGGCGAGTCGGGATCCTGGGCGGCACGTTCGACCCGATCCACTACGGCCACCTGGTCATCGCCGAGCAGGTCCGCGAGGCCCTCTCGCTGGATCGCGTGCTATTCGTCCCGGCGGCCGTTCCGCCCCACAGGATCGGCCTGGCGATCACGCCGGCGGAGGATCGCGCCGCCCTGGTGGAGCTGGCCATCGCCGGCAACTCCAGCTTCGCCGTCAGTCGGATGGAGTTGCAGCGCGACGGTCCCTCGTACACCGCGGACACCCTCCAGATCCTGGTCGACGAGGCGGCGCGAGAGGGAGTGGCCCGGGACCTATTCTTCATCCTCTCGACCGAAGCCCTTGCCGGCCTCGGTACCTGGCGTGATCCGGATCGCATTCTGTCGCTATGCCGCCTTGCGGTCGTCCCCCGGCCGGGCACTCCGCCGCCGGACCGCCGCCAGCTCGAGGCCCAGTTCGGCGACAGCGCCGGCCGAATCGTCGAGGTGGCGACGGTGCCGCAGGCCCACTCCGCGTCGGCCGTGCGTGCCCGCGCCGCCGCCGGTCTCTCGATTCGCTATCTGGTACCGCCGGCCGTGGAGGCGTANNATCTGCGACCATCGGCTGTATCTTTCGGACAATCCCTCGGAGGACCGCCCCAAGTGACCGACCCCACGCCCTCGACGAACGCGACGCCAAGCCCGGACGGTCTACCGCGGCGGCGGAAGCCGCTCGCCCGCGCCGCCGCGCCCGCTTCGTCCGAGGACGCCCTGGCCGACCTGGAGGTGGCCGCCTTCGAGGCGGACGAAGCCGCCGCGCAAGCGGCAGCCGCGGCCGAGCCGCCCATCGAGGAGACTCTGCTCCAGCGCGGCATGCGCCTCAGCTCGCTCGAGATCGCCCGCAAGATCGTCGATGCGGCCGAGGACAAGAAGGCCGCCGACATCGTCCTGCTCGACGTGTCCGAGCTGACCTCCATGGCGGACTACTTCGTCATTTGCTCGGGCGGTTCGGAGCGCCAGCTGGGCGCCATCGGCGACGGCATCGCCGAGCAGCTGCGCGCGGAGGGCGTGCGGGCGATCGGTCGCGAAGGCGGGTCCAACTCGCACTGGACGCTGCTGGACTTCGGCGCTGTCATCGTCCACATCTTCGCCCCGCCGGAGCGCGACTACTACTCGCTCGAGCGGCACTGGGCCAAGGCGAAGACGGTTCTGCGCGTCCAGTAGAGCCGGGCGCGGAGAGGGCCGACCTCCGCCGCCAGGGAGGGGAGCCGGCGGCCGCGCCTCGTGGCCGCCGCGGCGCCCGGCCGGACGGGTGCATGATGTGAACCGATCTGATCAGCTTTCTGCGCCCGGGCGCTCGATTCCGTAAACTTCAAGGGCCGGCGTCACCTGTCGGTAGTCGCACAGTCTGTGGAGACCAAGCCACGACCACGCTCACCCCACCCAAACGACGCCCACACCGCGCCCCCACGATCGTCGACTACGTCAACATCCGCTGGGTCGACGAGTGGTGCAAGCGCTGCAACATCTGCGTCGAGATCNNGACTGCATCCGCTGCGGCCTGTGCGAGCGCTACTGCCCGGACCTTGCCATCGAGGTCCTGCCCAAGCGCGACGAAAAGGGCAAGCTGCCCCAGGCGAGTCAGGCCGAGGAGGCCGCCTCGGCGCGCAATGTCGCCCCACAGCACATTCCCGACGTCGCCCGGGGACCGGCCGTCGCCGGAACGGATCCACATCGCGGCATCACCGACACGGAGAGTGCTCCGAACGTCGACCGCGACAACCAGACCTGATCGGACGGGACATACCGATGACCAAGCGACTCGTCCAGGGAAACGAGGCCGTGCTGCTCGGCGCCATCAAGGCCGGAGCCAGCCACTTCGCCGGCTATCCGATCAGCCCCTCGTCCGAGATCCTGGCCCAGGCCTCGGTTTACGCGTCGAAGCATCCGGAGTTTCACTTCCTGCAGGAAGAGGATGAGATCGCCAGCGCCAACGCGATTCTCGGCGCCAGCCTGGCGGGCGCGAAGTCGTTCACGGCGACCTCCGGGCCCGGCTTCAGCCTGATGCAGGAGGCGATCGGCTACGGCCACAAGGTCGGCATCCCGTGCGTGATCGTGAACGTCATGCGCGTCGGACCCGCGACCGGTATGCCGACGATGCCCGGCCAGGGCGATCTGAACCAGACTCGCTACGGCTCGACGGGCGACTACACCAGCTTCGTCTTCTATCCATCGACAGTGGCCGAGTGCTACGAGTACACCATCCACGCCTTCAACGCGGCGGAGGAGACCCGCAGCCCGGTCATCATCCTGTCCGACGCATTCCTGGGCCATCTCAACGAAGTCGCGGACCTGGACACGATCGACGTGCCGGTCGTCCCGCGAACGATCGAGCCCCTCGCCTCGGGCGGCACCCGGCTCTTCTCGGGCGTGGCCACATACGCCGACGGTGAGCCGGCGACCGCGGATGCCGACGAGTACATCCGCCAGTACCGCGAGTCCCGCGACCAGCGCCTCAAGGTGGCGGAGAAGTACGCCTTCTACGAATACGGCTGGAACAAGGACGCCGAGACGCTCGTGATCGCGTTCGGCATCACCCGCCGCATCGCCCAGCCGCTGGCTCCTCACTTCGCCCTGTTCCGACCGATCCGGATCTGGCCCACCCTGGACAGGGAGCTGACCGAGATCGCCGCGCGCTACAAGAAGATCATCGTCATCGAAGGCAGCGATGGGCAGTACGCCAACGTCGTGGAGCGGATGCTCCTGCGCCGCGTCGAGCGCGTACCGCTGCTGGGCGGCCGGATGAGCCTCGAGGCGATTCGCGAAGGCCTCGATGCCATCGGCATGCTTCCGGCACAGCCCGCGCCGTCCGGCTCCGAGTCGCCGGCCCGGGTCGGCTGACCGCGTCCCCGCAGAGGTTCACCGCAATGGCAGTCAAGGACAAGCTCAAGACCGATCTCTTCCCGACCATCTGGTGCCCCGGCTGCGGCATCGGCTTGATCATGGCGCAGCTGGCCACCGTCATGGACGAGCTCGGCCTCGACAAGAACAACACCGTCCTGGTGACCGGGATCGGCTGTACCGGCCGAATGGGCGCCTACATGAACTTCGAGTCCGTGTACACGCTCCACGGTCGAACGCTGCCGGTGGCCGAGGCGATCAAGATGGTGCGGCCCGAGCTGCACGTCCTGGTCGTCTCCGGCGACGGCGATCTCGCCTCCATCGGCGGCAACCATCTGCTCCACTCGATCCGCCGCAACCCGAACATCACGGTTCTGTGCAACAACAACGAGATCTACGGCCTGACCGGCGGTCAGACCGGGCCCACCACGCCCCAGGGCACGAACACGATCTCGTCGCCGGCAGGCGCGACCTACACGCCGATCAACCTGCAGGGCGTCGTCAACACCAACCCGAACGCGTATTACGCCAAGACCACGGTCTACCACCAGGGAGCGATGAAGAAGGCGATCCGCGAAGCGATCGAGTGGCCGGGCTTCTCGTTCGTCGATATCGCCAGCCAGTGCATCGAGAACAACGGCCGGCGGATCGGGTTCGCGAGCGCCAACGACATGCTCCAGAGCTACCGCACCGAGTACAAGGCGGCGCCTCCCGGCACGACGCACCTGGAACCGCATCAGACCGGCATCATCAAGGGCCAGCCGCTGCCGGTGGCGGGTACGGCCAGGTCCGGCAACGGGTCGGGCGAGTAGGCCCGGGCAGGGCGGAGGAGGATCGGATGGCGGCCAAGTCCATCGTCATCGACGGCGTCGGCGGTCAGGGCGTTCGGGTCATCGGCAACACCATGGCCAGCCTGCTGGCGGTCATGGGTTATGAAGTGACGCTCCTGTTCGACTACGACTCGTCGGTTCGGGGGGGCATGAGCGAGGCCTTCCTGGCCTACGACCGCGAGCCGATCTCCAACTTCGTGGTCGAATGCGCAGACGTCGTCCTGCGTCTGGCCGACCGCGGGCCGACCCACCTCAGCACGGACTACCTCATCGCCGATATCGGCCTGACCAAGCCCGGCGAGAGCGGCGAGGAGATCCCGTTCCTGCAGCTGGGCGTCGAGAAGTTCGGCCGCGACCTTTTCGGCAACATGATCGCCCTGGGCCGGCTGCTGTGCGTCTGCAACGTCGATTTCACCGACCAGCACCTGCGCGACGCGCTGCCCAAGAAGTACATCGACGATAACATCGCCGCCATCAAATACGGCTACGGGCTGGATCGGAGCTCGATCAAGGCCATCGTGCCCGAGCAGGCCGCCAGCCGCTTCGCAGAGCGCTACGCCGAGCGCGTCCTTGCCGGAACCGCGCCCGCCGAGGCCGTCGAACAGGCGGCGGCACGCAGCTGATGAGCCCGCGACGGAGGGGTCACGGTCGGCACGGGGGCGGCAACGGCGCCGGGGGACCCGGCAGCGCCGCCGGCGCGCCAGGTGGCGCCGCCGGCGCGGTCGGGCCGGAGGGGCAGGGGAGCGTCGCGGAATTCGGCGCGGCCGACGCCGCGGGATCCGGCGCCGACGGTTTTGGCGCCCTCGGCGCCGCAGCGGCGGATCCGGTCGAGAGGCCGGCCGCCGAACGTGCCTCGGTTCCGTGGAACGGGATCGCCCGTGTGAACGGGTATCGACCCAACGGCGCGAGCGGCGGCGGGGGAGCGTTCGGCGGCGGCCAGCCTGGCGGCCAGCGACGCCAGCCACGGGGTCGCCCGTCGGGGCGCGTGTCCAGTCCCATGCCGGCGCCCGACTCCACGCCCGTTCCGGTGCCTGAATCCGGGACGGACGTGGCGGCTCTAGCGGTCGACGAGGACGTCAGCCCGGTTCCGGGCAGACACTCCAACTGCACGCTTGCCCAGATGCGCCGCTTCATCAAGAGCCGTCCCTATGTGCCCGTCCACGAGCTGCGGCGCCGGTTCGAGATCGAGGGGATCGAGGACGAGGTCAGCCCGGTGGCCACCGAGCGCGGCACGATCTACGTCGGCCTCCCGCCCGAGCAGGCCCGGTTCCTGGGCGACCTGATCAGGTCCGGCGACATCGGCTGCGAGATGCTCCTCGACCCCGAGAGCCCCGGCGTCATCGGCGTCTTCCCGATGCGGCCCGTCGCCCGGCAGTAGGCGGGGGATGCTCAATCGTTTGCCATTGGCGGTTGGGAGCGGAAGACGGTGGCGAACCCTATGGCTGGTACAGCTCGGCGGAAGCGAGTGCCTCTGCAGGCCCACGAGCCCCGGACGGGTATAGGCATCCTCCGGCGACGAGGACGCGGCCGTCGAGCAGCAGCGTGGCGGTCTGCCACGCACGAGGGCTGTTCATCGAACCGGCCGGACTGAAGGTGCCGGTCCCGGCGTCACGGCCGCGATCAGCCCGGCTCGCCGCCCGGCTGCCGCAGGATGGCCAGCATTCGCTCGTGAAGATGGCCGTTGGAGACGAGGATCGAGTCGCTGCTGACGAAGTCCGCGCCTCCTTCGGCCGTGGACGCGCGGCCCCCGGCTTCCTCTACGATCAGCGCACCGGCCGCGATGTCCCAGGGCTTCATCCCGAACTCCCAGTAGCCATCCAGCCGCCCGGCGCCAACCCACGCGCCGTCGAGGGCCGCCGCCCCGGCCCGCCGAATCCCCTGCACCTGGAAGTGGATCTCCTCGAATTCCTTGAAGTTGTCGCGCCGAGCGTTCCTGAGGTCGTAGGTGAACCCCGTCGCCAGCAAGGCCTCCTGAAGGCTCGTTTCGGCCGAGACTCGGATAGGGTCGCCGTTGAGGGTCGCGCCCCGGCCGGCCTCGGCGGCGAACATCTCGTCCCGCATCGGGTCGTAGACGACGCCGACGATCGGGCGGTTGTCCAGGGTTAGCGCTATCGACACGGCGAAGGTCGGCAGGCCGTGCGCGAAGTTGGTCGTGCCATCGAGCGGATCCACAAGCCAGCGGTAGCCGCCGGGGGTGCCGTCTCCGCCGCTGGCGCCGCTCTCCTCGGCCAGCACGGCGTGGTCGGGAAAGCGGGCCCGAAGCGCGGCGAGGATCAAGTCCTCCGACCGGCGGTCATAGTCCGTTACGAGATCCGTCGCGCCCTTGTGCTCGACGTGCGTCACGCGCCCGAACCCGTCGCGCAGCACCGCCCCCGCTCGGCGGGCGATCTCCTGGACAAGCGCCAGCGTTTCGCTCATGGCTCGAAGTATGGGTTCATCCGCTCGATGGTGTCCGAGCGCGCCGCCGGGCTCTGGCGGTTGTAGGGGCGGCCGGCCCGCCCCCGGCCTCGATCAGAACGGCGCGACGAAGAAGCGCCCGACGGCCACGAGGGCCGCGACGATACCGAAGAATCCGCTGAAGGCCAGTTGCGGGATCTCGTGGCGCCGGATGTGGAAGACGGCGACCAGCGCCATCAGGAGCGCCAGGGCGAGAGCCGCCACGGCCGTGAGCCACGGCATCACGCCGATCAAGGCCGGCACGATCAACCCGACCGCACCCAGGATCTCCAGGGTGCCGATAACGACGGCCTGTCTGTGTGTCAGAGCGGCAACCCAGGCCATTCGCCGCTTCGCGTCGTCGTAGAGAACCGCCTGGTCGTAGCCGGCACCGAAGAAGGCCAGTGCGAGCAGCACCTGAGCGATCCACAGGACGACGTTCACCTGTTCCTCCTTGAGCGTACGTGTCGGTTGGCGGCCATCCATTCTGATGGCGTCAGGTGGCGAATGAGGTAGGGGTGGCGCAGCGCAACGACTGCCGCCGCCAGCGCAACATCGTTGTCGAGCCGGCCGGTCCCCACCCAATGGGCGCAATTCACGCGCGGAGCCGGTAACACCCAACGGCCCCGCGCCAATATCCCGGTGACGAGAATCCACCGCGAGGCGACGTGGAATCGGACCTCCCGCCGCGTCCGGGCGACAGCCCGGGGTTTGCGCCGCTGGAGTTCGAGCGCACGCACAGCCTAACGGTGGCGCGAGGCCGAGAGCCATGAAGAGTGTCGACCCTCGTCCGGAGGCCTCGAGGCCGGCTCTCGAGACCGCGGGCTGCTAGTCTGAGGCGCCACACGAAAGGACAGGGGCATGG
The DNA here is from genome assembly GCA_003157175.1 of Chloroflexota bacterium. GTDB lineage: Bacteria > Chloroflexota > Limnocylindria > Limnocylindrales > CSP1-4 > Fen-1039. The sequence continues at coordinate 10,302 of PMIQ01000214.1, forward strand.
GCTGGAAGGCGAGCGACATCCCCGATCAATCGGGAAAGACGGCGGTCGTGACGGGCGGAAACGGCGGCCTGGGGCTGGCGACGGTGCGTCATCTCGCGGCCCACGGGGCCCACGTCGTGATCGGCGCGCGCAACCTGGACAAGGCGGAGACCGCCCGAAAGGCCGTCGAGGCGGCGGTGCCGGGCGCGTCGCTGGAGGTCGTCAAGCTCGATCTGGGCTCGCTCGCGGCGATCGCCGAGTTCGCCGCCGCGGTGAAGGCGGTCCATCCCAGGATCGATCTGCTGTTCAACAACGCCGGAGTCATGGCCGTGCCCGAGGGCAGGACGGCGGACGGGTTCGAGACCCAGTTCGGGACGAACCACCTGGGGCATTTCGCGCTGACGATGCAGCTGATGNNAACCCGCACATGCACGGCTGCTACAAACCCTGGGTTGCATATGGGATGTCGAAGCGCGCGGATCTCCAGTTCGCCCTGGAGCTCAACCGTCGTCTCGCGGGTCGGAGCGTGACCGCCTACGCCGCCGACCCCGGGTTCGCCAGGACCGATCTCCAGGCCACGAGCGCCAAAGCCATGAAAGGCTGGCAGCAGCGATTCTGGCTCATCACTTCTCCGCTGATCGCCCAGGCAGCCGCCAATGGAGCCCTCTGCCAGCTTCGGGCCGGCACCGATCCGACCGCGGTCGGAGGCACGCTCTACGCGCCCCGGTGGCTCTCCTTCGGCGCGCCGGTGGTCCGCAAGGTTGGGTCGAACATGGACAGACCGGAGCAGCTCGTCCAGCTCTGGGAGCTCTCCGAGAGCGAAACGGGGCTCACCCTCGACGCCGCGCTCGCGCGTTGAACCGAGCTGGACGGCAAGCG